>NZ_CP114910.1:312553-625107 GCF_027497395.1 Solwaraspora sp. WMMA2080 | reverse complement strand
TCCTAACAACTTCCGCTGGGGCGCGGCGACCTCCGCGTACCAGATCGAAGGTGCCGCCAAAGAGGACGGCCGGGGCGAATCGGTGTGGGACACCTTCAGCCACACCCCCGGTCGGACCCGCGGCGGCGATACCGGCGACGTCGCGGCCGACCACTACCATCGGTACGGCCACGACCTGGACCTGATGCGTGAGCTCGGACTGCACAGCTACCGGTTCTCCATCTCCTGGCCGCGGATCCAGCCCGACGGCACCGGTCAGCCCAACCGGCGCGGGCTGGACTTCTACCGCCGACTGGTCGCCGGGCTGCTCGAGCGGGGCATCGAGCCGATGGCCACCCTGTTCCACTGGGACCTGCCACAGGCCCTGCAGGACCTCGGCGGGTGGGAGCAGCGCGACGTGGCGTACCGCTTCGCCGAGTACGCCCAGATCCTGTTCCACGCCCTCGGCAGCGAGGTGCCGGTCTGGCTGACGATCAACGAGCCGAAGACCGTGGTACAGAACGGCTACCTCAGCGGGCATCACGCCCCGGGCCGGCCGGACGCGGACGCAGCGTACCTGGTGGCCCACCACCTCCAACTCGCGCACGGTCTGGCCGTACAGGCGCTACGCGCGGAGCGGGCCGCGTGCCGGATCGGACCGGCGCTCAACCTGCATCCCTGCTACCCAGCCGACGCGAGCCCGGCAGCCGCCGCTGCGGCCCGGCTGTACGACGGCTACGAGAACCGGCTGTACCTGGACCCGATCTTCCTCGCCAGCTACCCGGCGGACGTCCTGGCCGATCTCGGCCCGGCCAGCCGGCTGGCCGGTGGGATACACGACGGTGACCTCGATGTCATCGCCGAGCCGATCGACCTGCTGGCCGTCCAGTACTACACCCCGTTCTACGTCGCCGCAGACGGCAGCACGGTCCGCCGCTGGCCGACCTCGGAGGCGGGCTGGCAGCAGATCCACCCGGACGGCATGTTCGACGCCCTCACCCGGGTACACCGGGAGTACGGCACCGTGCCGATCACGATCACCGAGAACGGCCTGCCCACCCCGGACCGGTTGGCGACGGACGGTTCGGTGGACGATCCCGGCCGGGTCGCCTTCCTCCGGGATCACCTCGCCGCCGTGCACCGGGCGATCAGCACCGGTGTCAACGTGGAGAGCTACCATGTCTGGTCGCTGCTGGACAACTTCGAATGGGCCGAGGGATACCAGCAGCGCTGGGGGCTCATCTACGTCGACTACCCGACGCAACGGCGGATCTTCAAGCGAAGCGCGCACTGGTACCGGCGGGTGATCGCGGAGAACGCCATCTGACAGCGATGATGTTCCACGGCCGGGCCGCGCGGAAGACGACCGGGATTACATCCTCCGGAGGAACTCGCCCTCGGTAACCAGAAAACCGCACCACGCCGGGTACGCGCCAGGACAGACTGTGCCCATGGGGTTCGGTCCTGGGTTGCGTCTCGACCGGAGATACGTACTGGTCGAACGGATCGGGCTGGGTGGGATGTCCGAGGTGTGGCGGGCCAGCGACGAACTGCTCGACCGACCGGTCGCGGTGAAGGCGCTCACGCCGCCGATCGCGCCAGCGGTCCGGGCCGCTTGTCGGCAGGAGGCCCGGGCCGCGGCCCGGATCACTCATCCGCATGTCACCCAGGTGTACGACTACGGCGAGGCGGCGATCACCGAGACCGATGTGGTGCCGTTTCTGGTCCTCGAACTGGTCGACGGGGAGAACCTCGCTGCCCGCCTGGCCGGTGGGCCGCTGCCCTGGCAGGCTGCGGTCTGGCTGACCGCACAGGTGGCCAGCGGCCTGGCCGCCGCCCACCGGATCGGGGTGGTGCATCGGGACATCAAGCCGGGCAACGTCATGCTCACCGCCAGTGGCGCCAAGATCCTGGACTTCGGCATCGCCGCGTTGACCGACGGCCGACCCGCGCCCGATGCCGGCTGGTTGCTCGGCACTCCGGCGTACGCCGCACCGGAACGGCTGCTTCACTGGCCGGCCCATCCGGCGGCCGACGTCTACGCCCTCGGCGCGCTCTGCTACGAGATGCTGACCGGGTCACCACCCATACCGGCCGGCAGTTGGCGGGAGGCGGCCGTCCGGCTACAGCGACCGGACCCGCCGGCCCGACCCCGCGCCGACGGACTGCCCGCCCCCGCCGCCGATCTCTGCCTCGCCTGCCTGAGCCGGGATCCGGCGCAGCGGCCGGCCGCCGGTGAGATCGCCGACGCCCTGCACGCGGTGCTCGGCGTGATGGTCGAGTTCCCGTTGCCCGGACCGCGCCCGGTCGGCGCTTCGCCCGGCGGCCGGACCTTGGTGGACCGGCTACCGCCGGCCCGGCAGGCCGGGCCGATGCTGCGGCGGGCCGCGATGGTGGCCCAGTCGGACCAACCGGCACCGCGCCGGGCCGCGATGGCGGCGCGGCCGGCTGTCCCGCCGGACGCGCGACCACCCGCCGGCCGGGCCCGGATGTCCTCGACGGCGGTCGGTCTTGCCGGGGCCGGCGCGGCGGCGCTACTGGCCTTCGCGGTCGTGGCGGCCGCGGTACTCGGCGCGCCTCTGCCGGCCGCCGAACACGCGGCGGCCCCCTCGCCGATAGCGACCGCGCCGGTCGCCGGGGCGGCCAGGCCCCCGACCGGGCCGGACGACACACCGCCGGAGCTGCTGGCCACGGCGGCGCGGGTGGTGGAGCAGTTCGATCTGCTCGTGGCCGACGGCTCCACTGACGGGCGGATCAGGGCGGATGCCGCAGCTGACCTACGCGACGCGGCCGACCAGTTTCGCGTCTCGGTGGCGGAAGGCGCCACGCCTGAGCAGCTACGGCACCGGGCCGGCGAGCTAAGGTCGAGACTCGCCGCACACCGACAAGAGGGCACAGTGGGCACCGATATTTCCATCCAGCTCGACCTCATGCTCGCCACGCTCCTGGTGGAGGTCGCCGACTGAGAGCTCAGCGCGGCAGCGCCTGCTGCAGTTCGGCGCGCAGCGCCGGAGTCAGCATCTCACCGGCCTGCTTGGCCAACCGCGCCATCTCATAGCCGACCACACCGATGTCCGCATCGCCAGCAGCGAGGGTGGCGAGGATCGAACCGTCCCGGATATTCATGATCAGGAAGTAGCCGCGGCCCATCTCGACCACGGTCTGCTTCACCACGTCGTTGTCGAACATCTGGGCCGCACCACTGGTGATGCTCATCAGCCCGGAGGTCACCGCCGATAGCTTGTCGGCGTGGTCCCGGGGCAGATGTTCCGACACCGCGACCAGCAGACCGTCCGAAGACACCACGATGGCATGCGCGACACCCGGCACGCGCTCCGCGAACGCGCTCACCAACCAGCTGAGGTCGCGGGCCTCCTTGCTCAAAGTCTTCACTCTTGCTCCTCCTCACCACGGCGGCCGGCCGGCGCCAGGGTCATCTCGCTGGTGTCCTCGGACTCAGCCCGCCGCACACCGCCGTAGAAGCGGGACAGCACGCTACTGACCGCATCCGGATCCGGCTCGTCGACCGGCGCCGGAACGGGAGCTGCGGGAGATTCGGCGGGAACGGGCAACGAAGCCATCGGCACCCGTACCGGTAGTCCCTTGCTGCTGGTCCCGGCGGTTACCGGAACCACCGGCGGCGCTGGGGCGGGTGGCAGCGGAGCGACCGGTCCACGTTGACGTTCCCACCAGACGCTGCCGCCGCCGGCCGCGGCGCCGCCGGCCGCGGCGCCACCGGCGGAGGCGAGGATGGCCTCGGCCCGCGCCGGGGTGGGTCGGCGACCGCCGCGCCGGACCGCCACGGTCCGGTCACCGGCGGCCGGTCCGGCCGGCAGCGCGGTCATCTGACGCAACGCCGGTACCGCACGCGGCTGCTCGACCACAGCTGGTTGCGCAGGCACCACCGGAACCGGTTCGTCCGCCGGGATCGACGGACGAGCGGCCGGCGGGGCGAACGCCGGCCCACGACCACCCAACACAGCCGGTGGCCGGCCGGCCACCGGGTCACCGGCGCTGGCCCGCACCGCCGCGCCGACGGCACGCATCTCCCTGGTCGGGTAGTCGGTCGGGCTACGGCCGACCGACGCGACGTACGGCGAGTCCTCGTCCGGCGCCGCGAGCACCGTGCCGGGCAGCCACACGTTGGCCACCAGCCCCCGTTCGGCCGGCCGCAACTGCACCCGTACCCCTAGCCGGGCGGCCAGGTGGCTGACGACGAACAGCCCCATCCGCTCGGAGGCGGCGACGTCGGCGTCGGGCGGTTCGGCCAGGGTCGCGTTGGCCTGCTCGATCGCCTCGGCGGACATCCCCATCCCCTCGTCGGTGATCTCGATGAGAACCGACTGGGGCGCGTACTCGTGTCCGGTGACGTGCACGTTGGTGTACGGCGAGGAGAAGGCGGTGGCGTTCTCCAGCAGCTCTGCGAGCAGGTGCACCAGGTCGCCGACGGCGTGCCCGACGATGTGCAGCTTGTCCTCGACGTCGTGGCGGATCCGCGGGTACTGCTCAATCTCGGCAGCGGCGGCCAGAGTCACCGCCGACAGCGCCACCGGACGGCTCCACCGCCGGCTAGCCTCGGTCCCGGCCAGCACCAACAGGCTCTCGTCGTTGCGGCGCATCCGGGCAGCCAGGTGGTCGAGCTTGAACAGGTTGTCCAGCTGGTCCGGGTCGCCCTCGTCGCGTTCCAGCTCGTCGAGCAGCTCCAGTTGCCGTTCGACCAGCACCTGGCTGCGGCGGGCCAGGTTGACGAACATCGCATTGACGTTGCGGCGCATCACCGCCTGCTCCACCGCGACGGTCACCGCGCTACGGTGCACCGCGACGAACGCCTCGGCGACCTCACCGACCTCGTCGCGGGTGCGTACCGCCGCCGGAGGAATCTCGATCTGCGGGACCCCGGACTCCACCGAACGGAGCCGTTGCAGGGTGTCCGGCAGGTCGAGCTGGGCGACCTGCAACGCCTGGCTCCGCAGGACCCGCAGCGATCGGGCGATCGACCGCCCGATCGCCACCGAGGTGAACAACGCGATGAACAGCACCCCGAGCACCGCCCCGGCGACCAGCACTGTCCGTTGCAGCTGCTGGTCGCTGCGGGCATCGGCGAGGCTCACCGCGCTGCCCAGCACGCCCGACTCGACCTGACGCAGCAGCTGGTGGCGGTCCTGGCTGGCGGCCCACCAGGCGTCCGGTTCCAGCACCGCCGGGCTGGCGGCGCCACCGACGATGGTGGTTTCCTCCAGGTCCACCGCGGCGACGAACCGGGGGTCGGCGGCGGCCTGGCCGTACCGGGCGATCTGGTTGCCGGTCGCGGTCACCCGAAACTCGGCGAGCGCGGTCAGTTGCTGCGCCCGTAGGTCGGTCAGACTGACCTGGTCCTCGGGTCCGTACCGGCCGGCCCGGGCGGCGGCGTACAGCTGCGCCCGGACCCGGGAGCCGAGCTCCTTCACCCGGGCCAGCTGGACGCTGCGCAGCACCGCCTGGGTCAGCTCCGGCCGGTCCTGACCCGGCGACGGTTCGGCGAGCAGCTCCAGCAGAGTGTCGATGGCCCGGGTGTAGTTGCCGAACACGGTGTCGGCTCCGACCGCGCCGCCGGAGATGGACTCACGCAGCGGTGGCAGCTGGTCCAGCGATTCGAGCACCCGGCTGTAGGCGGTCTGCCAGGCCGCGTCCCCGCCGGCCTGTGGGCCGGCGGCGGCCAGGAAGTCGGCGATCCGGCGGTCGACGGCGTCGTAGTGCGGCTGCAGCGCCTCGACGCTGCGCTCCGGGTCGTACCCGGTGCCGCTCTGTCGGGCGGCGAGTTCGCCGGCGGTCCGGTCGCGTTCCTGCTGCAACTCGTGTACCAGCGCGGTGACCTGCTCGCCGATCTGGACCTGCCGGGCGAACTCGTTGAGTGCCGTCGCCTGGCCGACCAGTGAGCCGGTCTGCACCGAGGCGACCACCAGGAACGCCACCGACGGGACGACCAGCACCGCGGCGAGTTTCGCGCCCATCCGCCAGTCCCGTGGACGCAGCCGGAGCCGACGACGGTGTGGCGTCACACCGTCACCATTGGTCACGCGGCGGCGGGGGTACGGCACCGCGTTGTCGTACGGGCCACCGGGAGCAACCACCACGCCTCCTCGCCGTTTTCCCCGACACCGGCCAAGCCGAGGAGCGGGGTCCATCCAACCAGGCCACGTTCCGCTGTCAATGCGGCGACCTGCGGGAAGGCTCACGAAGGATACAGTGGCTGACTGGCGGGTAGCTTACCCGCCGACTCACCATCATCCGTCCGGCCGATGTCGCGTGCCGGCCCCGGCCCGTCGAACCGGCCGAGAGCGACCAGCGTGGCCCCAGTGGCACCGACCTCGGGCTCGGCCATATAGCGCACCTGACGCGGGGCGAGTGCCGCACCGAACGCCCTGCGCCACCAATCGGATGCGGAGAGTGCGCCGCCGCCGAGAACGACCTCGGTCACGGGGCCGTCCATCGTCGATTCGATCTCGTCCAGGTCACCTGCCACCTGCCGGCAGACGCCCTCCATCAGCCCGGCGAAGATGTCGACCGCTGTGGTGCCGAACCCCAGTCCGCGCAGCTCGCCGGAGCCGGCCGGGGCACGGCCCGGCGGGCGGTCGCCACCGAACCGGGGATCCGCAGGAACGCCCTCACCCGGCTCGATCAGATCCAGCGCCCGGTTCAGCTCGGCTCCCTGCGGCAGGCGCAGTTCCCGGTTCGCCCAGCTGTAGAGGTTGCCGCCGGCGGAGTAGGCCCGGCCGGTGACGATCCGGGTGTGGTCGACACGATAGCGCCACAGCTGTGCCGGCAATGGCGGCAACGGCACGCCCGGCGCAGCCAACTGGACCACCCGTACCGCAGCTGAGGTGCCGACCGTGACCGCAGCCCGGCTGGGGTCCAGGCATCCGGAGCCGATGTTGGAGGCGGCGCCGTCGCCGATCGTCGGGGTCCACGGCACGCCGGCCAACGCCGGCCAACGCCGGGCGAACTCGGCCCGCAGCTGCCCGCGCCAGTCCGCCGGGGCCAGCTCCGGAAGCTCACCAGGACGTACCGTGGCCAGCTGCACGGCCTCGGGGTCCCACTGCATGGTCACCAGGTCGAGCATGCCGGTGCCGGACGCCTGGGACACCGACATCGGCGCATGCCCGAGCAGACCGGCCAGCACGTACTCCGGCAGGCCGACGAAGCGCGCCGGCCGGCCGCCGCAGTGGCGGCGCAGCCACGGTAGTCGCACCGTCCAGTAGAAGCGGTGCCACCAGGTGCCGGTGCGCTGGTGGAAGTCGGCTTCGTCGGCCGGCGCGGCCGCACCGGGCAACGTGGCCGGTCGGGTGTCCAGCCAGGTCATCAGCGGGCCGATCGGGGCACCAGCGGGATCCAGCGGCAGCACCGAGTGCCACTGGGCCGCCGAGGCGACCAGGCCGACACCGTCGAGCCGGCCGGCCGAGTCGAGCTCGTCGATGCAGTCGATCAGAGCGGCCAGGTAGTCGGCCGGGTCAAGGGTGGCGGCGCCGTCCCGGTCGACCGCCAACGCCACCTTGCGGCGGGCCAACGCGTCCTGCTGCGGCACGGCCGCGTTGTCGAGGATCAGGCCGCGCACCGACGAGGTGCCGAGATCGAGGGCGAGGATGCTCATCGTCGATCACCGTACCCAGCCACGGTCCCGGACCGGTATGCTGGCGCCATGCTCGCGCTCACTCGCTGCTGGTGGCCCGCCGACCTGGCGGCCCCGCCGCGCGTCTAGCGCGAAACCATCCGGCCGCCCGTCGAGGCGGCCACCGGGACCCCACCCGGGCAGTTCCTCGCCGGGCCGCCCGAAGCCCGAGGGGACCCGATGACCGACCACCTGTCCAGCCTGCTGCGCGCCGTGCACGACGGCGTCGACCCAGGTCCGTTCGCGCTGCTGCGGCGCGACGGCGCCGACGTCATCGAACTGCTCCGTGGCACACCGCACCGCGCCGACCGGCTGGCGGACATCCCGCTGCCGGCCGGACCGACGAACCAGCCGGCGACGCTGGCGGTGGTCCCGTACCGGCAGATCGCCGAACGCGGGTTCGCCCACGTCGACGACGGGCTTCCGCTGGAGTGCATCCGGGTGTCGACCTACCGTCAGGTACCGGTCGCGGCGGCGGTCCGCGACCTGCCCGGCACGCCGGTGGCGACCGACGGCGGCGGCTTCGACATCGCCGACGACGAGTACGCCGACCTGGTGGCCCGGGTGCTGCGGGACGAGATCGGCAACGGTGCCGGCGCCAACTTCGTACTGCACCGCACCTACCGGGCCCGGCTGGTGGCACCGGGCGGGTCCGCCGCCGACCGGATGGGCCGCTCGGCGGCGCTGGTCGCCGGGCTGAGCGCGCTCCGCCGGCTGCTGTGCGACGAACTCGGCGCCTACTGGACGTTCCTGGTCTACACCGGCGAGCGGGTGCTGGTCGGCGCGACGCCGGAACGCCACGTCAGCGTGAGCGACGGACTGGCCATGATGAACCCGATCAGCGGCACCCTGCGGCATCCGCAGGGTGAGCCGGATCTCGCCACCGTGCTGTCGTTCCTCGACGATCCCAAAGAGGTCGAGGAGCTCTACATGGTGCTCGACGAGGAGCTCAAGATGATGGCGACGGTCGCCGAGCACGGCGGCCAGGTGATCGGCCCCTACCTGAAGCGGATGTCCCGGCTGAGCCACACCGAGTACCTGCTCGCCGGACGCAACTGCCACGACGTGCGGGAGGTGCTCCGGCAGACGATGTTCGCGCCGACCGTCACCGGCAGCCCGATCGAGAGCGCCTGCCGGGTGATCGCCCGGTACAGCCCCGGTGGACGCCGCTACTACGCCGGGGTGCTCGCACTGCTCGGCCACGACCTGGCCGGCGCGCAGACACTCGACGCCCCGATCCTGATCCGGGCCGCCGAGATCGATCTGACCGGGGAGATCCGCGTGCCGGTCGGCGCGACCCTGGTGCGTCACTCCACACCGTCCGGTGAGGTGGCCGAGACGCACGCGAAGGCGTCGGCGGTCCTCGCGTCGCTCGGGCTCGCCTCCGGTCCGGCCTCCACGCCCTTCTCCGGTCCGGACTCCGCACCGGCGGCGCCTTCGGACCGGCCGGCGGCCGACCGGGCCGTGACCTGCGGAATCGGGCTGCCGGCCGGGACTGCCGGCACCGGCGTCGCCGCCGCGCTCGCCCACCCCGAACACCCCACCGTGGTACGCGCGTTGGCCGCCCGCAACGACCGGCTGGCCCGCTTCTGGCTGGAGCAGCGGGTTTCCGGTGCGGTGGCCGAGTCCCGGTTGACCGATCTGGACGTGTTGGTCCTGGACGCCGAGGACAGCTTCACCGGCATGCTCGCCCACCTGCTGCGGGCGCTCGGCGCGGCGGTCCGGCAGGTCCGCTGGGACCGGATCGCGACGGTAGACCTGGCAACCGCGGACGTCCTGGTCGCCGGGCCCGGCCCGGGTGACCCGACCGATCCGGCGCAGCCCCGGATGGCGGTGCTGCGCCGGGTCGTGGAGGCCGCGCTGCACCGTGGGCAGCCGCTGCTCGGCATCTGTCTGGGCCACCAGGTGCTTGCCGACCGGCTCGGCCTGGCGGTGACCCGGCGGCCACTGCCCAGCCAGGGACTGCAGCGGGAGATCGACCTTCTCGGTGTCCCGCGCCGGGTCGGCTTCTACTCAAGTTTCACCGCCAGCAGCGCCACCGCGAGCCTGCCCACTCCGTACGGGCAGGTCCGGCTGTGCCGGGACGAGACCGACGGCGCGGTGCACGCGCTGGTCGGCCCGCGTTTCGCCGGGGTGCAGTTCCATCCCGAGTCGGTACTCAGCCCGGACGGCTTGGACGTACTGCGGGACCTGCTGGTCGATCTGGTCGCGGTCAACCGGCGGCCAGACCGCGTTTGACCGCCGCGGCGATGTCGACCACCCGCCGGGCGGTCAGGGCGGTCGCGGTCAGCGCCGCCTCGTCCGGCGGGATCTCGCCGTTGTTGCTGGTGTGGGAGGCGCCGTACGGATTGCCGCCGACGAACTGGCTCGGCTCCACGTAGCCGGGGGTGACCACGATGCCGCCCCAGTGGTAGACGACGTTGTACAGCGACAACAGCGTCGCCTCCTGTCCGCCGTGCGCGGTGGCGGTCGAGCAGAACCCGGAGAACACCTTGTTGACCAGGACCCCCTTGGCCCACAGCGGCCCGCTGCCGTCGATGAACTGCTTCAGCTGCGCGGCCATCACCCCGTACCGGGTCGGGGTGCCGAAGATGACCGCGTCCGACCAGGCCAGATCGTCGATCTCGGCCTCCATCACGTCCTCGGCTTCCAACCGGTGCGCGTGCCAGCCGGAGTTGGACCGGATCGCCTCCTCGGGGGCGAGCTCGCGGGCCTTGCGCAGCCGCACCTGCGCCCCGGCCTTCTCCGCAGCCTCCACGGCGGCCTGCGCCATCTGGTACGTGGTCCCCGTGGCGCTGTAGTAGATCACCGACAGGTTGATCGGGTCGTCCATCGATAGCTCCTTCGGCTCGGGTCTGCCCCCGGTACCGCGCTACCCGTTCGTTGCGCCGGCAAACACCGGTGCCGGCATCGGCCCGGACGGTGCCCGCCGATCCGTCCGGTGCCGGGAGCGCGGCGCCCGCGCAGCCGGTCCGTTCACAACGCTGGATCCGGGATCGTGAACGAACGGACCCTGGGCGACGCGTGAACAGGGTAGGTAGTTTTCGTTACGACTCGGTCGCCGCCGCCGACCCGCTCTTCCCGCCGGTACGCCCGCCGACCGTCCGGCGCACCCCGCCGTCGATCTTTGAGGAGGTCCTGATGCGTGACCGTCAGGCGCTCGCGTTGGCGTTCGATGTCCCGGGCCTGCCACCACTGAAGAATCAGACACTGTCCATCTTCACCGCCGGTAATCGGCAGGCGGCGCGGGTCCGTACCCTGCTGACCGCAGCGTGCGACGCGGCGCAGCGCAGCGGCTGGACGCCGCTGGCCGATCCGGTTGCGCTGGAGGTCGTGGTACGTCGTCCGAGCGGGCACCAGTTCGGCTACGCGACGAACTTCCTCGGCGGCATCGGCGACGTACTGCAGGACAAGCGCCACGAACCGGCCGGCACCGTCGCCCACCTCGGCGTCCTCGTCGACGTGGCGCTGTTTGTCACCGACCGGCAGATCCAGCGGATCTGCTACCGCGAGGAGTACGCCGACGAGCCGTCGTACCAGGTGACGGTCACCGCGCTCGACCAGCCCGACGGCTGAAGGCGGCCCGGCGCCGTCACGCAGGCTCGACCGCGAGCGACGCCACCTCGTCGGCGCAGCCCCAGCTCAGCGTCACGCCGGCACCGCCGTGGCCGTAGCAGTGAATCAGCTGCGTGACCCCGGCGGGCGGCGCGGGATCGGCCTCCACCCGGGCACCGCCGTGCCGCCCAGGCCGCAGGCCGACCCGCTGGGCAAGGACCGCCGCACCGGCCAGCTCGGGAACGAGTGCGGCGCAGCGGGCCCGGATCGCCCGGCTCGTCGCCGGGTCGGGCAGTTCGCCGTCGACGCCTGGCTCGAAGGTGCCGCCGAGCACGACGTCGCGTCGCCGGGGGTGCACGTACGTGGCGCCGTCGGGGTGGTCTTCGTCGCGTACCGAGGTGGCGATGCCTGGATTGGCCACCAGCACCACCTGGCCGCGGATCGGATGTACCGCCGGATCGGCGGCCAACCGACCGGCGGCCAGGCCGGTGGCGTTCACCACCACCGGCGCCAGCTGGCCCGCCTCGGCCAGATTGCACAGGTCACGCTGGCGCAGGACGCCGCCAGCGGAGACGAACCGTCGGGTGAGCCAGTCCAGGTACGGTCGCATCTCCACGGTGGGCACCGTGCACCGCCACTCGGCAACCACCTCACCGGCCGGACCGGCGCCGGTGGCCGGCACCACCGGGGTGACCGGGCAGTAACGCAGGTCGGGAACGGCCGCCGCCCACCACGGTGGATCGTCGACCGGGGTACGCAGCAGCATCCGGGTCGGTCGCATCACCACCCCCGGGACCGGCTGCCGGGCCTGGTCGGCCAGTTCGTCGAAGGTGCGACGGGCCCAGTCGAGCACCCGGGACGTGCCGTCGGTCCGGGTCGGGTACCAGACCGCGGCGGCCACCGCCGACACGGTCTGCTCGACGGGGTGGGCGGTGACCACGGTCACCCGTAGTCCCCGTTGCTGCAGCCGGACGGCACAGCTGAGCCCGATGATGCCGGCTCCGACCACCACCGCGTCAGACACCGTCTCTCCTGTCTGTCCCGTCCGCCCGGTCGGTCCGCTCCGGGCGGTACCCGTACCCGCCGGGCCACATCCTGCCGGACCGGGTCACGGTCCGTACGACGGCCCCAGCCGCAGCGGCCCCGCGACAGCCTCAACCCGCAGCGGCCCCGTGACAGCCCCAGCCGGAAGCGGTCAGCGGTCAGCGGTCAGTACCCGACGTCGACGGCGACGATGAACCGGCCGTCGAGGCCGACCTCGGCGACCCGTACCGGCGGCGGCTGGTCGGGCCCGTCGGCCGGGTCGAGACCCAGACCGTAGGTGACCCGGCCCTCGTAGTCGCCGGCGAACCCGTAGCCACGCAGGCTGCCCAGCCGCAGCTGGGTGCCGGGCGATCGGCGGACCGACGTCCGGCCGTACGCGTCGTGTGCCTGCGCGGTGACGAACCGAATCTGCAGAAAGCAGTCGCCGGGCAGGTCGACCGGCTCACCCGTGCCGTCGAAGACGATCCGTGGCTGGTAACCGACCTCGTAGGACGGAAATCCGGACCGGAACACGAACGAGATCCGGCTGTACGCCGGGTCGGCGTCGGCGTGGTCGGTGGCTTCGACCTCCACCAGGTACGGCAGCGGCGGAGCCGGCCGGGGTGCGACCGGCGGATGGACGCCGTTGCGGATCACGACGGTCTGCGACGGCACCGACCAGCCGTACCGCACCCGGCGCTCGCCCGGGCCGGGGCCGTTGGTTCCGTCCGGTCCCCCCGGTCCGCTCCAGCCTGGGTCCACCACCACGGGTGACTCCCGCTGGCCGACGCCGGCTCCCGTCGGGTCGGCCGCGGTGCAGCCGGCGGCGGCCAGCAGTGCGGCGAGGCTGAGGATCAGCGGTACGCGCAGATGGGTCATACCGGACTGACGCGCGGCCGCCGATCGGGGTTTACCAGGGGCCGGAAGCCGCCCGCACCGACGGTCCGGTCAGGATCGCCACTTGATCGAGCAGCCCATGCTGGGCTGGTGCGGCTCGGGTACCGGCTGCCCGGCCAGCACCAGTTCGATCGCGGCCCGCAGCGCCGCCCCGGTGACCGGCTTGCCATTGCCCGGGGTGGAGTCGTCGAACGCGCCCCGGTAGGCCAGGGTGCGGTCGGCGCCGTACAGGAAGAAGTCCGGTGTGCACACCGCCTGGTAGGCGCGCCCGATCTGCTGGGTGGCGTCGACGAGGTACGGGAACGTCCAGCCGGCCCGCTGGGCCTGCGCGGCGAGTTGCGCGGGGGCGTCATCGGGGTAGGCGTCGACGTCGTTGGTGCAGATGCCGACGACTGCCAGGTTCGGGAACTCGGCGAGCACCTTGGCGAGTCCGACCTCGACATGCTTCACGTAGGGACAGTGGTTGCAGACAAAGGCGACGAGCAGCGCCGGGGCGTCGGCGAAGTCGTCGCGGCGGACCACGTGACCGGAGACGTCCGCCAGCGCGAAGTCGGGCGCGGGGGTGCCCAACGGCACCATCTCTGAGGTGACAGCCATGCCCGCCACCCTACCCGTGCGGTCGGCCAGGGCAGCGACAGTGCCATCTCGAGGCGGTACGCGCATACGTCGGGATGCGACCGCTGGCTACCCTCGGCGCCATGCCGTCACGCGTCGTCGCACCGGACCGGCTGTTGACCGGGTTCGGCCTGACGATGATCGGCGGCGCACCGCTGTGGCTACTCGCCACCGAGCGTAGCGAATTGACGACCTCGGCGGACGTCGAGGCGTCCCCGGTGACGGTCGCCGCGGTGGTGGTGCCGTTGGTCGCCGGGATGCTGCTGGCCAGGCTGGTGCCGCCGCGACTGCCGGTGTTGCGCCCGGCGGTTGCCGACGCGCGGGCGGCCCTCACCCGGCAGGTGGTCGGCCTGGGCGCGGTCGCGGTGGCGTTCGCCACGCTGGCGTTGCCCCTCGGGCCGGGAAGCGTCTGGTACGGCCCGGTGAAGGTCGCACTGCTGCTCGGCGGCGCATGGTGGGTGCTGCGGACCTGGCCGGCAGCACCGCCCGGCGGTCGGGAGCATCGACGGGCGCTCCCGGGGCGCTGGTACTGGCTGGGCCCAGTGCCGGCGGTCGTCGGCTGGGCCTGGTTGGCGTACCACAGCCCGCTGGCCGGACCGTCCGACCTGTCCGGCTACCGGGCGTACGACCCGATGGTCCTGCTCGCGGCAATGCTGCTGACCTTCCTGACCGCGAGTGTGCTGGAGGAGGTCTTCTACCGGCTGCTGCTGCAGACGCGGTTGGAGGCGCTGCTCGGCCGCTGGCCGGCGATCACCGCGACCGCGCTGCTGTACGCGGCGATGCACACCCATCGGGTCGGCACCGGCCCGCTGGCCGACACGGTCGCGGTGGTGCTGATGTTCAACGGCGGTCTCGGCCTGTTCCTCGGCTACCTGTGGTCGAGGTACCGCAACGTGTGGGCGATCGTCGCCGTGCACGGTGCGGTCAATTCGCTCACTCTGCTGCCGCTGCTCGTCGGCTGACCCGCCCGCGTTCAGTCGATCGGTGTCGTTGCCCACACCCGGTCCGATGAGTCGGACGGATTGCCGTGGTCGCGCTATCGTCGATTTATTCAACGCCTGATGAAATCGATGGAGGTGGTCGCGTTGGACACTGACACCGCCGACTGTGTGGTCTCCGGTGGTGGACCGGCCGGCATGATGCTCGGCCTGCTGCTGGCCCGAGCCGGGGTACGGGTCGTCGTCTGCGAGAAGCACGAGGACTTCCTGCGGGACTTCCGCGGCGACACCGTGCACCCGTCGACGTTGCGGCTGCTCGACGAGCTCGGCCTCGGCGACGAGTTCGCCGCCCTGCCACAGAGCCGGATCCACGAGGTCGCCTTTCCAACCGGCGACGGCCGGCGGATCGTCATCGGAGATCTACGCCGGTTGCACACCCCGCACCCGTACATCGCGATGGTGCCGCAGTGGGACCTGCTCAACCTGCTGGCCAGGGCGGCGTCGGCCGAGCCGACCTTCACCCTGCGGATGGGGACCGAGGTGACCGGCCTGCTGCACGACGGTAACCGGGTCGCCGGGGTGCGCTACCGGACCACGGACGGCGCGACCGGCGAGATCCGGGCCGCGCTGACCGTGGCCTGCGACGGACGCTGGTCGACCCTACGGCGGGCGGCCGGGCTGCGGCCCCGCGAGTTTCCGGTGCCGATCGACGTCTGGTGGTTCCGGCTGCCCCAGCGGGACACCGACGACCTGTCGGGCCTGGTACCGGCCGCCGGCCACGGCGCGATGGTCGTGGTGTTCCCCCGGGAGAGCCACCTGCAGGTCGCCTATATCGCCCGCAAGGGGACCGACGCCGAGCTGCGCAGCCGCGGGCTGGCGGCGTTCCAGCGTCAGGTGGCCACCGTCGCGCCCCGGCTCGCCGACCGGCTCGACGCGCTGACCAGCATGGACGACGTCAAACATCTGGACGTACGGGTGAACCGGCTACGCCGCTGGCACCGCGACGGCCTGCTCTGCATCGGTGACGCCGCCCACGCCATGAGCCCGGTGGGCGGGGTCGGGATCAACCTCGCCGTCGCCGACGCCGTCGCGGCGGCGACCCGGCTGGCCGGGCCGCTGCGCCGGGGCCGGATCACCCCGGCGGAGCTGGCCACGGTACGGGCCCGCCGGGCCCTGCCGACCGTCGTGGTGCAGACCCTGCAGCAGGTGATGCACCGCACCGTGGTGCGGCCGATCCTGGAGGGTCGACGGGGCGGCCCTCCGGCACCGCTGCTGGCCCTGATGCGCCGGTTCCCACCGGCGTCGCTACTGCCCGCCTACCTGATCGGCATCGGACCGCGTCCCGAGCACGCACCCGGGTACGCCCACCGGCGGGTTCAGCCCGGCTGAGCCCCCCGATCGGCCCGCACCGTCAGGATCAGGTCGGCGACCAGCGCCGTCCAGCCGGTCTGGTGCCAGGCGCCCAGGCCGGCGCCGTTGTCGCCGTGGAAGTACTCCGGGAAGGCGATCAGGTCCCGCCAGTCGGGGTGCTGCTGGAACGTCTCGGCGGCGCCGTAGATCGGCCGCCGGCCGTACCCGTCGCGCAGGAACAGCGAGATCAGCCGGTGCGACAGGTCGTCGGCGATCGCGTTGAGGGTGCGCTTGGAGCCGGACCGGGTCGGGTACTCGATCAGCAGGTCGTCGCCGAAAAAGGTGGCGAAGTCGCGCAACGCGCAGACCAGCAGGTAGTTGGTGGGCATCCAGATCGGGCCCCGCCAGTTGGAGTTGCCGCCGAACAGCCCGCTGGCCGACTCGGCCGGCTCGTAGCCGACGGTGAAGTCCTGTCCGCCGAGGGAGACGGTGAACGGCTCGTCGAGGTGCCGCCGGGACAGGGTACGCAGCCCGTACGGGGAGAGGAACTCCTCCTCGTCGAGCATCGGGGCGAGGATCCGCACGATCTGCTCCGGGCCGACCATCGACAGCAGCCGGTGCTGCCGGCCGTCGCCGGCCAGCCGGCGGGCGCCGATCACGTCGGCGTACTCCGGTTTGTTGGTCAGGAACCAACGCAGCCGGGCCGCCAGCTCCGGCAGCCGGGCCAGGGTGCCGGAGTGCAGCGTGGTGGTGGCGGCCAGCGGCAGCAGGCCGACCACGGACCGTACCTTCAGCGGCAGGGTGTCGCCGTCGGGCAGCCGCAGCTGGTCGTAGAAGAACGAGTCCTCCTCGTCCCACAGCCCCTGGTCGTACGCGGCGGCGGCGATGTAGGCGAAGTGTTCCAGGAACTTGGTGGCGATGTCGGTGTAGGTGTGGTCGTGCACCGCCAGGGTCAACGCCATGTCCAGCATGTTCAGCGCGTACGTCGCCATCCAGCCGGTGCCGTCGGACTGCTCCAGCACCCCGGCCACCGGCAGCGCGGCGGACCGGTCGAACGGCCCGACGTTGTCCAGCCCGAGGAAGCCGCCCTCGAAGACGTTGTTGCCGTTGATGTCCTTGCGGTTGACCCACCAGGTGAAGTTGAGCAGCAGCTTGTGCATGATCCGGGCGAGGAACTCGAAGTCGCGCCGGCCGTCGATGTCGAACACCCGCAGCGCCGCCCAGGCGTGCACCGGTGGGTTGACGTCGGCAAAAGCCCACTCGTACGCCGGGATCTGCCCGTTGGGGTGCATGTACCACTCGCGCAGCAGCAACAGCAGTTGGTCCTTGGCGAACTGCGGGTCGACCCGGGCCAGCGTCGAGCAGTGGAACGCCAGATCCCAGGCGGCGTACCAGGGATACTCCCAGGGGTCCGGCATGGAGATGACGTCGAAGCTGTTCATGTGCCACCAGGCGGCGTTGCGGCCGTGGCCGCGCCCGTCCGGCGGCGGCGGGCTGGCCGGGTCGCCGGCCAGCCACTGGGCGACGTCGAAGTGGTAGAACTGCTTGCCCCAGAGCACACCGGCGAATGCCCGGCGGGCGACGAGACGTTCGTCGTCAGTGGCGGCGGCCGGAATGACGGTGTCGTAGTAGCGGTCCGCCTCGGCGTGCCGGGCGGCCAGCGTCGCGGCGTGCCCGGCACCGAGGTTGAGCCGGGGCGGCGGGTTGTTGCCCGGCGGCGGCGCGGTCAACGTCAGCCGCAGCCGGATCCGGTCCTCGCCGCCGGCCGGCACGTCGAGGACGTAGTGCAGTGCGCCCTTGGTGCCGGTCAGCTCCGGGTTGACCGTGTCGGCGCCGTCGACGACGTGGTCGTTGATGCCGTCCTTCGGGTACGGGGTACGCGACGGCTGGCCCCAGAGCCGCTCGGCGTTGCTGTCGTTGTCGCACAGCAGCGGGGTGGGGTCGCCGTCGCCCTGCAGCACCAGCTGCCCGAGCACCCAGTGGTGGCCGACCAGGCGGTCGCCGTCGCCGGTGAGCACCGGGATCTGGTCGCGGCCGGGCAGCCCCCACCCCCAGGTGTTGCGGAACCACAGGCTGGGCAGGACGTGCAGTCGGGCATCGGCGTCGCCCCGGTTGGCCACGGTGATCTCGATGCACATGTCGGTCGGCCCCGCCTTGGCGTAGTCGACGGTTACCGCCCAGTACCGGTCGTCGTCGAAGATGCCGGTGTCGACCAGTTCATACTCGGTCTCGTCGCGGCCGCGCATACCGTTGACCGCGACGAGATCGTCGTACGGAAAGGCGGCCTGCGGATAGTGGTAGCGCCAACGCATCCAGGAGTGGGTGGGCGTGGAATCCTCGTACCACCAGTAGTCCTTCGCGTCCTCGCCGTGGTTGCCGCCGTCGCCACCCAGGCCGAACATACGCTCCTTGAGGATCGGGTCCTCGCCGTTCCACAGCGCCAGGCCGAAGCAGAACGTCTGCCGGTCGTCACAGACGCCGGCCATGCCATCCTCGTTCCAGCGGTACGCCCGGGATCGGGCATGATCATGCGGAAAGTAGTCCCACGCCGTACCGTGCTCGCTGTAGTCCTCCCGTACCGTTCCCCATGCCCGCTCTGACACGTAGGGCCCCCATGCCCGCCACGGTTGCTCACCCGCGTCGGCTTCCGCCAATCGGGTGCGCTCCGGATCACGATACGTCCGCCTGGAGTTGACCATGTCGGTCATTCTTCCTGGGACGTGTTTCCGGCACTTGTCGGACCGTCACCTTGCCGGCACACCAGCGCCGTTTCGCCGGCCCGACCGCCCAGCACGCCCGCCGTACCACCGCCCCAGCCCTGTCCCGCCACCGGCCCGCAGCCCGCTCGCGCCGGTCGACCAGCCATGGAGGAACATTGCTCGACATCAGCTTCGGCCCGCAGGTCTGCGGCGACCTGGCCGCCGGAGCCAGCCGGGAGTGGCTGGTCACCGACGGCCGGGGCGGCTACGCGATGGGCACGGTCAGTGGCCTGCGCACCCGGCGTTACCACGGCCTGCTGGTGGTCGCCGGCACCACCCCGGCGGCCCGGCGGATCGGACTGGTCAGCCTCGACCCGGCGGTCACCCTGCCGTCCGGCGCGCAGGTCCGCCTCGGCGTACACGAATGGTCGTCCGGCGTGGTCGACCCGCCCGGTCACACCCTGCTGGAGCGGTTCGACCTGACCGACGGGGTGCCGCGCTGGCGGTGGCGGATCGGCGACGTGGTGATCGAACGGGAGATCGCGATGACGCACGGCTCGCCGTGCGTGGCGGTCACCCACCGGCTGGTCAGCGGCGGACCGGTCACCCTCACCCTGGCTGCGGTGACCACCTGGCGGGACGCGCACGGCGAACGGGACGGGCAGGCTCCCCCGCCGAGGATGGACAACGTCGACGGCGGGACGGTGGTCGAGGGCGCGTTCCGGCTACACGGACCGGACTGGGTGCCGGCGGGAACCTGGTGGGACGGCGTGTACCACCGTGAGGAGGCGACGCGCGGGCTGCGGGCCGAGGAGGACCTGTGGTACGCGGGCAGCTTCACCGCCACCCTCGACGGTCCCGGCGCGGTGGCCGAGGTGACCGCGTGGGCGGAGCAGCTGGAGCAGTCCCCGGCACCAGCGGCCGAGATCGTCGCCGCCGCCCGGGCCCGGAACCGGGCGGTGGTGGCGGCCGCGAAACCCGCCGACGCCGTCGGTGCCACCCTGGCCCTGGCCGCCGACGCGTTCGTGGTGCGCACCGGCACCGGGCCGGACGTGGTGGCCGGCTACCCGTGGTTCGGGGCGTGGTCGCGGGACACGATGACCTCGTACGAGGGCCTGTTCCTGGCGACCGGGCGGGCCGACGAGGGACGTGAGCTGCTGCGCGGCTACGCGGCGACGCTGTCCGAGGGGATGCTGGCGAACACCGCCGACACCGGGCACGTGGAGTACAACACCGTCGACGGCACCCTGTGGTTTCTGCACGCGGTGGACCGGCACGTCACCGCGACCAGCGACATCGACCTGGCGGCCGAGCTGCTGCCGGCGCTGCGCGAGGTGGTCGCCGCGCACCTGCGCGGCACCCGGTTCGGCATCCGGGTCGACGAGGCCGACGGGCTGCTCACCGGCGGCACCGGCGGCGAGGCTCTGACCTGGATGGACGCCCGGGTGTACGGGGTGCCGATCACCTCCCGGGAAGGCAAGCCGGTCGAGGTGAACGCCCTGTGGGTCAACGGGCTGGCGGCGGTGAGCGAACTGGCGCAGCTGGTGGACGGCGACCCGGGGGCGGCGGCGAGCCTGTACCCGAAGGCGCAGGAGTCGTTCCGGGCCCGCTACCCGGCCCCGTCGGGCTGGCTCTACGACGTGCTGGACACCCCGGCGCAGTACCCGCTGGGCGGGGATCCGCACGCAGACGACGACGCGCTGCGCCCGAACCAGCTGCTCGCCTGGTCGCTGCCGTACGCCCCGTTGGAGCCGGACCCGGCACCGCTGCGGGCGATCGGCGCTGCGCTGCTGACCCCGCTGGGTCTGCGCAGCCTGGCGCCGGACTCAGCCGGCTACCTCGGGCAGCACCGGGGCGGTCCTGCCCGCCGTGACGGTGCCTACCACCAGGGCACGGTATGGCCGTGGCTGATCGGCCCGTACGTGTCGGCGGCCCGGCGGTCCGGTCTGGACGTCTCCGACGTGTTCCTCGGGCTGACCGCCCACCTGAGCGAGTACGGGCTCGGCTCGGTCAGCGAAACGGCCGACGGGGATCCGCCACACGGCGCCACCGGCTGCCCGTTCCAGGCGTGGTCGGTAGCCGAACTACTGCGGGTCCGACAAGTCTGATCAGTTCCTGTTACATCAGCGCAACGCGAATGTCTTCCCTGGTTATCCCGTTGCCGGCAGTATCGTCGGCAACCCAAAGACGCGTCAGCACCCGCAATAGGTGTCTGGTCGCGCATGTCCGCGCCGATTTGAATTGAGGGGGGTCTGTCGATGTCACCTGCCGCCGACGTGATCGACATCCGCGCACCACGATCGCAGCGGATTCTGATGCTGTCCTGGGAGTACCCACCTGTCGTGGTGGGCGGACTGGGCCGGCACGTGCACGCCCTCTCCGTCGCCCTGGCCAACGCCGGCCACGAGGTCACCGTCGTCACCCGCCACGCCACCGGCGCCCCCCTCGAGGAATACGCCGACGGCGTCCGCATCATCCGCGCCGCCGAGGACCCACCCCTGTTCCCCCTGGCCACCCCCAGCCTCCTCGCCTGGACCATGGCCTTCAACCACACCCTCACCCGCGCCGCACTCCGCGCCACCCAGACCGCCGAATACGACGTCATCCACGCCCACGACTGGCTCGTCACCCACACCGCCGTCACCCTCAAGGAACACCTCGACATCCCCCTCGTCGCCACCATCCACGCCACCGAGGCCGGCCGCCACCAGGGCTGGCTCCCCGACGAGATGAACAAGTCCATCCACTCCATCGAACACTGGCTCGGCCACGAGTCGTGCCGGGTGATCGCCTGCTCCGGCTACATGCGCTGGGAGGTCAGCCACTTGCTGGAGCTGCCGGCGTCGCGGGTGGACGTGATCGCCAACGGGGTGAACGACCGGGTGTGGCGCTCGTCGACGCGGGCGGTGGCGGCGGCCCGGGAGCGGTACGCCGCCGATGGGCCACTGATCGGTTTCGCCGGCCGGCTGGTCTACGAAAAGGGCGTCCAGCACCTGATCGCGGCGCTGCCCTGGCTGCGCCAGCGCCATCCCGGGCTGCGGGTGATCGTCGCCGGTGACGGGCCGTACCGGGGTGAGCTGCAGGCGCAGGCCGCGCGGCTCGGCGTCGCCGATCTGATCTATTTCGCCGGGTTCATGACCGAGTCGCAGCTGCCGGCGGTGCTGGGCGCCACCGACGCGACCGTGGTGCCGAGCCTCTACGAGCCGTTCGGCATGGTGGCGTTGGAGGCGGCGGCGGCCGGCGCGCCACTGGCGGTGTCGGCCACCGGCGGGCTCGCCGAGATCGTCGAACCCGGCGTGACCGGTACGACGTTCCGGCCGCAGGATCCGCACGGGCTGGCCCAGGCAGTGCACACGCTGCTCTCCGACGAGCTGTTCGCCCGGCGGGTGGCCCGGTCGGCCCGGCAACTGGTGACCCGGCGGTACGGCTGGGCGACGATCGCGGCGCAGACCGCCGCCACGTACGCCGCCGCGGTCCGCGAGGCGCCGGGCTTCAACACCCGGCGGGCGGCCGCTCAGCTGGCCGGCGGCGCGGCCAAACTCGTCGTGCCGGACGGCAACCTGCTCGCGGCGGTCGGAGGTGCCGTCTCGTAGGCGTACCCGGCGGCTCGTCGACACACTCAGCTACTCGTCGACGGACTCGGCTGCTCGGTGGCCACTCGGCTGTTAGGTCACCCGGCGCAGCGAAACGGCTGATGGTCGCCACTTCTCCAGCTGATCCGGCATCGTCAGCCCACAACTACTGTATGCAGTCGTGGGCTGACGATGGGAGACGGTGATCGTGCGACCGCAGCTGATCGCGGACCGCTACCGGCTCGTGCGTCCGGTCGGCAGCGGCGGGATGGGACGTGTCTGGCTGGCCCGCGACGAGGTCCTGCACCGCGACGTCGCGGTCAAGGAGGTGCTGCCCCCGGACTGGATGAACGACACCGAACGCGAGGCGCTGCGCCGCCGTACGCTGCGGGAGGCGCGCAGCGCCGCCCGGCTCAACCACCCCAACGTGGTCCGCATCTACGACGTACGGCACGTCGCCGGCTGCCCGCTGATCGTGATGGAGTACGTCCGGTCCCGCTCGCTGCACCAGGTCGTCGCAGAGGACGGCCCGCTGCCGCCGGTACGGGTCGCGGCGATCGGCCGGCGGGTGCTGGCCGCGCTGCGGGCCGCGCACGGCCACGGGGTCCTGCACCGCGACGTCAAGCCGCACAACGTGCTGATCGGCGACCGGGGCCGGGTGGTACTGACTGATTTCGGACTCGCCACCCTGGACGGCGACGGCTCGATCACCCGGACCGGGATGGTGATCGGCTCGCCGCAGTACATCTCGCCGGAACGCGCCCGGGACGGGGCGTCCACCGTGGCAGCCGACCTGTGGTCGCTCGGCGCCACGCTGTACGCCGCCGTCCAGGGCCGTCCCCCGTACGCCCGGTCCACTCCGATGGCGACGCTGACCGCGCTGGCCACCGCGCCACCGGACCCGGCGACCCGGGCCGGGCCGCTGCGGCCGGTGCTCGCCGGTCTGCTGCGCCGCGACCCGAGACGACGGCCCGACGTGGACGAGACCGACCGGATGCTGCGCCGGGTGACCTCCGGCGCCCCGCCCGGTACCACCGCCGTGACCTGGCCCCGGCTGCGCGACGTGGCCGCGCGGTTACGGGTCCCCGGCGCCCTGACCCGGTAGGGTCGGCCGCGACGATCATTCACACCCTGGAGTACGCATGGACGCCTCCGCCCTCGCCAGCGCGCCCGGCCTGGGCATCTACCCGGGCGACCCGAAAACGCCCCTGCTGACCTGCTATGACGACGCCACCGGCGAGCGGACCGAACTCTCCGCGACCGCCCTTGGTGCCTGGGCGGCCCGGACCGCGGCGGTGCTGCGCGACGGCTGCGGGCTGGTCACCGGCGACCGGGCGGCGATCCTCCTGCCGCCGCACTGGCAGACCGCCGCCGTTCTGCTGGGTGCCTGGTCGATCGGGGTGTCGGTGTCGATCCGGCTGGCCGCCACCGCCGGCCTGCCGGTGATCGAGCCGGGTGGCGACGAACCGTTGGACGCGGTGTTCGCCGCCCGCGGCCGGATCGACGACTGGTTGGAGGACGTGCCCGGGGCGCGGCACCGGTTCATGCTCGACATCGGTGCCCGGGCCGCAGCGGGCACCCCGCCACCGGAGGGCTACCGGGACTTCCTCACCGAGGCGTGCCGGTACCCCGGTCAGCCACCGGCGTACGGGCTGGTCCGGCCGGGTGATCTGGCCAGCGTGGACGGGATCAGCTACGCCGAGTGGGGTTCGCTGGCGCTGGAGATCGCCGCGCAGCAGGACGTCACCGCCGGCGACCGGGTGATGGTCGACGGCGGCCAGCACGAACACCCGCTGTTCTGGCTGCTCGCGCCGCTCGCCGTCGGCGCGAGTGTGGTGCTCTGCGTCAACCTGGACCCGGACCGGCTCGACCCCAGGGTGGACAGCGAAGGCGTCACCCGGGTGCTCTGACCGCCGTACCGGTGTGGACGGTGCCCCGACCATCTGACAGAGTTGCCTCCGCCGAGAAGTTGACCTTGGAGGAAGCTCGACCATGATGGGTCCGTCCCACGCGCTGTCCGGTGCCACCGTGTGGCTCGCCGGTTCCTGGGCGCTCGACCAGTTCGCCGGCTACGAGCAGTCGCCACTGATGATCGCGGTCGGCACCGCCGTCTGCGCCGGCGGCGCGCTCTTCCCGGACCTGGACCTGTCCGGCAAGGTCACCCGCAACCAGGGCGGCGCCACCGTCGCCCGGACCTTCGGGGTGGCGTCGCTGTTCGTCGCCGAGGTCATCGAGAAGATCTCCCTCGGCGTCTACCACGCGACGAAGCTCAGCAAGGATCCGAACCGCAAGAACGGGCACCGGACCCTCACCCACACCATTCCATTCACCGTGCTGGTCGGTTGGGGCACCACCGCGCTGTGCGCCGCGTACGGCAAGTGGGCGGTGATCGCCATCCTGTTCTTCATGATCGGCCTGGCGTTGCGGGGGCTGTTCGACGAGTGGGCCAAACGCGCCGGCTGGGTGATCGTCACCCTGCTGTCGCTCGGCGCCGCCTACTTCACCTACCTGCACCTGCCCGGTGACCGGGGCTACCCGATGCTCGGCCTGGCGATGGGGGTCGGCTGCTTCGTGCACATCCTCGGTGACCTGATCACCCGGGCCGGCGTACCGATCCTGTGGCCGATCCCGATCGGCCGGCGCATGTGGCGGATGTTCGGCCCGCCGGACCGGTACTCCATCAGGGCCGGCAGCAAGTTCGAAGTGGTCGTGCTCCGCGGTGTGTTCAGCGTCGTGTCGGTGCTGGCCATCATCGGGCTGGCCATCCCGGCGGTGCACCGGCACTTCACCGCCAGCTGAGCCCTCGGGTCACGCCGGGGTGCGCTGCACCGGCACCGCCAGCCCCCACGCCGCCACCGACTCCGGGGTGTCCACCAACCCACCTTCGGCGACCCCGTCGCAGGAGATGTCGATCACCTCGCCGGTGTGCGCCAGCAGGTACGGCCGGGCACCGCCGTCGGCGTTGGCCAGGGTCGCGATCGCCGCCCAGTGCCGTCGGCCGAACACCATCGGGTAGCTGCGCGTGCCGGCATAGGTGGCGCAGACCAGCACCTCCGGGTACGGCAGCGCGGCCACCCGGCGCAGCGCGTCAGCGGTGATCCCCGGCATGTTGACCGGGAACACCACCACCGCCTCCGCGTCGCTGTCCTTCAGCGCGTCCAGCCCGACCCGCAGCGACGAGCCGAGCCCGGTCCCCCAGGCCCGGTTGACCACCACGGTGGCGCCGGTCAGGTCGGCGGTGTCGCGCACCTGGTCGGCGGCGGCGCCGAGGACCACCACGACCGGATCACAGCCGGTCTCCCCCACGATCCGCAACGCCCGCTCGACCAGCAGTTGGTCGCCGCGGTACAGCAGGGCCTCCGGCCCGCCGATCCGCCGACCCCCGCCAGCCGCGATGATCATCCCCGCGATCCGACTCAGCTGAGCCACCCCCGCAACGTCTGCCCGGCCGGTCCAGCCCGGCCGGCGGTCACAGCGCCCGCCAAACGCTGCCCGATCCGATGGAACGCACAACGGGCCCAACGATCAGGTGGCGATCAGGTGGCGTCCGCGTAGCAGGTGACGGTGGACACCTCGAGCGGCACCCGGACCGGGGTGTCGCCGAACAGCACCGTGGTGGCCCGGCCGGCGCATTCCCGCACGGCGTCGGCGACCGCCGCCGCCTGCGTCGCCGGGCAGTGCACCACCACCTCATCGTGTTGGAAGAAGACCAGCTCGGCGGCGGTACCGGCGATCGCCTGGCGGACGGTGGCCAGCAGGACCAGTGCCCACTCGGCGGCGGTCGCCTGGGCGACGAAGTTGCGGGTGAACCGCCCCCGGGCCGGGGTGCCGACGTCGGACGGTGGACAGGTCCGGCCGAGCCAGGAACGCACCAGACCACCGGTCTCCCCGGTCCGGGCCGCCGCCTCCAGGTACTCGAATGCGACCGGGTAGCTGCGGCGCAGCACGGCGAGGGCCGGCACGGCGGCACCGCCGGTCTGCCCGTACATGGCACCGAGCAACGCGACCTTCGCCCGGGCCCGGTCACCGCCGAACGAGTCGCGGGCCAGCGCGGCGTACAGGTCACCGGCGCCGCCAGCCGCGGCCAACCGGCGGTCACCGGACATCGCGGCGAGCACGCGGGGCTCCAGCTGGGCGGCGTCGGCCACCACGAAGCACCAGCCGGGATCGGCGACCACCGCCCGGCGGACCGCCTTGGGGATCTGCAACGCCCCGCCGCCCCGGGTGGCCCACCGGCCGGACACCACCCCGCCCGGCACGTACTCGGGGCGGAACCGGCCGTCGCGGACCCAGGCCTGCCGCCACGCCCAGCCGTGCGCGGTCCAGATCCGGTGCAGTTCCTTGTACTCGATGAGCAGCGGGACGGCGGGGTGGTCCACGCCGCGCAGCACCCAGGCCCGGGTGTTCGGCAGGCTGATCCCGACCCGGGCGAAGGCCCGCAGCACCTCGGCCGGTGAGTCGGCGTGCAGTTGCCGGACTCCGAACGCGGCGGCGATCCGAACGGCGAGGTCGGCCAGCCGGCGCGGCGGCCCGCCGACCGGCGACGGTGCGCCGAGCAGCTCGGTGAGCAGTGCGTCGTGCAGGTCGGCCCGTAACGGCAGCCCGGCGGCACCCATTTCGGCGGCGACCAACGCGCCGGCCGACTCGGCGGCGACCAGCAACCGGAACCGGTCCGGCCGGGCGGTGCCCGCGATGCGGCGCTGCTGGTCGGCGTACACCCGGGTGAGCGCGTCGATCGGGTCGGCGACCGTCGTCGGGGCCGGCACGCCGTCGAACAGCGCGGTCTGACCGTGCCCGGGTGGCGCGGCACCCGGCGCGGGCGGGTCGGGTGGCACCGGTGCGCCGGTCAGCCGGGCGTACGCGGCGGCGAGTGACCGGGGCTCGCCCCAGCGTCCGTCGTAGCCGAGCAACAGCGCCTCGGTCAGCTCGACGTCATGGCACCGATCGATCCGTACGCCGACCCGCAGCATGGCCGGGTAGATCGCCGCAGTGGTCGCCCACAGCCAGCGCGGCTCGGGCACCGGACGCGCCGCCGGTGCCTGCGATGGCGACGGCCCGGCCGCCGGATGCTGCGACGGTGGTGGCCGGTCGGCGGCCGCCGCCAGGTCGGGCACGGCCTCGACCGGGCCGGCGGGTCGCCCGTCGGCGTGCAGCAGCCGCCGCGCGCCGCCGCCGCCCGGACCCGCCGCCACCGCCACCAGCACCCGACCATTGTTGCCCCGGCGTACGACAACATCGGCCCTGGTCGTGGGTGCGACGGCCGCCGGCCCGGCAGTCCCCGCGCCTGCCGGGCCGGAGGCAGGTGCTCTCCAGGTCTGATGCATGTGTGGCATCGCAATGCCACACATGCATCAGACCCGCGAACCCCAGGTGGGCAACCGTGCCGGCGGGCAATGGTCAGGATCACGTCAAGAACGCAGAAATGCGTATGTCGAGAACCTAGTGAAACATTTCTCAGGGTCAATCAGCCGGTTAGATTCGAGATCCGCCTCAATCACCGGGAGGACGATTATGAAAGCACTACGCCGTACCCTCGTCGCGTTCAGCGCAATCATCGCCGTCATGTTGCCGGCGAATGCCGCCGAGGCGGCGGTGAGCAACTACATGTGCAACCCGATCGGCGGGGTCCTGTACCAGACGAACTGGTGGTATGCCAGCAGCTGGACGTTCTACTTCGCGGTGCCCGCGTCGACCACCTATCTGTTGTCGCCGCCGCGCACCGGGGGCGCGCACATGGTCGACGTCATATACGTGCACTGACCACCACCGGCGGCCTGGAGGCGTCGCCTACTTGGAGACGCTGCCGGTGAGGCCGGACTGCACCTGCCGCTGGAAGACGATGTAGACCAGCAGCACCGGCAGCATCGCCATGGTCACCCCGGCGAACAGGCCCGACCAGTCGGACTTGTAGCCCTGGTTCACCGACAGGTCGATCAGGCCCTGGGCGATCACCTGGTTCTTCGCCTCGCCGCCGTTGGGCTGCATCAGCAGGTACGGCAGGTACCACTGGTTCCACTGGCCGATCACGTTGAAGATGCCGATGCTGATCAGCCCGGGTTTCGACATCGGCAACATCACCCGGAAGAACAGTGTGCTGTGCGAGGCGCCGTCCACCATCGCCGCCTCGGCGACCGTGGTCGGCAGCGTCTTGAAGAACGAGTGCATGAAGAAGACCGTGAACGCCAGCGACCAGGCCACGTAGACGAGGATCAGCATCACGTGGCTGTTGGGGCCGAGCAGTGGGATGAACACGCCGGTGTTGTAGACACCCTTGTACAACGGCACCGCGGCCATGAACACCGGCAGGGTCAGCCCGGACAGGAACATGTAGTAGATGACCCGGTTGCCGGGGAACTCGTACCGGGCCAGCACGTAGGCGGCCATCGAACCGAGCAGCATGGTCAGGAAGACCCCGCCGCCGACGATGAGGATGGTGTTGACGAAGAAGTCGCCGATGCCGCCGTCGACCCAGGCCCGGGCGAAGTTCTCCCAGTGCAGCTGGTCCGGGATCAGCGACAGCGGCTCCCGGATGATCTGCGCGTCGTCCTTGAACGACGACATCACCACCCACAGCAGCGGCAGCACCACCATCGCGCCCCAGATCAGCAGGAACAGGTGGGAGAAGCCGTTGAAGAAGGAGTCGCTGACCGCGCCGGCCCGCCGGGGCGGCCGCGCCCGGGCGGTACGCCGACCGTCGGCGGTCTTCGACGGCGGTGGCGGCGGGCTGGCCGCGCTGGTCGGTGGGTTGGTGACAGTACTCATCGCGCGGCCCTCCCTAGAATTCGATCCGCTCACGGCGGGTGATCCGCAACTGCATCGCGGCGAGCAGCAGCGTGAAGATGGCCAGCGCGACACCGATCGCGCAGGCGTAGCCGAACTGGCCCTTGTTGAAGGCGGTGAAGTTGATGACCGACGCGAACACCTCACTGGCGTGGTCGGGGCCGCCCTGGTTGGGGGTCATCACGAAGACCAGCGCGTACATGTCCAGGGCGATGAAGCCGAGGTAGACCCAGGCGACCGAGATGCTGTCGCGCAGCAGCGGCAGGGTGATCCGCAGGAAGCTGGTCACCCGGCTGGCCCCGTCGAGCATCGCCGCCTCGAAGATGTCCTTCGGGATCGACTGCATGGCGGCGGAGAACAGCACCATGTAGAAGCCGACCCCGCCCCAGACGGCGATCAGCAGCAGCCACCACAGCACCGCCGGTACGCCGAGGAACGGCGTCGGGTCGGAGACGAACTTCAGCGGCTGCTCCGCGTCGACCAGACCGATCCTGATCAGGATGCCGTTGAGCAGCCCCTGGCTGTCGCCCCGGTAGATGGCGCCCCACATGATGGCGACCAGCACCAGGGACAGCACCTGCGGGAAGAAGAAGATCACCTTGTAGACGCCGGAGCCGCGGACGCCCCGCACGCCGGCCCTGTCCCCACGCCCGCCCACGTTGAGCAGGAAAGCAAGGAACAGGGCCAGCGCGATGGTGAACAACGGCAGGGTGACCAGGAAGAAGACGTTGTGCCAGAACGCCGTACGGATCAGCTCGTCGCCGAACATCTGGACGTAGTTGGCCAGCCCGACGAACTCCTGGGTGTCGGAGTAGCCGCCCCAGTTGGTCAGCGAGTAGCCGGCCGCCTGGGCGTACGGCCAGACGACGTAGAACACGTACAGCGCCACCGGCAGTGCCAGGAAGCCCGTCACGAACCGGGCCTTTCCGTGCTGCATCGTCAGGTCACCTTCTGCTCGGTCGGGTCAGCGGAGCGACGACTCAGGAGCGGGTGAACTTGTTCACCGCGTCGTCCGCCGCGATCTCGTCGGCCGCCTGCTGCAGGGTGTCCTGGAACTCCTTGGCGGTCATCCGACCGGCCATCAGCTCACCGATCGCGTTCTGCTCCACCTTGTCCAGGTCGGCGTACCAGTCGGGGTGACGAAACGACACCAGGTCGCCGGGGGCGTTGCTCATCAGCTCGTTGGCCGAGGTCAGCGCGGTGGAGGTGGTGACGTTGTCACCGGAGCCCTTCACCGAGGCGAGCGAGCTGGTCAGCTCGGCGAACTTGCCGGCGCCCTCCTTGGAGAGCATGGCCCGCAGGAACTCCATGCCGCCGGGGGCGTTGGCGGCCTTCTTCGGCACGATCCAGCCTTCGCCGGAGCCGGCCTGCACGGTGCCGTACGGGGCGGCGTCGTCGGCGCCGACGCTCCACACCGGGGCGATCTTCATCTGGAAGCCGCTGGGGATGGTGGCCCGCATCTCGTTCTCCAGCCAGGTGCCGCAGGGCAGGAACGCCGCCTTGCCGTCCAGCCAGGCCTGCTGCGACTCGGTGTGGGTCAGGGTGTCGCTGCCGGTGAGGGTGTAGCCGTCGGCGACCATCTTCTCGACGGCGCTCATCGCGGCGGTGACCGCGTCGGTCTGCCAGGCGCCTTCGGTCAGGTTGTCGATGTCGACGACCGCCTGCCGGCCACCGGCCAGCCAGATCCAGGTCATGATCGGCCAGCGCATGTAGTACGGGTACTTGCCGGCGAAGGCGAACGGCGCGACACCGGCCGCCTTGATCTTCGGCGCGAGGGTGAAGAACTCGTCGAAGCTGGTCGGCACCGCCCACCCGTTGCGGTCGAACAACGCCTGGTCGAACCAGAGACCGAACACCGTGTACGCGTAGTTGAGCTGGAAGAACTCGCCGTCGAACGTACCGTCGTCGACGGTGCCGGGCAGCAGCGTGTCGCGGACCTTGACGGCCGGGTCGTCCCAGCTCGGCGCGTCCAGCAGCGGGGTCAGCTCGGTGAGCGCGCCCTCGTTGATCAGGGTGTCGATCGCCATCAGGTCGGCACCCGAGTTGTTGATCAGGTCGGCCGGGGTGGTGGAGAACTTCGGCTGCTGCTCGGTCTTGATCTTCTGGGTGGAGCTGAGGTTGACGGTGACGCTGTCGTGCTTGGCCACGAAGAGCGTCTTGTCGAACTCGGGGTACTCGTCACCGAGGCCGCCGTTGAACACGACGACGTCGACGCTGCTGTCGTCGGCGACACCGAACGGGTTGTCGGCGCTCTTGGTGCCGGTCTCCGTACCCGTGCCGGGGTCGCTGCCGGCACAGGCGGAGAGCAGGCCGGCCGCCGGACCAGCCAGCAGCCCGGCGGCGGCCGCGCGGCGCAGCAGGGTCCGCCGACGCACCGAGGCGCCGGCGACGGCGGACGGGATCCGCACGGAATCGGGGTAGATCGACATGATGTGTGCTCCTCAGCTGGAGGTTTCGGCGGGGCGGATCGTGATCCGGTCGACGGCCTTGTGACCGTCGACGGCTCGGGCGGTGCGGCGGAACGCCGCGTGCGCACGGTCGTGGGTCCGCTGCGCGACGGCGACGTAGAGCAGGTCGAGGACGACGAGTTGCGGGTGCCGGGCGGAGAGCGCGTCCGGTCGGAAGGTGGTCGCCTGGGGGGCGGTGAGCAGGACGATGTCGGCCAGGTCGGCCAGGGTGGAGCGGGGGAAACTGGTCAGCGCGACGGTGGTCGCGCCGTGACTGCCGGCCTCGGCGACCATCTCGATGGTCTCCCGGGTCTGGCCGGTGTGCGAGATACCGAGGGCCACATCGCCGTCGCGCATCAGCGCCGCGCTGGCCAGGCCGTTGTGCAGGTCGGTCCAGGCCCAGGCCGGTACGCCGATGCGGTGCAGGCTGAACTGCATCTCCTCGCCGACCAGGGCGCTGCCGCTGGCGCCGAAGATGTTGACCCGGCTGGCGGCGGCGACCGCGTCGGCGGCCTGCTCCACCTGGATGAGGTCGAGCAGGGCGGCGGTGTCGTGCATGGCCTGGGTGTCGGCGGCCATGATCTGGCCGAGCACCCGGTCGAGCGGGTCGCCGGGCTGGATCTCCCGGCCGATGTCGACGGTCCAGCCGGCGGCGCGGGCCCGGCCGGTCTCGGCGGCGATGCCGAGCCGCAGGTCGGCGTAGCCGTCGAAGCCGAGTGCCCGGCAGAACCGGGTGACCGTCGCCGGCGACGTACCGCTGCGTTCGGCCAGCTCGACGATGGTGGCGCGGGCGGCCGCGGCCGGGTCGGTCAACACCTGGTCGGCGACCCGGCGCAGCGCACCGGTGAACTCGGTGAGCCGGATCCGGGCGAGCACCGTGTCGGCCGGCCCCGGGGCGTCGACCACCGCGGTCCCCGCGGGGATCTCCACCTCGCTGTCAGCCATCGGCGCCAACCTTTCGGGAAGGACTGTTAACTGTTAGTGGTAAAAGTTCTTACTAACACCCCCTCCGTGTCAAGACCGTGGGTGAAGTTTTCAAACCGTTACCGGCTGGGAGCGCTACTACCTGGCCAAACCCCTCGATCACGATCAGGACCGCGGCATCGATGCCGCTATGCTCCGGCGGTGGCACACGCACGACTCCGCTTCGGCCAGTACGAGTTGGACCTGGAACACAGGCAACTACGCCACCGGGGCCAGCAGATCCTGTTGGAGCCGCGAGCCGTCGAGTTGCTGTGTCACCTCGCCGCTCACCGGGACCGGCTGGTCACCAGGCAGGAACTGCTGGACACGCTCTGGTCCGGCCAGCACGTCACCGAGTCCGTCTTCGCCTCGACCCTGCGCGCCGTCCGTCACTCGGTCCGCGAGACCGGCGGCCATCAGGAGGTCATCCGCACCGTCCACCGGCGCGGCTACCAGTTCGTCGCCGACGTCACCCCGGTCGCCGCCCCCAAGGACTACGACACGGTCCGGTTTTGCCAGACCAGGGACGGCGCCCGGCTCGCCTACACCGTCAGAGGCGCCGGTCCCCCGCTGATCTCCACCGCCAACTGGCTGACCCACCTCGGCCTGGACCGACGCGATCCGATGTGGATACACTGGTACCGGGACCTGATGCGCGACAGCCGGCGAGGGCTACGCTACGACGAGCGGGGCTGCGGGCTGTCCGACTGGTGCCCGCCGTCGGCCTCACCGCAGGTGTGGGTCGAGGACCTCGACACCGTCGCCGACGCCGCCGGATATGACACCTTCGCGATCATCGGTACGGCCCAGGCCGCCGCCACCGCGATCGCCTACGCGGCGCTGCGCCCGGACCGGGTCACCCGGATGGTCCTGATCAGCAGCCACGCCCGGGGCCGGCTGGCCCGCGCCCGCACCGAGCTGGACCGCCGGGTCGCCGACGTCGACCTGGACCTGGCCACGGTCGCCTGGCAGTCCGCCGACCCGAGCTTCCTGCGCGCCTACGCCGCCCAGTTCCTGCCCAACGCCACCCCGGCCGAGTTGGACGCGTACATCGCCTTCACCCGACGCACCACGTCACTGGAGAACCTGGTCCGCTTCTTCCAGATGATCACTACAATGGACGTGTTCCCGCTGGCGGGACAGGTCCGCTGCCCCACGCTGATCCTGCACGCCCGAAACGACCCCCGGGTCCCCGCCTCGGACGCCACGGAACTCGCCGCGCTGATCGACGACAGCCGGTTGGTTCTGCTCGACAGCGCCAACCACCTGTTCACCGCGGCCGAACCCGCCTGGGCCGAGCTGATCCGCCACGTCGACGACTTCCTCGACGGCTGATCCTCACCCGCCCGACGCCCGGGCGGTACACGCCCGCTTCCAACCCGGCCAGCCGAGTCAGCAGAACGGCCGCCAGCCGTCCGCCCCGGTCCACCCTGGTGGCGGACCACATCCTCCGCCCGCTTACGGCAAACTCGATGGTGGACGCCGACCCGTGACGGCTCTGACGTGCGAGTTCGGCGGCTAACCCGGCCCGGTGTTTCATTTTGAAACATCGGCATGGGTGGTGTGTGTGTCGGATGAGAGGAAGGTGAAGCGATGCCGGTCACCGGACCGACTGTGGTGCGCCGTCAGCTGGGGCGACGGCTGCGCCGACTGCGGGAGGAGTCGTCCCGCACCGAGCAGGAGGTGGAGCGGGCGAAGGTCTGTTCGCGTACGACGTTGTGGCGCATCGAGAACGGCAAGTTCCCGGTCAAGATGAACACGGTACGGGGTCTGTGCTGGTTCTACGGTGCGGACCCGGAGACGACGGACGCGTTGACCCGGCTCGCCGGAGCGTGTGACGAGCACGGCTGGTGGGAGTCGCACGGCGACGCCGTACCGGACTGGTTCCGCTTGTACCTCGGCCTCGAAGCCGCCGCCACCGAGATCCAGCTCTATGACCCGGAGCTGATCCACGGTCTACTCCAGACGCCTGACTACATGCGAGCGGTGTTCCGGGCCGCCGACCGGCAGGCGTCGGAGCAGCAGATCGAACGGCTGGTGTCGCTGCGGCTGGATCGGCAGATTTCCTACTACGACCGGGCCGAGCCGGCCCGGATCGTTGCCGTCTTCGGTGCTGGTGCCCTGGCCCGTGAGGTCGGCGGCCCGGCTGTGATGGCCGAGCAACGCGCCCACTTGGCCAGCGTCGGTCGACGGGTCCGGGTGGAGGTGCGGGTTCTCCCCTGGTCCGCCGGTGCCCACGCCGCAATGGTCAGCCCGTTCATCCTGCTCGACTTCGCCGACCCCGACGACCCCGACATCGCCTACGTCGAGTCCCATATGGGCGCTCGCTACCTGGAGCGCCCGGAAGAGTTGGCCGAGTACCGTCGGATCTTCCGAGAGGTCCGCGAGCAGTCGATCCCGATCGAGGAGCACCTGCGATGAAGCCCGACACCCCCTGGTTCACCTCCAGCCGCAGCGGCGGCAACGGCGGAGCATGCGTCGAGGCACGCCGGCACGCCGGGCGCGCCGAGGTACGCGACAGCAAGGACCGCACCGGCCCTACCCTCACCTTCAGCACCGCCCGGTGGGGCACCTTCACCACCGCCCTGCAGACCGGCACCCTCCCCCACTGACCCACCTCACGGCGGTGGGGGGCACCTCGGTACCCGAGGTGCCCCCCACCGCCGTGCCCCCGCCTCAACGAAGGACAGCCCCCGAGGGAGCTGCGACATCACCCCGGTGGTCGGCGGGCGTGTCCAGGTCCTCGCCGCCTCAATGAAGGGGCAGCTCCCGAGGGAGCTGCGACTGGGTCGAAGTTCTACCCCTTCTGACCTGCGGCGGAGCCACCGGTCCGCGAAGGGTCCGTCAACGGAGAGCTTCAGGATGCCCCCAGGGCCGCCTTCGTCCACTACAGAACAGGTATCAAGTAGGGGAAACAGGTCCGCGAAAGGGTCCGCGCTCACGGCCGTCACGACGGAGCCTTCGCGGCTGGGCTACGGAATCGCCAGTCCGTGGTCAACGATCGGCAGCCACCGCCGATCACATCGAGACCGGCTGGCGCTTCCACGGAGCGTACCGGGGTGGCCGGACCCGAAGGATTCCGTACCCTGGTTGATCATGCTCGGTCAGTGCGGCCAGCAGCCGCACGGTCGCCGCCAGACAGGTTCCCGCGCGACCCGACGTCACTACCGATCGACGCAGGGCCAGGACGACCCCCTCGACCGCCGTCAGCTGACCACGCTGCGGGGCGTCGCGCCAGTCCCGGGCGACGCTGAGCCGGGCCGCGACGTCGCGGACGGCCGTTCCCGGGTCGGGATACCGCTGCTGTACGGCCAGCGGCAGTGGGTCGATCATGGTGAGTGGGTCGCCGTCGTCGACCGGATCGGATGGTCTCCGATGGGCGGCGCAATCGGCAGCACCGCTGCCAGCCACGCGACGCCTTCGGCGACCGTGCGCGCCCCGCTGGCAGCCATCCGAATCGCCCTTCACATCAGGCTCATGATGACCTCATGCTATCGACCATAGTCAAGAAACTTGATCTTCAAAGCTGGCCGAGATCGACCTCGACGGAGAAGGGCGCGGTCAGCTTCACGAGGCCGGTAAAGATCTCGTCGTCGCGATAGCGGCCCGTTGCCGGGTCGAGCACGTACGTGTAAACGATGGGCGCGCCAGTGACTGCCTGTTCTACACGCCAGTAGAACTGAATACCAGCCTGTGCGTACTGACTTGCCTTGACGATCCGGTCGGTTGTCTCCGATCCGGGAGAGACCACCTCGACCACGAGAAGCACATGCTCGGGTCGGGTCGGCGTGACGTCGATGGTGTCCGCTCGGTAGACCGTCACATCCGGGCGGCGGTTGTTCAGCGGCACGTCCTGTAGCCGGAGATCAAAGTCAGTATCCGCGTTCCAATCAGGCCCTGCCGCGACGTCCAAAGCGTTCGCCATAAGCCTGGCGAGGCGGTTGTGCCGCTTGGAGGCGCTCGGACTCACGAGGACCATCCCATCCACGATCTCGATACCCGCGCACTGCTCTTCTGTCCACGTCGCGTATTGCTCGGCCGTGACCTGCTCATGCATCCAGTCCGGCGCGACCATTTCTACAGTCATACACATCTCCTGAATGACGATCGGCTACCAGCACCAAGATACCGTGGCTCCGGACAACTCACCGAACGACCGGTCAGGTCTGGGTGGGGAAGCCGAGGTTGACGCCGCCGTGGCGGGGGTCGAGCCAGCGGCTGGTCACCACCTTGCCCCGGGTGAAGAAGTGCACCCCGTCGCGGCCGTGGGCGTGGCTGTCGCCGAACAGCGACGACTTCCAGCCGCCGAACGAGTAGTACGCCATCGGCACCGGGATCGGCACGTTGATACCGACCATCCCGACCTCCACCTCGTGCTGGAAGCGCCGGGCGGCACCGCCGTCGTTGGTGAAGATCGCCGTACCGTTGCCGTAGGGGTTGGCGTTGACCAGCTCCAACGCGGCGTCGTACGAGTCGACCCGCAGCACCGACAGCACCGGGCCGAAGATCTCGTCGGTGTAGACCGACATCTCCGGCGTCACCTGGTCCAGCAGGGTCGGGCCGAGCCAGAAACCGGCGGCGTCGCCGTCGACCGGCACGCCCCGGCCGTCGACGACGATCTTCGCTCCGTCTGCGGCACCGGCGGCCACGTACCCGGCAACCCGGTCCCGGTGCGCGGCGGTGATCAGCGGACCCATGTCGCAGCCGGGCCGGCGGCCGTCCCCGGTACGGATCTTCCCGAGCCGTTCGACGATCCGGGCGACCAGGTCGTCGCCGACCGGCTCCACCGCCACCAGGGCGGAGATCGCCATGCACCGCTCCCCCGCCGAGCCGAAGCCGGCGTTGACCGCCGCGTCGGCGGCCAGGTCGAGGTCGGCGTCGGGCAGCACCACCATGTGGTTCTTCGCCCCGCCGAGGGCCTGGACCCGTTTGCCGGCGGCGGTGCCCCGGGTGTAGACGTGCCGGGCCACCGGGGTGGAGCCGACGAACGACACCGCCCGTACGCCCGGATGGTCCAGCAACGCGTCGACGGCCTCACGGTCGCCGTGCACCACATTGCAGACCCCGGGCGGCAGGCCCGCCTCGGTGAACCACTGCGCGAGCAGCACCGCCGCCGACGGGTCCTTCTCGGACGGTTTGACCACGACCGCGTTGCCGCAGGCGACGGCGATCGGCACGAACCACAGCGGCACCATCGCCGGGAAGTTGAACGGCGAGATCACCGCGACCACGCCGAGCGGCTGGCGCAGACTGTACGAGTCGACCTCGGTGGAGACGTTCTCACTGAAGCCGCCGGTCAGCAGCGAGGGGATGCCGCAGGCGTACTCGACGACCTCCAGGCCGCGTTGCACCTCGCCGGCGGCGTCGGCGAGGACCTTGCCGTGTTCGGCGGTGATGACCGCGGCCAGTTCGTCGCGCCGGGCGTTGATGATCTCCCGGAAGGCGAACAGCACGCTGGTGCGCCGCGACAGCGACACGTCCCGCCAGTCGCGGGCGGCCCGCGCCGCGACCTGCACGACGTCGTCGACCTGCGCTGCCGTGGCGAACCCGACGGTGGCGGCGACCTGCCCGGTCGCCGGGTCGAACACCTCACCGTGCCGTCCGTCGCCGCCGGCTTCCCCAGTGGTACGGGCACCGTCGACGAAATGCGGGATCCGGTTCACGCCGCAGCTCCTTCCACAACCGAGGCCGACACCGACGCGATCGCGTCGACCAGGATGCTCAACCCTTCCCGGGCCTCGTCGTCGGTGATCGTCAACGGTGGGCCCATCCGCAGCACGTTGCCGTACAGGCCGCCCTTGCCGACCAGCAGGCCGCCCGCCCGGCAGGCCTCGAACACCGCGGTGGTCGCCGCCGGGTCCGGGTCGCGGGTGCCGGGGCGGACGAACTCGACGGCCAGCATCAGGCCCTTGCCGCGTACCTCACCGACGATCGGATGCGCGGCGGCGGCCCCGGTCAGCCCGGTACGCAGCAGGTCGCCGGTGCGGGCGGCGTTGGCCTGCAGGTCATGGTCGCGCAGGTAGTCGAGGACGGCGACCCCGGCGGCCGTACTGACCGGGTTGCCGCCGAAGGTGGAGAACGAGATCGCCGGCACGCAGTTGAGCACGTCGGCGCGGCCGACGACGCCGGCCAGGGCGAAGCCGTTGCCGATGCCCTTGGCGAAGGTGAGCAGGTCCGGCACGACGCCGTGCGCCTGGTAGCCCCAGAAGTGCTCGCCGGTACGCCCCCAGCCGGTCTGCACCTCGTCGGAGATCAGCAGGATGCCGGACTCGTCGAGGACCTTCTTCCATTCGCCGAGCAGCCCGTCGGGGCCGTGCACGAAGCCGCCGACGCCCTGGATTGGTTCGGCGATCAGGCAGGCGACGTCGCCGGCGGTCTGGGTGGCCAGCACCTCGCGCAGGTCCTCGACGGCGGCGTCGAGCTGGGCGTCGGCGCCGAGCCGGGCCAGCAGGCCGCGCAGCCGGTCACCGGAGTGCAGCCAGGCGACCTGCAGCGGGTTGAGCGCGCTCGCCGACCAGCTGCGGTGCCCGGTGATGCCCATCGTGGCGTACGACCGGCCGTGGTAGCTGTTGCGCACGGCCAGGATCTGATGCGACCGGCGGTAGTTGGTGGCGGCCAGCAGGGCCGCCTCGTTGGCTTCGGTGCCGGAGTTGGTGAAGAAGACCCGGGCGTCGGCGATGCCGGACAGCGCGGCGATCCGTTCGGCCAGCTCCACCTGGTGGCGGATCAGGTAGAGGGTGGAGGTGTGCACCACGCCGGTGGCGAGCTGACGCTGCACCGCTTCGCGGATCTCCGGAATGTCGTAGCCGATCATGTTGGTCAGCACGCCGCCGAAGAAATCGAGGTAGCTGCGGCCGTCGGCGGTGGTGACCCGTCGGCCGGAGCCGGCGACGATTTCCAGTGGTTCGGCGTAGTAGAGCGGCATCCAGTCGGGCATCACGGCCCGGTGCCGGGTGAGCAGGTCGTCGGCGGTCATCTGCGGCACCACGCTCCCTGGGTCGTCGATGGGAGCACCTTCCCACCGGGACCGGACAAGGAGCAACTGCCATCGTGTAGCGGCCGGCCCGGCTCGGCCTGACACTGCGTCGCCCGACGGCCCCGGACGGCCTGCGCGGGTTGTCAGTTGTCCGAGGTGGTCGCTCCCGTCTCCGCCCCCGCCTGCGCCTGCGGGTCGCCGGAGCGTTGCCGCGACGAGCGCACCCACAGCCACACACCGGTCAGGCCACTCGTCACCGCAGCGACGGCGACCACCGCCTCCACCACCAACGGGAAGTCGCTGAACGGGGACATCCGCTGCATCACCAGCCCGGCGAAGGCGACGGCGAACAGCAGACAGGCGATTACCCGGTCACGAATCATGCCGTCCTATATAGCACCCGACGCGAAATTCAGCCGGTCCGGCCCACCTGTTACCAGGGAATGCACCGGTTGGCTTCAGCCGTTGCGGGCCGCGGCCGCCAGGAACTCGGCCACCGCCCCGTCGGTCAGGTCGTCGCGCAGCAGCTCGTCGGCCAGCGCCGGACCGATGGTGAACGACGGCACGCCGGCCGCTGCCAGCCGTACCGGCGCGTGCCGCTGCCTCACCCGGCCGGATGAGGAGCGGGGACCGGGGCGGTGTCACACACGGCGGCGGCGAAGACTTCCGAGCGGTGTTCGAAGTTGCGGAAGTGTCCGTAGCTGGGCGCGGCCGGGGACAGCAGCACCACCCCGCCGTCGGGGGTCAGCTCGCGGGCCAGCGCGACCGCCGTCGGGAGGTCGTCGGCCCGTGCGGTCCGCACCCCGGGCAGCCCGGCCAGGGTGTCGAGGATCCGGGGACCGCTGTCCGGTACGCCGATCACCGTCAACTCACACTCGGCGAGGTGCTCGCGCAGCGGCGTGTAGTCCAGCCCTCGGTCGGTGCCGCCGACGATCACGGTCAACGGGCGGCCGGCGTACGCGTCGATCGCGTGCATCGCCGAGTACGGGCTGGTGGAGATGCTGTCGTCGACGAAGGTCAGCCCGGAGGGGTCGGCGATCTCGGCGAGCCGGTGCGGCAGGCCGGCGAAGCCGGCGACCGCGTCGGCGACCGCGTCCCGGTCGGCGACGCAGTCGACGCCGAGTGCTTCGAGCACCGCCAACGCCACGCAGAGGTTGCTCTCGTTGTGCCGGCCGGCCAGCGGCAGCACCGCTCGGGCGAACAGCGGCTCGGCCCGCCGGTGCAGGTACGGCCGACCGTCCGGGCCGGGTGCGACGTGGTAGCCGTCGGGCAGTCCGGCGGCGGTCGCCTCCTCGTTGAGCAGCCGCCGGGTCAGCCTCGGATCCGTACCGTTGTAAATGATCGTTTCCGGACCGTGCGCGATGATGTTGAGCTTGTCGGAGTAGTAGCGTTCCTCGCTGCCGTGCGAGTCCAGGTGCTCGGGGAACAGCGAGGTCAGCACGGCGGTCCGGGGCGAGTCGGTCAGGTCGCTGCACTGGTACGAGGAGAGCTCCAGCACGTACAGGTCGGCCTCGGGCATCGCCAGTAGCGGTACGCCGATGTTGCCGCCGAACGCGTTGCGCCGACCCAGCGCGGTCAGCAGGTGGCTGATCAGGCTGGACGTGGTGGACTTGCCCTTGCTGCCGGTGACACCGACGGTCCGGGCGGCGTGATCGGCCATCCACAGCGCGGTGCCGCCGGTGATCGGCACACCGCGTCGGCGCAGCTCGATCACCCACGGGTGGGTCTGCGGCACACCTGGTGAGCGGACCACGACGTCGGCGGCGGCCAGCCGGGCGAAGCCGTCCTCGCCGGTGAACAGCGGCGCGCTGCCGCTGTCCCAGTCCGCCGGGGCGGCCGTCGCGCTGTCGTCGACGGCGACCAGCGTCGCCGGGGACTGGGCGGTGATCGCGGTCACCGCGGCCCGTCCCTCGCGGCCGGTTCCCCACACCGCGACGGTACGGCCGCGCAGGTCAGCCAGGCGCACCGGTCATCTCCTCCACGAGCCAGCATGTCATCGGGCGCCGGGTCAGGGGCCCGAACCGGGACTAGTATGTCTGGTCGGTGATCAGTGAGGAGGCACGGGTGACCCGTGACGAGCTAGGACGATTCACCACGTTCACCTTTCCCACGCTGGAGTTCGACCCGGCGATCGGAGTAGCCGAGCTGGGCTACGCACTCACCGGCGACGACGGCGCGGAGCTGACCTTCGTCGAGCGGATCACCTTCCCGATGCCCGACGGCGCCCCGCCGCCGAGCGGACCCGGGTCGACGGTGCGCCGGGTCCTGGAGTTGCTGCACCTGGTCGCCGGGGTCAGCTACTACAAGGCGGCGGCACCGGCGCGGCTGGTGGTGCCGGCGCCGCTGGGGCCGGAGGCGGTCGCGCTGGTCACCGCCGTCTACACCAAGGGCCTGGCCGAGTACGCGTACCGCAACGCCCTGCCGCACGTGCTCGACCTCGCCCCGGTCGTGCCGGACGGGGTGCCGAGCGCGCCGACGCCGGTGGACACCGCCGACCGGCGGCCGTTGTCGGCGGTCGGCGGCGGCAAGGATTCGATCGTCACCCTGGAGGCGCTGCGCCGGGCGGGCTTCGATCCGGTGCCGTTCTCGGTCAACCCCAACCCGGTGATCGTCGCGGTCAACGCGGCCTCCGGGTTGCCGGCGCTGGCCGCCCGCCGGGCGTTGGACCCGCGGCTGTTCGACCTCAACGCGGCCGGGGCGTACAACGGCCACATCCCGGTGACCGCGATCAACTCGCTGATCGCGGTCGGTACGGCGGTCCTGCACGGCCTCGGCCCGGTGGTGATGTCCAACGAACGCTCCGCGTCCGACCCGAACCTGATCTGGAACGGACACGAGATCAACCATCAGTGGTCCAAGGGTGTCGAGGCCGAAGGGCTGCTGCGGGCCGCCCTGCAGGGCCACGCCGGGCTGACCGAGCCGTACTTCTCGCTGCTGCGGACCCTGTCCGAGCTGCACATCGCGAAGCTGTACGCCCGCTCGACCGGCTACGACCCGGTGGTGACCAGCTGCAACGCGGCGTTCAAGTTGCGGGACCGCAGTGAACGCTGGTGCGGGGCGTGCCCGAAGTGCCGGTTCGTGTTCCTGGCGTTCGCACCGTTCATGGCGCGTGACCGACTGGTCGGCATCTTCGGCGTCGACCTGCTCGCCGACCCGGCCCAGCTGGCCGGCTACCGGGAGCTGCTCGGCCTCGACGGGCACAAGCCGTTCGAGTGTGTCGGTGAGATCGAGGAGTCCCTCGTCGCGTTGCGGATGCTCGCCGGGTCGCCGCAGTGGCGCGACGCCCCGCTGGTACGGGAGCTGATGGCGGCGGTGCCGGAACAGGCCTGGCCGGCGGTCGACGCCTCCGACGTACTGCTGCCCGGTGGGCCGCACCACGTGCCGGCGGCGTACGCGAAGGTCCTCAGCGCGTTGGCCTGAGATCCGGTTCGGGGCGGAGCCGGACGTGCGATGGACAATCGCTCCCGGAACATGGTCCGGCACGTCAGTACACCTCCTGCGGCAGGCGGGGCGTTGAGCCGGTGTCCGCGGTCCCGTCACCGCCGGTCGCCCCGCCTTCGCCGGTGGCGACGTCGACCGCGTCGGCCACCTCCGGATGCAGCTGCCCGGCCTCCCGCATCGTTGGCCACAGGCCGGAGCGGGTGAGCAGATCCCGCACCGGTCCCCGGACGGTGGCCAGGTGCAGCGCCACGCCCCGGCTGGCCAGCCGCTCCCGGGCCTGGGCCAGGGCGTGCGCGCCGTCGGCGTCGGCGTCGCCGATCGCGCTGGCGTCGACCACCACCGCTCGTAGGGATGTGCGGGTCTCGGCCAGCGTCAGCAGCCGGTCGGCGAGGTACTGCGCGTTGGCGAAGTACAGTGGCCCGTCGATGCGCAGCACCACCACCTGCGGATCGGTGACCAAACCCTGATAGCGGGCCACGTTGCGGAAGGTCGCGGTGCCGGGCACCCGGCCCAGCTCGGCGGTGTGCGGGCGGGCCGAACGGCGCAGGAACACCGCGAGGCTGAACACCACCCCGGCGGCCAGGCCCGGTTCCACCCCGGCGACCAGGGTGACCGCGAAGGTCAGCGCCAGGGTCAGCCCGTCGGCCCGCCGGATCCGCCAGGCAGTCCAGGCGCCCCGGTAGTCGACCAGCCCGAGCACGGCGACCACGACGATCGCCCCGAGCACCGCCTTGGGCAGGTGGTGGAAGGCCGGGGTGAGCAGCAGCGCGGTCAGCCCCACCACGACGGCGGTGACCACCGACGCGACCGGGGTGCGGGCCCCGGCGGAGAAGTTGACCGCGCTGCGGGAGAACCCGCCGGCCACCGGAAACGCGTGGAAGGCACCGGCGGCGGCGTTCGCCGCGCCGACCGCGACGAGTTCGGCGTTCGGGTCGACGTGCTGGCGGGACCGGGCGGCCAGCGACTTCGCCACCGCGATGCCCTCCATGTAGCCGACCAGGGCGATCGCGATCGCGGCCGGCAGCAGGGCCCGCAGGTCGGCCAGAGCGACCGCCGGCAGGTCCGGGATGGGCAGCCCGCTCGGCACGTCCCGCAGGATCGGTACGCCCCGCCCGCCGAGCGCCAGGACGGTGCTGACCGTCGTGACGGCGGCGACGACCAGCAGCGCGCCGGGCACCTTCGGGGCGTACCGGCGCAGCAGGAGCAGCCCGGCGATGCTGGCCGCGGCCACCGCCACGGTCAGCGGATGGATCGTGGCGGCGCCGTGCCACAGGCTGGCCACGATGCCGGGCAGGTTCTCGGCGCGTTCGACGCGCATCCCGAGCAGGTCCTTGACCTGACTGGCGGCGATGACCAGCGCGGCGGCCGAGGTGAACCCGGACAGCACCGAGTGGGACAGGAAGTTCACCAGCGCGCCGAGGCGCAGCACCCCCATCAGGATCTGGATGGCGCCGACCAGCAGGGCCAGCAGGCCGGCGAGGGCGGCGTACCGCCCGGGGTCGCCGTCGGCGAGAGGGGCGAGCGCGGTGGCGGTCATCAGCGCGGTGATGGCGACCGGGCCGACGGCGAGCGAGCCGGAGGTGCCGAGCAGGGCGTACACCAGCACCGGCACGATCGCGGCGTACAGCCCGGTGACCGGTGGCATGCCGGCGAGGGCGGCGTACGCCATGCTCTGTGGCACCAGCATCACCGCGACGGTGAGGCCGGCGATCAGGTCGTGCCGCAGTGTGTGCCGGTCGTAGCCGCGCCGCCAGCCGAGGATGGGCAGGACCCGCGCCGGGCCGGTGCGCTCCTGGCGGGGGTACGCGGTGGCGGTCATCTCGCCGCGCCGGCCCGGCTGATCCGGGTGAGCGAGGCGTCGACGTCACATCCGGCGCCCTGGTTGTACGGCAGGCGGGCCAGCAGCATGCCCATCGCGCAGGTGTTGGTCAGCGCCGCGAAGGTCAGCCCGGCGCCGATGAGTCCGGCGACGTACCGGGCCGGTGGGTACCAGATGCTGGCCAGCACCGAGACCAGCACGATCCCGCCGGCGACCAGCCGCACCTGACGTTCCAGGCTCCACCGCTGACGGCCCCGGTTCACCGGGGCACCGGCGGAGATCCAGGCGTTCATCCCGCCGTCGAGCACGGTCGCGCCGTCCAGGCCGGCGTCGGCGAGTTTCGCGCAGGCCTGGTTGGCCCGGTTGCCGGACTGGCAGATCAGCAGGATCCGCCCGCCGGCGTCGGCGACGATCCGGTTGAGGTGGGCGTCGACCTGGTCCAGTGGCAGGTTGATCGCCCCGTCGATGTGAGCGGTCTCGAACTCGGCCGGGGTACGCACATCGACGACCAGGGTGTCGGGGTTGCCGGCCAGCAGTGCGCGGGCGGCGGGCACCTGGATGCTCGGGTTGGTGGTGGGGGGCATGTCGTTCCTCCGTGCGGTGGTCGGGGTCGTGCGGTGGTGGTCAGGATTCGGTGGTCAGGTCGGCGACGCCGGCGCCGCTGAGTACGGCGGGCCGGTGGCCGGCGCGGACCAGCAGGCTGGCGGCGATGGCGGCCCGTCGGCCGCTGCCGCAGGCGACCAGGACCGGTCGCTGCGGGTCGAGCTCGGCGGGGATGCCGTCGGTGACCAGGTCGGCGAGGAAGCGCTCGACCGCCCCCGGCCAGCTGGCCTGGGCCCGCTCGTTGGGCATCCGTACGTCGAGCAGTTGCGCGTCGGGCTGGGCCAGGCGCTGGCGGAAGTTGTCCAGGTCGAGCAGTTCGTAGCCGGGGCCGAGCTGGTCGGCGGGGGCCGGCCGGTGGACGCCCTGGACGGTGTCGAGACCGATGCGGGCCAGTTGGACGACGGCTTCGGTGACGTCCTGGTCGGGTTCGGCGACCAGCACGACGGGTGCGCCGTACGGCAGCAGCCAGCCGGCCCAGCTGCCGAAGTCGTCGGTGAGCTCGATGCCGACGGAGCCGGGCAGCAGGCCGGCGGCCTGGGCGGGCCGGGGCCGGATGTCCAGCAACCGGGTGTCGTCGGTGGTCGGCAGATCGGCGGCGGTGATCTCCGGGATCTCGACGGCCGGCATCGGCTCGCCGCCGCGCAGATTGGCCGGGCCCATGTACTGGTAGAAGGCCGGGATCGGCATCGGCTCGGCGAGCAGCCGGTCGGCGAACGTCTCCGGGTCGCCGATGCCGAGCAGCGGGTTGGTGTCGACCTCGTCGCCGATGGTGGAGGTGAACCGGCCGGCGCCGGTGGCGGTGCAGAATGAACCTTCACCGTGGGTCGGGTAGAGCTCGACGGCCCGGGGCAGACCGGCGAGGCGGTGCAGCGAGCCGTGTTGCAGCCGGGCCAGGGTGCGGGCCCGCTCGGGGCCGAGCAGATCGGGTCGGCCGGCGGAGGCGACGAGCAGGCTGCCGCCGGAGAAGACGGCGACCGGCTCGCCGTCGATCAGCACCAGGTAGCTGGTGTGTTCCGGGGTGTGACCGGGGGTGTGGACGGGGCGCAGGGTGAGGTTGTCGGCCTTGATGTCCTCGAGGTGGAAGGCGGGGGTGTGCCGGTAGGTCGGTGCCGCGCCGGCCGGGAGGACCAGTTCGGCGCCGGTCCGTCGGGCGATCTGCGGTCCGCCGGAGACGTAGTCGTTGTGCAGGTGGGTCTCCAGGACGAACCGCAGGTCGACGTCACGTTCGGCGGCGGCGTCGAGGAAGCGGTCGATGTCGCGCTGCGGGTCGACGAGCACCCCCTTGCCCTCGTGGACCAGCAGGTAGGACTGGTCGCCGAGGCCGGGGGTACGGAATGAGATGAGTTCCACGGGTGCTCCTCCGCTCTCGCGTATACCCCTGGGGGTATCTACAGACCCAGTATGTTCGAATGAACGGACATCTGCAAGTGATACCCCCGGGTGTATCGTGTAAACCCAGCTGGGCAGGCCCGAAGCACCAGCGGGAGACCCGAACCAGGAGGAACTCGCCATGCAGGTCGAGGAGAACACCACGGCGGACGTGGTGAAGCGGCTACGGCGGGCCGAAGGCCAGATCCGCGGCATCATCGCGATGCTGGAGTCCGGCCGGGACTGCGCCGAGGTGGTCACCCAGCTCGCCGCCGTCTCCCGGGCGCTCGACCGGGCCGGCTTCAAGGTCATCGCCAGTGGACTCGAACAGTGCATGGGCCCCGACGCCGACGTCACCGAGCGCAAGGCCAACCTGGAGCAGATGGAGAAGCTGTTCCTCTCCCTGGCCTGACACCGGAGCCCGACGGACCGGCCTGACGCCGGAGCCCGACGATCGCCGGGGCCCGGTGGGTCGCCGGGCCCCGGGCAGGTCGCCGGGTCAGCCCCGGTCCGGCCGGGTGGCCAGGTACCAGTCGGTCAGCTTGACCGTGTCGTCGGTCAGCCGCGCGTCCAGGTCGGCCTCGGTACGCGGCGCACCGAGCACCACGTCGTCACCGGATCGCCAGTTCGCCGGGCAGGACACCCCGTCGCGATCCGCGGTCTGCAGCGCGTCGATCAGCCGCAGGATCTCCGGAATCATCCGGCCGGCGTTCATCGGGTAGTACAGCACCGCCCGGACGATCTGCTCGGCGTCGATGACGAACACGGCCCGTACCGCCGCCGTGCCGGACGTGTTCGGGTGCAGCATCCCGTACGCGTGCGACACCGCCATGTCCAGGTCGGCGATGATCGGGAACGGGATCCGCACGCCGAGCTTGTCGTGGATCGACCGGGTCCAGGCCAGGTGGCTGAAGACCGAGTCCACCGAGTTGCCCAGCAGCGCCACGTCGCGGGCGGCGAACTCGTCGGCCAGTTCGGCGAAGCCGACGAACTCGGTGGTGCAGACCGGGGTGAAGTCGGCCGGGTGGCTGAACAGCACCAGCCAGCGGCCGGCGTAGTCGGCCAGCCGGACCGGGCCGTGGGTGCTCTCCGCCGCGAAGTCGGGTGCCCGGTCACCGATCAGCGGCAGCCGCGCAGCCGGGGTGGCAGTCTCGCTCATGGTTGTCGATACTCCTCAACTGGTAGGTGGGGATGGTCGCAGGCTCAGGCGGCGCCGACGGCCTGCCGGGCGGCGAACTCCGCCGGGCTCAGCGGCGTGGGTGCGGCGGTGACGTCGAACAGGGCGTGGTCGCGGCGGTTGAGCACCGCGTCGTAGCCGAAGTACGCCGGGGCGGCCGGCTGGCCGGCGGTGACGATCGCCAGGAGCTGTTCGGTGTCCATCGGGGCGCAGGCGTAGTTGGTGGCCCGCTGCTCGCCGATGGTCGACGAGCGTTCCGTGGACAGGTTCTTGCCGCAGGCCGATCCGGCGCCGTGGGCCGGGAAGACCCGCACCGGGTCGGGCAGCGCCATCAGCTTGTGCTGCACGCTGTCGTAGAGCATCCGGCCGAGTTCGTCGGCGGTGACGCCGAGCGAGGCGAGCAGGTCCGGCCGGCCGACGTCGCCGATGAACAGTGCGTCGCCGGTGAGTACGCCGTACGCGACCGGGTCGTCGGCGTGCTCGTAGACCAGGATGCTGATCGACTCCGGGGTGCGCCCGGGGGTCTCCATGATCTCCAGGGTCACGTCGCCGAGGCTGATCCGTTCCCCGTCGGCCAGCTTGCGGATCGGGTAGTCGGCCTCGGCCCGCCGGCCGTAGCCGATCCACGCGCCGGTGCGCGCGGCCAGTTCGAGGTGGCCGGCGATGAAGTCGGCGTGGAAGTGGGTGTTGACGACACCTTCGATGGTGAGGCCGTGCGCCTGCGCGTCGGCCAGGTACTCGGTCACGTCGCGGCGCGGGTCGACCACGACGGCGCGCTTCGTGGTCTCGTCGGCGATCAGATAGGACGCCTGGGACAGGCAGTCCAGGTAGTACTGGGCGAAGAACATGCCCGGGACCTCCTTCGGCGGGTGGTTCGTGGCTGCCGGATTCAGATCCCAACATACCCCGGGGGGTATGTACCGGCAGCGACTCAAGGGTCCCGAAGATTCAGGACCTTCGACCCGGTACGGCGCCGGACCTCCCGACCCGGCGGGGGTCTGGCCAGCGGGCGGTCAGGCCGGTGAGCGGTCAGGCCGGTGGGCGGGCCCGTACCTCGTCCAGCGCCAGCACCGCGACGTGCAGCGACAGGCACGCCTGCACCGAGTCCAGGTCGACGCCGAGAATCCGCCCCAGCCTGGTCAACCGCTCGTAGAACGCCGGCCGGGACAGGTGCACCGCCGCGGCCGCCGCCGACTTGTTGCGGCCGTGCTCCAGGTACGCCCGCAACGTCGCCAGCATCCGCTCCCGGGGATGACGGGCCTCGTACGCCAGCAGCGCGCCCAGCTCACGCTCGACGAACACCTGCAACCGGGGTTCCTCCCGCAGCAGGTGCAGCAGCCCGGCCAGGCCGACGTCCGGCAGCCGCAGCACCTGGTCGGCGCGGCGGTCCCGGCGGCCGGCCTCGGCCACCTGACGGGCCTCGACCAGGGTCCGCCGGGCCTCCCGGACGCTGTCCACCCCGCTGCCGGCGGCGACCACCACCGGCACCGGCTCGGACCGGCGCAACCGGTGCAGCGCGGCCAGCAGACCGTCCAGCGCCGGGTCCGCCGCCGTGGCGTCCCGGACCGCCAGCAGTACGCCGACCGCGTGCTCGTCCAACGGGCTGGCCAGACCGGTCAGCCCGGCTTCCCGCAACGCCAGGCCGACCGTCTCGGCCAGGTCGCGCAGCCGGGCCTGGACCGCCTCGGCGCTGTCCGCCGCCGGCACCGATCCGGCCCCGCCGGCATCGGTGGCCGCACCGGGCTCGGCACCGGAACCTGCGTCGCGGAACCGGACCGCAACGCCGACCAGGTGCCGACGGTCCAGGCCGACGCCGAGCGCCCGTGCCCGCACCGCCACCTCGTCGACCGGCTGCGACCCGTCCAGCAGCGCGGTCAGCAGCGTCCGGTGAATCTGCCGCTCCAGCCCTTCGGCGTCGCGGCGGATCAGCCGGCCGAGCGCCAGGGTCGACGCGGCCCGTTCGAGCAGGATCGACCACCGCAGCAGCGGACCGCCCGACCCGGTGGACCCGTCGGAGACACCCGAGCCGCAGGAGACACCCGAGCCGCTGAGACCGGCTGCCGGGCAGCGCAGCAGCAGCCGACCCCAGTCCTGGCCCCGGGCACCGACCATGGTCACCAGCCAACCGGTGTCCGCGTGGTACGCGGTACGCCCGGTCGGCTGGATCCGGCGCGAATGCTGCTCCCAGCCGTCCAGCAGCAGCCGGGGATTCTCCCCGACGCTGTGGTAGGCCAGCACCCGACGGGACAGGTTCTCCAGCACCACCGGCGCGCCGGCCAACTCGGCCGCCTGGCGTACCACCTCGGTGGCCTCCGCGCCCTCCACGGACAGCTCGGTGAACCGCTGATGGATCTCCTCGGTCGCCCGCAGCTCGGCCAGCTGGGCGTCCACGATCAGGGCGTGCACCGCCTCGGTGATCAACACGAACCGGGTCTCCCGGCGCAGCTCCACCAGCGGCAGCCCGCGCCGGTGCGCGGCCGCGACCATCGCCTTCGGCACCCCGCCGTGGTAGCGGCGGCCGAGCTCCACCACCAGGCCGGCGACGCCGACCTCGGCCAGGTCGGCGATGAAGGCCCGCACGCCGGCGTCGTCGGCGGGCAGCCCGATCCCGGTGGTCAGCACCAGCTCACCGCCGCGCAGCAGGCTGGCGATGTCCGGCACCTCGGTAACGTGTACCCAGCGCACCGGTCGGTCCAGACCCTCCTCGGCGGCGACCACCCGGGGTCCGCCGTTCCGCACCGGGTCGAGCGCCAGCACCTCACGGACGGTCGGGAACACCCGCAGAACGCTACCCCGGCGACCGGCACAATGCCCGGTGTGCCAACAACGGAGATCATGGACCCGGACGACGAGCGGATCGCCGACTACCGGGCGCTGACCGACGTCGAGCTGCGGACCCGGTGGGAGCCGCCGAACGGCCTGTTCATCGCCGAGGGCGAGCTGGTCATCGGGCGGGCCCTGCGGGCCGGCTACCGGCTGCGGTCGGTGCTGGTCGACGCCAAGCGGGTCGACCAGCTCGCCGACCTGCCGCCGGACGCGACGGTCTACGCGGCAACCCCGGCGGTGCTGGAGTCAATCACCGGATTCCACGTGCACCGGGGCGTGCTCGCCTCGTTCCACCGCCGGGCCCTGCCCAGCCTGGACGAGGTGCTCGACCGGGCCCGCCGGCTGGTCGTCTGCGAAGGGATCAACACGCACACCAATTTGGGTGCGCTGTTCCGCAGCGCGGCGGCACTCGGCATGGACGCCGTGGTCCTCTCCCCCACCTGCGCGGATCCGCTGTACCGGCGGTCGGTGCGGGTCAGCATGGGCGAGGTGTTCGCGGTGCCGTACGCCCGGGCTGCGGCCTGGCCGGCGGCGCTGGCCACCGTCCGTACCGCCGGGTTCCGGCTGCTCGCGATGACCCCGGCACCGGACGCGGTGCCGGTCCAGCGGCTGGACTCCGCGGCCCGGGCCCGGCCGGCGCTGCTGCTCGGCGCGGAAGGGCCGGGGCTGAGCACTGCGGCGGTCCAGGCCGCCGACGTACGGGTGGCCGTGCCGATGCGACGCGGCGTCGACTCGCTCAACGTGGCGACGGCGGCGGCGGTCGCCTTCTGGGAGCTGTGCCGCGACGACCCGGCTTAACGCGAGCTGGCCGGGGCGGTCGCCGGCACCTGGATGCTGGGCACCATCCGGCCGGCGGACCAGGCCAGGCCGATCCCGGCGGTCAGGGTGAGGACCGCGCCGACGGTCTGCAGCGGCCCGGAGAGCAGCCCGACGAGCCCGAGCAGCGGGGACGCGACGATCAGCAGCCAGCCGTCGAGCCGGTTGAACAGCTCCGAACGCAGCACCGCGGCACCGGCGAGCAGCCAGCCGAAGCTGTACAGTGCGGCACCGACCAGGGCGATCGACCGGGCCGACGTACCGTAGACGGTCGTGCCGTCGGGCAGCCCGACGAACGGCACCGTCAGTGCCGTACCTGCCAGGCCGACCAGCAGCGCCGAGACGGCGGTGCCCCGGCTGCGGGCGGCGGCGTGGATCCCAGCGATCGCGACCAGCGCAACCAGCCCCAGCCAGCTGGCGATCACCCAGGAGGCCAGGTACGCCGGCCGGCCGTCGACCAGGTCGGGTGCCGGGCCGCCGCCGCGCACTCCGCTCAGGCCGCCGATGCCGAACGCGATCGCGTACAGCGGCAACGTCCAGATGGCGACCCGGCTGAACCGGCGGATCGACCACGCCCAGGCGGCGTTGGTTGCCGGGCCGGCCGGGGTGTTCTCGGGTGCGGCGGCGGCTACCACGGCGACACCGGCGTCGCTGCGGGAGACCACCCGTACCGGGCCGGACCGGCCGGCGTTGGACGCGGTGGTCCGGGGTCGGGTGTTCCTGACGGCACGCGTCACGGTGTCGCCTCCCCGCGCTGCGGGGCCCGCACCGGGCCCCGTCGGCTGTGCTCACTGACCGACCGATCGTGACAGCCGCCGACAGCGGTACGCGCGGGTTCCTCGGATTTCAGCCGGTCGGGTCAGCCGGCCCGGCCAGCGCCGGCCGGGCCGGATCGGGTCCTGCCGTTACCTCTCAGTGGGCTTTAGTGAGCGCACGGTTGGTAGTCCTGCCTTGCGGTAGGACGGTCCCGGTCTGATCCGCTTGAGCGGTGCCGGGTTCACGCTTCACGGCCACCTGCCCGCGTGTGCGGGTCTTCTGGTCGGCTCCACGTGCTGCCACCGGGCCACTCCCGGCGGTTGCCGCCGCAAGGGCGGCCAGGTTCACAGCGGCGTTGCGGTCACGGTCGATGACTAGACCGCACGCCTCACACCGGTATTCACGCTCGGACAGGGCCAGCTTGGTTTTCACCGTGCCACAGCCCGAGCAGGTCTTACTGGACGGGTACCAGCGGTCGGCCACCACAAGCCGGCCGCCGTTCCGTCCGGTCCTGTACGCCAACTGGCGGCGGATCTCCGCGAATCCGGCGTCGGCGACGTGCCGGGCCAACCGCCGGTTGCGCAGCATGCCGGTGACGTTGAGGTCTTCCACCACAACGGTGCCGTACGTCGTGGCGAGCCGGGTGGTGAGCTTGTGCAGCCCGTCACGGCGCAGATGAGCGACCCGGGCGTGAGCGCGACCGAGCCGGCTCGCGGCCCGTTCCCACCGCTTCGAGGGACGTCGTCCGGTACGCCGGTCCGGGCCCTGCTTGCGCGACAGCGTCCGGCCGAGCGCATGCATCCGTTGCCGCGCGGCCACGAGGTGGCGCGGGTTGTCGACCAACTCGCCGGTGGACAGCACCGCGAGATGCCGGATACCGACGTCCACACCAACCACCGAGCCGGGTCGGGCCGGGCTGCGTTCGGCGCGTTCGACCTCGACGGTGAACGACACATGCCACCGTCCGCCATCACGACGCACTGTCGCGGACATGATCCGGGCGGTGCCGGCTTCAATACGGCGGGCGAGCTTGCGGGCGGACTCGTGCAACTTCAACCGGCCCAGCCGGGGTAGCACCACGTGCATCCGGTCCGGTTCGACCCGGATCGCCCCGGTGGTGAACCGTACGCTGGGCGTGGTACGGCGGCGGGACTTGAACCGGGGGAAACCCGACGGCCGACCGGCGCGTTTCCCGCTGCGGGAGTCAGTCCAGTTCTTCAACCCGCGAGCGAGCGCGTCGAGACCGGTGTTGAACGCCTCCTTCGACACCTCACCCCACCACGGCGCGACTTCGGGCTTCGCGGCGTTCCATGCCTTCCGAAGACCGGCCAGCGACCAGGACAGTGACGGCGTCAGCAACTCGTCTGGTACGCCGTAGGAGCGTTCGGCGATGCGCTGGTCCATGACCGCCTTGACCTTCGCGAGCGCCCAGTTGTGGGCGAGCCGGGCGGCCCCAGCGTGTGCAAGGACGTCGCGTTCCTGGCGCGAGGTGAGGTCGAGGGCGAACCGGTACGCCTGGATCGTTTTCACGCCGGGCCACTCTCGGTGGCGGCTTCGACCGCCCGGCGGGCACGGTTCGCGCCAGCGCGACGCCCGTACAGGCGGGCGCACAACGACGTCAGGATCTCCGTCACGTCGCGGACCAGATCATCGTCGACCTCAGCCGGGTCGACCACCAGCAGTCGGCGGCCCTGCGCGGCCAGCGCCGCCTCAACGTACTCGGCCCCGAACCGGGCGAACCGGTCCCGATGCTCAACCACGATCGTTGCCACCTTCGGGTCGCGCAGCAGCGCGAGGAACTTCTTGCGGTGCCCGTTCAACGCGGATCCAACCTCGGTCACCACCCAGTCGACGCCGAGTTTCCGCCCGGTGGCCCACACGGTGACCCGGGCGACTTGCCGGTCCAGGTCGGATTTCTGATCGGCTGAGGACACCCGGGCGTACACCACGGTCTGCCCCGTCTCGGCCGACGTGCCGGTGACCGGCTCACCGACCATGATCAGTCGACCGATCCGGTAGGTGGGAACAGGCAGCGTCCCGGCTGCGTACTGTCGCCGAGCGGTGATGTACGCGATGCCGGTCGACGCTGCCCACTCCTTGAGGTTCACGCGAGCATCATAGCAGCTTCAAGAGCGCCATAGATGCCCGGAGCGCCAACAGTCAGCTACCCCGGCTACAGGTCAGCCGCGTTCGGCCTGCGGGCGCTGCTGCTCGGAGTTCAGCTCGCCGAGCAGCTCGGACGCGGGCACCGGCTCGGGCGCCGGCAGCCCGGCCGGCCGGGCCTTGGCGCCGCCGGCCGCCGTACCGCCGCTGGTGACCTGCTCGGCGGCCCGCACCTCGTCGTTGACCCGCTGCGCCTCGGCGGCGGCGGCCTCGGCGGCCTCGGCCGCCTCCCGCTCCACGGCGCTGGAGTCGACCTGCTGCGACGGCGCGTCACCGACCATCTGGCTGAGCCCACCGAGCGCCCCGCCCAGACCTTCGAGGGCCTTGGTCAGCTCGGCCGGGACGATCCACATCTTGTTGGACTGGCCGTTGGCGATCTGCGGCAGCGCCTGCAGGTACTGGTAGGCGAGCACCTTCTGGCTCGGGTTGGCCTGGTGGATGGCGTCGAAGACGGTCCGGATCGCCTTCGCCTGGCCTTCGGCCTGCAGGATCCGGGCCTGCCGGTCACCGTCGGCGCGCAGCACGGCGGCCTGCTTCTCGCCCTCGGCACCGAGAATCTGCGACTGCTTGTGCCCCTCGGCGGTGAGGATCGCGGCGCGGCGGTCCCGCTCGGCGCGCATCTGCTTCTCCATCGAGTCGCGGATGCTCGGCGGCGGCTCGATCGCCTTGATCTCCACCCGGGTCACCTTGATGCCCCACCGGCCGGTGGTTTCGTCCAGCACGCCGGACAGGTGCTGGTTGATCTCCTCACGGCTGGTCAGCGCGCGCTCCAGGTCGAGCGAGCCGATGACGTTACGCAACGTGGTGACGGTGAGCTGCTCGATCGCCTGCAGAAAGTTGGCGATCTCGTAGGTGGCGGCCCGGGGATCGACGACCTTGAAGTACAAGACGGTGTCGATCGACACCACCAGGTTGTCCGAGGTGATCACCGGTTGGGGCGGGAAGCTGACCACCTGTTCCCGCATGTCGACCTTGGCCCGTACGGTGTCGACGAACGGGACGAGCAGGTTGAGACCGGGCGTCAGGGTGCGCTGGTACCGGCCGAGCCGTTCGACCAGGTCCATCCGCTGCTGCGGGACGATCCGCACCGCCCGGATCAGGGTTATCACTGTGATCAGAGCGACCGCCCCGACCAGCACCGCGATCACTAAGTCCATCGTCGTTCACCTTCTCGGCTCGGGAAATTCATGCCGGCTCGGGGTGTTCATGCCGGTCCGCCGCCGGTGACGTCGTCCCGCCAGACCAGCGCGGTGACGCCCTTGACCTGGATCACCTGTACCCGTTCGCCAGGGGCGAAGACCTGGATGCCGTCATACGAGCGGGCGCTCCACAGCTCGCCGTCGATCTTGACCTGGCCGCCGTCGGCATCCACCCGCTCCAGCACCAGCGCCGAGGCGCCCTCGATCGCCTGCACGCCGAACGGCTCCTCGCCACCGCTGAGCGCGGACTGCCGGTGCCGCTGGATGGCCGGCCGGACGGCGACCACGGTCAGCGCCGACACTGCGGCGAAGACCAGCGCCTGGGCGGCCACCGGGGCACCGAGAGCGGCGGCGAACGCCGCGGCGAACGCGCCGGCGGCGAACATGACGAGGAACAGCGTCGCGGTGAATAATTCCGCGACCGCCAGTACGACGCCCAATACGATCCACAGGACGGGTTCCACACACCGATCGTGACATGTATGCGCACCACCGGCGACCCTCGGACCGACAAATCGGGCAGCCATTAGTGAGTCGGACCAATACGGCCACCCTAAGTCACGATCCAACCCACCTGAGTCACGAGCAAGGAGCATGTAGGCGTGTCCGCACCCCTGTCCCCCGACACCATCAGCATGATCGACACTGCGGTCGCCGAGACCCAGTCGAACGGCCGGGCACCCTCCGTCGTCCTCGGCGTGCTCCGGGACCGGCGGCTGGTGCACATCGCGTCCGCCGGTGACCACCCGTCACCCCACCCCGACCTGCAGTACCGGATCGGCTCGATCACCAAGACCTTCACCGCCACCCTGGTGCTGCGGCTACGCGACGCCGGCCGGCTCGACCTCGACGACCGGCTCCGCGACCACCTGCCCGACGCCCCGTTCGAACGGATCACCCTGCGCCAACTCCTCGGCCACGCCGCCGGCCTGCAACGCGAACCGGACAGCGACACCTGGTGGGAACGCAGCACCGGCACCGACGTCGCCACTCTGCTGGCCGGGCTCGGACCGGACAAGATGGCCTTCCCGCCGCACCGCACGTACCACTACTCGAACCTGGCGTACGGGCTGCTCGGCGCCGCCCTGCACCGGATCACCGGCACGCCGTGGAGCGACCTGGTCGCCACCGACATCCTCGGACCACTCGGCATGACCCGCACCACCTACCACCCCACCGCCCCGTACGCCGCCGGCTACGTGGTGCACCCGTGGCACGGCACGCTGCGCGAGGAGCCGCGTACCGACACCCGGGCGATGGCCCCCGCCGGCCAGCTCTGGTCCACCGTCGCCGACCTCAGCCGGTGGGCGGCGTTCCTCGCCGACCCGGACCCGGCGGTGCTGGACCCCGACACGATGGCGGAGATGTGCCTGCCGGTGGCGATCAACGACCCGCAGCGGTGGACCGGCGGCCACGGGCTCGGCCCCGAGCTCTACCGGGTCGGGGAGCGGGTCTTCGCCGGCCACGGCGGCTCGATGCCCGGCTACGTCGCGCTGCTCGCCGTGCACCGTGGCACCGGCACCGCCGTGGTGGCCTTCGCCAACTCGTACGGCTTCGCCCGGGGTACCATCCGCGAACTGGGGCTACGGGTACTGGCCGGGGTGCTGGACCGGGAACCGGTCGCGCCGCGTCCCTGGCGACCGGGCACCCTGCCGCCGCCGGAGATCGACGCTGTCTGCGGCCGGTGGTGGTGGATGGGACGGGAGATGCAGGTTTCCTGGGACGCCGACGCCGCCGAGCTGGTCCTCACCCTGCTCGGGCCGGTCCAGCCGGTGACGTCGCGGTTCGCCGCGCTGGGCGCGGACCGCTGGCAGGGCCGCAGCGGCGCCCAGCAGGGCGAGATCCTCACCGTACGGCGTGGACCGACCGGCACCCCGACAGCGCTGGACCTGGCCACCTTCGTCCTTACCCGCGACCCGGACGACCTCGGCTGACCGGACGACCTCGGCTGACCGGACGACCCCGGCTGACCGGACGACCCCGGCTGACCGGACGACCTCGGCTGACCGGCCGCCGGCTCACTGCGGCGGTACGGTGACGAAGTCGATCAGCCGCTCCATCGCGTTGATCAGCGGCGTCTCCACGTCCTGGTAGCTGTCCACACTGGACAGGATTCGACGCCACAGCTGCGCCGGATCGGCCACGCCGACAGCCGCACAGACGCCTTCCTTCCACGGCTGTCCGGGTGGGATCCGGGGCCACTGCCGCAATCCGATCCGGTCCGGTCTGACCGCCTGCCACACGTCCACGTACGGATGCCCGGTCACCAGGACGTACGGCGAGGTGACCGCGGCGACGACCCGGCTCTCCTTGGACCCGGGGACCAAATGGTCGACCAGCACGCCAAGCCGGCGCTGCGGTCCGGGCGCGAAACCGGCCACCGCAGCGGCCAGCCCGTCGATGCCGTCCAGCGGTTCGACGACGACGCCCTCGACCCGCAGGTCGTCACCCCAGATCCGCTCGACGAGCGCGGCGTCGTGCACACCCTCCACCCAGATCCGACTGGCCTGGGCCACCCGGGCCGGTCGGTGGCCGACCGCGACCGAACCGGAAGCGGTGCGCTGCCGCTGCCGGGGCGCGGCGGGTGCCCGGGGCGGCCGGCGCAGCGTCACCGGCTGGCCGTCCAGCAGGAAACCGGCCGGTGCCAGCGGAAAGTGCCGTCGGCGACCGTGCCGGTCCTCCAGTGTCACCGCGCCGGATTCGAAACCGACGACCGCGCCGCAGAAACCGGAGTCGGCGTCCTCCACCACGAGGTCCGGCTCGGCGTCGACCTCCGGCACCACCCGACGGCGGCGCCAGTTGCCCGCCAACACGTCGTCGCCGTACCGCTGGTCACCACCCACGTCCGGCAGGCTAACCGCACCGGGCGACGGTGGCCCGCCGACGCGCCGACCGGACACCCCGACGGGGACCTGCCGCCCGGTGTCGAGACAACCGACAGCGCGGCACGTACCCTAGCGTGCATGTCCCCCGCAGCAGGCGCGGCGACCCTCGCGACGCGCCGCTCCAGCCGCTTCGTGGCCTGGGTGCGCGCATGGCGCGCCGGCCTGGTGCCGTACGACGAGATCGCCGACGAGATCGCCGGCGACGAGGAGCATCTGGTCGCCGACGCACCCGGTGCCTGGACCGACCTGCCGTTGCGCGACGCGCTGTCCTGCTTCGCGAAGCTGCCACCGGACGAGATCCGGCTGGCGTTGCCGGCCCCCGGCGACCCACGCGGTCTGCCCGGTCCAGGTGAGTTCACCGGCGCCGCGCTGCTGGCCGGCGAGGCGGTGGTGGCCCGTGGGCTGGGCGTCATCCCCGAGGTGCGCTCACACACGTCCGGTTCCGGGGTCACCTTCGAGACGGTGCTGTGGCGGATCTACCCGCTGCCGCAGGAGCTACCCGCCGCCGGGCACGCCGGGCCGAGCGCCGCCGAAGCCGAGGCCGAGCTGTCCACCGCACTGGCCGAGACGACCACGGCGCTGACCCGGCTGGACGTCGCGCACTGGCGGCCGGAGCTGGCCGGGGCGCTGGCCGCGCTGCGCCGCCCGGACGGCGGGATGGACCTGCCACCCGGCTTCGATCCGCGGGCTCGCCGGCTGTTCGCCCGGGCCAGCGTGCTGGACCAGGTGCTGGCGCTCGCCGAGCACGTCGCCCCCGGCGGCGCCGTCAACGGCTACGAGGCCCAGCAGCGCGACGCCGCGCTGCGGCCGCTGACCACTGCCTGCCGCCGGGCGCTGGTCGCCGCCTGCAACGCCCCGCTGCGGCCCTGACTGCCGAGCGCGGCCGGACGCCCCGACCAGATCTCGTCTCGATCAGATCTCGTCGATCAGGTCGGCCACCGACGCGACGATCCGCGACGGCCGGTACGGGTAGCGGTCGATGTCGGTACGGCTGCTGATCCCGGTGAGCACCAGGATCGTCTGCAGCCCCGCCTCCAGCCCGCACAGCACGTCGGTGTCCATCCGGTCACCGATCATCGCGGTGCTCTCCGAGTGCGCGTCGATCGTGTTCAACGCCGACCGCATCATCATCGGGTTCGGCTTGCCGACGAAGTACGGCTCCACCCCGGTCGCCTTCGAGATCATCGCCGCGACCGAGCCGGCCGCCGGCAACGCGCCCTCGGTCGACGGCCCGGTCGGGTCCGGGTTGGTGCAGATGAACCGGGCACCGCCGTTGATCAGCCGGACCGCTTTGGTGATCGCTTCGAAGCTGTAGGTGCGGGTCTCCCCCAGCACCACGTAGTCCGGGGCGTAGTCGGACAGGATGTAGCCGACCGCGTGCATCGCCGTGGTCAGCCCGGCCTCACCGATGACGTACGCGGTGCCACCCGGCCGCTGGTCGGCGAGAAACTGCGCGGTAGCCAGCGCCGCTGTCCAGATCGCCTGCTCCGGCACGTCGAAACCCATCCGGGTGAGCCGGGCCTGCAGATCGCGGGGGGTGTAGATGGAGTTGTTGGTCAGCACCAGGAACGGTTTACCGGAAGCGCGCAACCGGTTGATGAACTCCGGCGCACCGGGGACCGGTTGGCCCTCGTGCACCAGCACACCGTCCATGTCGGTCAGCCAACTCTCGACGGGCTTACGGTCGGTCACGAGGATCTCCGGGGGGTGGAAGAGGCAATGCAGCAGTTCACCGGGCAGGTGTCCCAGACCGGCAGCGTACCGAGCCGTACCCGGGTGAGGGCGCCGTCCGGGCGCAGCCGTTCCGACACCAGGTCCCGGACCATCGACACGAAGGCCGGGTGGGTGCCGGGGCTGGCCGCCCGGGCGTACGCCAGACCGAGCTCCTTGGCGGTCGCCGCGGCCTCGGTGTCCAGGTCCCAGACCACCTCCAAGTGGTCGGAGACGAAACCGATCGGACTGACCACCACTGCGTCGACCCCCTGACCGGCGAGTTCCCGCAGGTGGTCGTTGACGTCCGGCTCCAGCCAGGGCACCTGCGGCGGCCCGGACCGGCTCTGCCAGACCAGGTCGTACGGCAGGTCCGGGGCGGCGTCGGCGGCGACCAGCCGGGCGGTCTCGGCCAGCTGGGCCTGGTAACGCCCGCCCTCCGGGCCGGCAGCGGCCGCCGCGCTGGTCGGGACCGAATGGGCGGTGAACACCAGCCGGGTACGCCGACGCAGCGCCGGGTCGATCGTGTCCAGCGCGGCCCGGACCGCTTCGACGTGTGGACCGACGAACCCGGGGTGATCGTGGAACTGCCGCAGCTTGTCGATCACCGGGGCGTCCGGGCCGACCGCCGACCGCGCCGCCGCGATGTCCTCCTGGTACTGCCGGCACGACGAGTAGCCGCCGTAGGCGCTGGTGGCGAAGGCGAGGGCGCGGCGGACCCCGTCGTCGCGCATCCGGGCCACCGTGTCGGTCAGCATCGGATGCCAGTTGCGGTTGCCCCAGTAGACCGGCAGGTCGAGCCCGTGGGCGGCGAAGTCGACGCGGATCGCGGCGAGCAGCTCCCGGCACTGCTGGTTGATCGGCGACACGCCGCCGAAGTGCTGGTAATGCTCGGCGACCTCGGCCAGCCGTTCCGGCGGCACGTTGCGGCCCCGGGTCACGTTGCGCAGGAAGGGCAGCACGTCCTGCGGACCTTCCGGGCCGCCGAACGACAGCAGAACCAGTGCGTCGTACGCCATGGGCCCTATTGTTCCTGGTCGGGCCGGGCCGGGCGGCGGCGCATCCCGAAGATCAGGCGCCGATGGCGTGGAAGCCGCCGTCGACGTGCACGATCTCACCGGTGGTCGCCGGGAACCAATCTGACAGCAGCGCCAGGCAGGCCCGCGCCGCCGGCTCCTGATCGGTCAACTGCCAGCCCAGCGGCGCCCGCTCGGTCCAGGCCTGCTCGAAGGCCTCGAAGCCGGGGATCGACTTGGCCGCCATGGTGCGCAGCGGGCCGGCGGAGACCAGGTTGCTGCGGATGCCCTTCGGTCCCAGGTGCAGCGCCAGGTAGCGGGACGCGGACTCCAGGCCGGCCTTGGCGACCCCCATCCAGTCGTAGACCGGCCAGGCCAGGGTGGCGTCGAAGGTCAGCCCGACGACCGCGCCGCCGGGACGCATCAGCGGCAGCGCCGCCATCGCCAGCGACTTGTACGAGAAGGTGGAGATGTGCAGCGCGGTGGCGACGTCGTCCCAGGGCGCGTCGAGGAAGCCGCCACCGAGGCAGCTCTGCGGGGCGAACCCGATCGAGTGCACCACCCCGTCGAGGCCGTCGACGTGCCCGGCAACCTTGTCGGCCAGCCCGGCCAGGTGCTCCGGGTTGGTCACGTCGAGCTCGATCACCGGCGCTTCGGCCGGCAGCCGCTTGGCGATCCGCTCCACCAGCGACATCCGGCCGAACCCGGTGAGCACGACGGTGGCACCGTTCTCCTGGGCGAGCTTCGCCACCGAGAAGGCGATCGACTGGTCGGTGATGACGCCGGTGACGAGCAGCCGCTTACCGGCCAGCAGTGCGGACACAGGTTTCTCCGTTCGGTGTTTCGTAGCCAGGTCGGGTCGGTGCGGTGTCACAGGTCGGTGCGGCGTCGACGGTCAGTGCCCCATGCCGAGGCCGCCGTCGACGGGAATGACCGCCCCGCAGATGTAACCGGCGGAGTCGCCGGCGAGCCACGTCACCGCGGCGGCCACCTCGTCGGCGGTGGCGAACCGACCGGCCGGGATGGCCTTGCGGTACTCGGCCTTGCGCTCCTCGGGCAGCGCCGCCGTCATGTCGGTCTCCACGTAGCCGGGGGCGACGACGTTGGCGGTGATGTTGCGTCCGCCGAGTTCGCGGGTGATCGACCGGGCCATGCCGACCAGGCCGGCCTTGCTCGCCGCGTAGTTGACCTGACCGGGCGAGCCGAGCAGGCCGACCACCGACGAGATGAAGATCAGCCGGCCCCAGCGGGCCCGCAGCATCTTCGTCGAAGCGCGCTTGGCGCAGCGGTACGCGCCGGTCAGGTTGGTGTCCAGCACCGAGGTGAACTGCTCCTCGGACATTCGCAGCAGCAGCGTGTCGTCGGTGACGCCGGCGTTGGCGACCAGCACCTCGACCGGCCCGAGCTCGGCTTCGACCGCGCCGAAGGCCTGGTCGACCGAGTCGGCGTCGGTGACGTCGCAGCGTACGCCGAACAGGCCGGCCTGCTCGGCGAAGCCGGACCGGTAGGTGACCGCGACCCGGTCGCCCTGCTTCGCGAACGTCTGCGCGATCGCCAGGCCGATGCCCCGGTTACCGCCGGTGACCAGTACGGTGCGGGCCACGTTCCCCCCTCGTCGTCGATGATCCGGCCTTGGAGACTAGGTGCTACCGCCGGGTAAGCAGTAACCCGGGGGTACTACCCCTGTGGTGTCTTGACACCAGGTCGGTCCGGTCGTAGCCGCAAAGTGGTGAAGTTTGTGGCCGCGCAGGTCGGTGCGGCCGGGCTGGCGATCCGGTGGTTGCGAGGCCGGATCGCCACCACCGCCCGGTGGTGGTCGGTGGTCGCGGCGGTGAACCGGCACGCGCTCGGCGTCTACCTGTGGCACCAGCCGGTACTCATCGGGCTGACGGTCACCGCGCTGGGCTGGCCGGTGGGACCGCCGTCGCCGGGGTGCACACCGCGCCGGAGCATCCCGGGTGGCTGGTCGACCGGGCCGTCTATCTGCCGGTTCTCGCCGTCACACTGATCACGTTGCTGCGGATTGTGCCGACCTGCCGGCCCAGGTGTACGCTCTTGCCCGGTTCAACGGCCGGACGACCTGTGGAGGTGATCGCTGTGCGAGATAGCGATCCTCCTAGTCGTCGCCGGGCCACCGGTCGAGCGCGCTGAGGTCGGCGTGGCTCCTGGTGCGCCCGTGCGATCTGCCCGTGTCGCCCGTCAGCCCGCCCGCCGGTCACCCTGATCCACAGGTGGCCGGCCCGTCGCCGGAGTCCACCCTCGATGAACCGTTACGTCGCACCGCTGGGGTTCACCCTGGCCGCCGTCTGGATCGCCGTCATCTTCGCGCTGGCCAGCGGCGCACGGTGACGGGCCCCGGCCGGCGGCGGGTGTCCGTCGCCTGCCGGGCCGGGCCCTGTCACCTGCTGGTCCGGTCGGGCCGTCTCACGGCAGCCGCGAGGTCCACAGCAGACTGAGTACCGCCGCGCCCAACGCCAGCAGCAACGCCAGGGCCGCGTACCACTGGGTTATCTCCCGGGGCACGGTCCGCTGCCCGATCGACGAGCCCATGTCCTCGTACACCTGGTTGAGCTCGCCGACCGACGCCGCCTCGTAGAAGAAGCCGTTGGTCGCCTCAGCCAGCTCGGCCAGCGCGAACCGGTCCACCGGCACCCGCTGCACCTGGTTACCGATCTGCACCTGGCCGTCGTCGGTGCCGAACGCGATCGTCGACACCGGTACGTTGGCCGCCGACGCCGACGCAGCGGCCTCCTCGACCGACCGGCCCGAGGTGCGGTAGCCGTCCGACAGCAGCACGATCCGGGCCGGCGGCGGGCCCTGCGCACCGTCGGTCGGCACCAGCCGGATCGCCTCCAACGAAGTGAACACGGCCTCGCCGGTGGCGGTGGCCTCGGCCAGCACCAGACCGTCGATCGCCTGGGACACCGCAGCCCGGTCCTTGGTCGGCGAGACCAGCACGTTCGCCGACTTGGCGAACGCGACCAGCCCGATGTTGTAGCCCTCCGGCAGCTCCGCGACGAACTCCTTCGCCGCCTGCTGGGCCGCCTCGATCCGACTCGGAGTCACGTCGTCGGCCTCCATCGACAGCGACACGTCGATGGCGAGAATGACGGTGGCCCGCTCCAGCGACTCCTCAGCGTCGATCGACGGCCGGGCCAGCGCCGACGCCAGCACCAGCAGACTCAGCAGGAACGCCCCGGCGGCCAGGTGACGACGCCAGCCGAGGCCACGCGGGGCCAGCGTGCGCAGCAGGTCCACGTTGGTGAACCGGACCGCGTACGCCTTGCGGCGGAACTGACGCCACACGTACATCCCGGCGATCGCCAGAACCGGCAGCAGGGCGAGCAGCCACCAGGGCTGCAGGAAACGGATCATCGAGCTTCGCTTTCCGGGCGCGGGGTGGGGGCCGGGCGGGCGATGCCACGGGTACGGGCGTGCCGCTGCCCGGCGACGAACCGGACGATGTCCAGCAGCCAGTCCGAGTCGGTCCGCAGCCGCAGGTGGGCCGCGCCGGCACCGCGCAGAGTCTGCGCGATCGCCGCCCGCTGCGCCCCGGCCGCCTCGGCGTACCGCCGGCGCAGCCGCGGATCGGCGGTCTGCACCTCGTGCAGCGTGCCGGTCTCCGGGTCGGCCAGGGTCAGCACGCCGGCGTCGGGCAGCTCCAGCTCACGCGGATCGACCACCTCGACGGCGAGGACGTCGTGGCGGACCGCGAGTTTTCGGACCGGCCGGCCCCACTGCTGCGGCGGGGCCAGGAAGTCGGAGATCACCACGGCGACGCCGCGGCGACGCGGCGGCCGGTTCAGCATGTCGACCAGGGCACCGAGGTCGCTGCGGCCGGGTCGGGACTGGGTGCCGGCGATCGCCCGCAGCAGCCCGTGCGCCTCCTTGCGGCCGGTCCGCGCCGGCAGCCGGGAAAGGACGCCGCCGAGCGCCGGATCACCGGTGCCGATCACCGCGCCCACCCGGTTGCCGCCCCGCGCGCTCAGGTGCACCATCGCCGCCGCCGCCGAGACGGCCAGGTCCCGTTTGAGGCAGCGGGCGGTGCCGAAGTCCAGGCTGGCCGACAGGTCCACCGCCACCCAGGCTTCCAACTCCCGGTCGGCGACGGTACGCCGTACGTGCGGCACGGTGGTCCGGGCCGTCACCGGCCAGTCCATCCGGCGCACGTCGTCACCGGGCCGGTACTCGGTCGACTCACCGGCCTCACTGCCCGGACCGGGCAGCAGCCCCACGTAGTCGCCCTGCAGCAGGCCGTCGAGCTTGCGGGTGACGGTCAGGTAGAGCCGGGACAGCACCGCCTCCGCCCGGCCCGAGCTCGGCACCGCAGCGGTCACTGCGACTGTCCGGGCCAGCCGGCGCCACCGGGTGGGCCGGGCACCGCGGCGGCCGGCGCGGCATGTCCCATCGGTCCCACCGGCTGCGGCGTCGCGTTCTGCCGGGGGGCTACCGACGGCAGCGGCACCATCTGCATGATCCGCCCGACGACGTGGTCGGCGGGCACGTCGTCGGCGAGCGCGTCGTAGCTGAGCACCAGCCGGTGACGCAGGATGTCCGGGGCGATGTCCTGCACGTCCTGCGGCAACGCGTAGTCGCGCCCGCGCAGCAGCGCCAATGCCCGGGTGGCCCGCACGATGCCCAGCGAGGCACGCGGGCTGGCACCGTACTGGATCAGCTGCGCGACGTCCGGCATGCCGTGCTCGGCCGGCGCCCGGGTGGCCAGCACCAGGCGTACGGTGTAGTCGACCAGCGCGTTGTGCACGAACACCTTGTCCGCCTTGCGCTGCAGGTCGACCAGGTCGGTGGGCTTGAAAACGACGCTCGGCTGCGGCGCGTCCACCCCCATCCGGTAGACGATCTCCCGCTCCTCCGCGTCGGTCGGATAGCCCACCACGATCTTCATCAGGAACCGGTCGCGCTGCGCCTCCGGCAGCGGGTAGACGCCCTCCTGCTCGATCGGGTTCTGGGTGGCCATCACCAGGAACGGATCCGGTACGGGATGCGTCTGCCCGCCCAGCGACACCTGCCGCTCGCTCATCACCTCGAGCAGCGCCGACTGCACCTTGGCCGGCGCGCGGTTGATCTCGTCGGCGAGCAGGAAGTTGACGAACACCGGACCGAGTTCGATGTCGAACTTCTCGCTGGACTGCCGGTAGATCCGGGTGCCGACCAGGTCGGCGGGGACCAGGTCGGGGGTGAACTGGATCCGGGCGAACGAGCCACCGACGACGGTGGCCAGAGTCTCCACGGCGAGCGTCTTCGCCACCCCGGGGACGCCTTCCAGCAGGCAGTGCCCCCGGGCGAGCAGCGCGACGAACATCCGCTCGACCATCCGGTCCTGACCGACGATGACCCGTTTGACCTCGAACATCGCCCGCTCCAGCAGGGTCGCGTCGGCGGCCGGTGTCGCCTCGGGGGGCGACGGTGGCGCAGCGGTCGGTGTCGAAGATTCGGGCGTGGTCGGCTGGGCCACCGGTCCTCCACAGCGTGCTCTGGTGTCGTCAGGGTTCTGGCGTCGTCGGGTCGAAAAGGTCGTGCCGCACTAAGCGTCGCACGCCGGTCCGAACCGGCGGGCAGGGGCCGAGAAAGCACCGCCAGGTGGGTAGACACGAGGGGGATCGGCGTGTGTACGATTCAGCCGTCGCCGGGCGGCTTCCCCCGTGGCCGCCCGGCGCTCACTCCTTCAGGTGCGTGCCGCCCTGTCCCGGTGCCGTCCCCGGCATGCTGCCGACCTCGCCCGGTGCCGACCTGGACTCGCCTGGCGCCGGCCTAGACTCGTACCGTGGCCGCACCCCCCGATTCCGCCGACACCGCACCGGGCGAGCAGTTGGTCTGTTCTGCCAAGGGCTGCCGTGCCCCGGCGATCTGGGCGCTCAACTGGAACAACCCCCGGCTGCACCAGCCCGAACGCCGCAAGACCTGGCTGGCCTGCGCCGACCACCGGCACCGGCTCGGCGACTTCCTGCACGTACGTGGATTCCTCCGCGACGTGGCGCCGCTTGGCTGATCGCCTACGCTCGTAAGGGTGACCGAACAGTCCGCCGCACCGGCAGCCCCGATCAGCCCTCTGGAGCCCTGGCCGGAGACGGTGCAGTGGCAGCCCGTCTCCCGCGACCTGGTCTGGGTGGAGCTGATCCGGCTCGCCATCGGGATGAGTTTCCTGCTCGTCGGGCTCGGGGTCGGCTGGGCGATCACCGGTTTCTGGTTCGTTGGCGTCGGCTTCGCCGCCGCCGTGCTGCTCACCGTGCTGCGGGTGGTGGCGACGGTGCGGGCCGTCTACGCCTGGGGGTACGCCGAGCGCGACGACGACCTGCTGGTGCGGCACGGGCTGCTGGTCCGCCGGCTGTCGATTGTCCCGTACGCCCGGATGCAGTTCGTCGACGTCTCCGCCGGCCCGCTGGAACGGGCCTTCGATTTGGCGACCGTGCAGCTGCACACGGCCGCGGCGGCCAGCGACGCCCGGGTGCCCGGGCTGCGGCCCGCCGAGGCGTCCCGGCTACGGGACCGGCTCACCGCGCTCGGCGAGATCCGGGCGGAGGGTCTGTGAGCCAGCCGCACGATCCGGTCCCGCCGCCGTACCCGCTGCCCGGACAGGCCTACCCGCTACCGGGCCAGCCGTACCCGCCGCACGGTCCGGTCGAGGAGCCCCGCCAGCGGCTGCATCCGCTGAGCCCGATCCTCAAGGGCAGCAGGGCCCTCGTGGTGATCATCGCCGGCCTGTCCTGGCAGACGCTCGGCCGGGTCGGCTTCGGTCGCTTCGCGCTGCTGGTCGTGCTGTGCCTGCTCGGCTACCTGGCGGTGGCGGTGATCAGCTGGTACAACACCGGCTACCACGTGGTCGGCCGTGAGCTGCGGATTCACGAAGGTCTGCTGTGGCGGCGGACCCGTGCCATCCCGCTGGAGCGGCTGCAGGCGGTCGAGGTTGTCCGGCCGCTGCTCGCCCAACTGACCGGCCTGGCCGAACTGCGGCTCGAAGTGGTCGGCGGTGGCCAGACCGAGGCGCCGCTGGCATATCTGACCGTCGCCGACGCCGCCACGCTGCGGGCCCGGCTGCTGGCGCTCGCCGGCCGCGCCAAGCCGGCCCCGGACGCGGCAGCTCCCGACGGGACGGCACCGCTGCCGGACGGCACCCCGGCCGGCCTGCCCGACCCGTCCGCGCCGCCACCCGGCCGGCTACTACACACCGTGGTCAACCGGGACCTGCTGATCAGCCAACTGCTCACCCCGCAGACCATGTTCCTGCCGTTCGGTGTCGCGTTCGTTATCACCCAGTTCGCGATGGACGCCACCTGGTCATTCGTGGCGGTCGCCAGCACCCTGACCGCCACCGCCGGGGTGATCCTGCAGCCGATCCGGCGGGTGCTCAGCGACTGGAACTTCCGGCTGGCCCGCGACGAGGTGGGTCTGCGGGTCCGGCACGGGCTGACCGAGACCCGGTCGCAGACCGTACCGCTGCACCGGATCCAGGCGATCGGTGCGACCTGGCCGCTGCTGTGGCGGGGGAAGAGGTGGCTGCGGTTGCGGTTGCACGTCGCCGGCTACGCCGCACCGGACGGGCAGGGTGGCGGCACCCAGTCCGACCAGTTGCTGCCGGTCGGCGTACTGCCCACCGCGAACCACATCCTCGCCGACGTGCTGCCCGGAATCGCGCTCGACGCGCTGCCGATGACGCCGCCGCCGCGCCGGGCCCGCTGGCTCAACCCGCTGGTGCAGCCGAAGCTCGGTGCCGGGCTTGCCAACGACGTGTTCAGTGTCCGCAGCGGGTTGCTGACCCGGCAGATGCTGGTCGTGCCGTACGCGAGGATGCAGAGCGTACGGGTGGTGCGCGGGCCGCTGCAGCGGCTGCTCGGGCTGGCCACCGTGTACGCCGACACCGCCGGCGGGCCGAGCGCCGCCGCCAAGGACCGGGACGTGGCCGAGGCGTGGTGGCTGGCGGCGGAGCTCAGCGACCGGGCCCGCGCCGCCCGCAGCACGCCAGCCGATCCGCCCTCGCCGCAGCCGTCGATCTAAAAGGAGTCGTGGTCGATATACCGGCCAGATCCTTTTAGATCAACTGGTGGACGAGGGCGAGCAGCAGGTCGCAGCGTTCGGCGGCGCGCACCGCGCGGCGCAGGTTTGGTCCGTGCGACGACTGACCGAACGAGATCATCGCCGCCTTCAGGATGCCGCCGCACAAGCGGCAGTCCAGGTCCGCGGCGTCGGCCGCCGCGATCCCGGCGGGCGAGGCGAGCCGCGTCCACCGCAGGTGCCGGTCGCCGGGTCACCCGTCACCGTCGTCGTCCGGCTCGCCGGCCGGCATCAGCCCGGACAGGTGCAGCACAGCCCGGATGCGCCGGGCGGAGCTCGCGTCCCACCGGTCCAGAATGGCGAGTGCCCGCAGGAACGGTCGACACGGTGCCGGGATGCCGCCGCACCGGTGACACTCCCCGGTGGTGCGGTTCGGGATGTGGGTCCGGGCGGTGGAGTTCGCATCATGGACGACTCGGGCCAGCTCCGGTGACCAGGTAGGGTCGCCGCCTCGCGTCGGGTCGTCCGGGGCCCACCGATCCCGTCGTTTCTGATCATCATTACCCCCTCGGATCGATTACGAACAGCGTGTATCTTTCTGCTGAGTTCCACCCTGGATCGCTGACCATGCTCAATGGAAGAAGGCGTTAGGCCCAGGGAATGCACGTGCTGTCCAGGCCAGCAAAAGATCAACAAGTTCGAGCGATTTGGGGGATGTGAAGGTCTATGGCTGGGAGCGATTATCTGATATCGGAGCTACGCCGGCTGCGCGAGTCGTTCGGGCTGACCCAGGATGCGTGGGCCGACCGGATCCACTTCTCGGCGAAGCACGTGGGTGCCATCGAGCGCGGCGAGCGGCCCGCACTGCCGGACTACCTGAAGGCCGTCGACAAGGTGTTCGGCACCGCGCTGGTCAGGTTCTATCGGGAGTTCGTCCGGGGCGACTGGACACCCGTGTGGTACCGGCCGTTCGTCGAGTACGAAGGTCGGGCGACCCTGCTGCGGGTCTACCATCCGACGCTGATCCCCGGACTGCTGCAAACCGAGGCGTACGCACGCGCTCTCCTGCCGGCAATGAACGTCCCGGCCGAGGACGTCGAACAGACGCTCGCGGCACGGCTGGACCGGCAAGAGATCATCACCCGAACCACCAGCCCGTGCCGCCTGGTCGTGATACTCGACGAAATGGCGATCCGCCGCACCTCCGGCGGGCCGGAAGTGATGCGCGAACAGCTCAAAGCACTGACGGAGATGGGCGATCGACCGAATGTACAGATCCACGTGGTGCCACTGGCCACCCCGGCGTATGTCGGGATGTACGGCCCGATCGTCCTGGCCTCGGTTGAGGGTCGCACAGTTGGCTTCCTCGAAGGCCACCAGGAAGGCCGGGTGGTGGAGTCGCCCGACCGCACCGCGAGCCTGGAGAGCGACTGGGAGTCGATCCGGCAGTACGCTCTACCCTGCGCGCAGTCGCTCGAACTGATCACGAAGGCGGGAGAGACATGGACCTGACCAAGCCTCGTTGGCGTAAGAGCACCAAGTCCGACACAGGGGCCTGCGTCGAGGTGGCCGACAACATCACCGGGCGCGTCCTCGTGCGGGACACCAAGGACCGCGACGGCGCGATGCTGACCTTCGGACCGACCGCGTGGCGGTCCTTCGTGTCGACGGCTGCCACCCTGAAGCCTTGAGCCATCGGACAGCGCCGAGTCAGCCGTAGGCCGGATCACCCAGGCTTGACTCCGCCCTCGCGGTTGGAGCCAAGCCTGGGTCGTCCTATTGAGCTGCGGCGCTCTCGCTCGCCGGCAGCCGGTACGTCGCCCGCAGCGGCGACAGCAGGGCCGGCAGGAAGGCGGCGGTCATCCCGGCCGTACCGATCCACAGTACGGCCGACGCCCCGAACAGGCCGCCGAGCGCACCGCCGAGCAGCGCCGCGACCGGCATGCTGCCCCACTGGACGAAGCGGACCGTGGCGCTCATCCGGCCCAGCAGCCGATCCGGAGTGATGCTCTGTTGCAGGCCCGCCTGCGCGACAAGCCGGACCACCCCGCCGAAGGACAGCAGTGCCAGCCCGGCCACAGCAAGCCAGGTCGGCCAGCCGACACTTGTTGCTGGCAGCAGCGCGGCGGCCGGAGCGGTACACAGCGGCGCCAGCCAGATCGCCGGACCCGGGCCGACCCTGGCGATCAGCCGGCCGGCCATCAGCGCGCCGACGAACCCACCGCAGGCCATCGCCGAGAGCACCGAGCCGATGCCGGACGTACTCAGATCCAGCTGCCGGGCCAGGAAGACCAGCAGCATCGTCTGGTACACGACGAGGAAGAGACTGAAGAAGCCGTCGGTGAACAGCATCGGCCGCAGCAGCCGATGACCGAGAACGAACCGCAGTCCTTCGGCAACCTCCCGGATCAGCTGCCGATCGGTTGCTTCCGGCCGCACCACCTCGACGGTACGGATTCGCAGCATGCCGAGCGCGGACAACAGCATCCCGGCGGCGCTCACGATCAGCGTGAGCGGTGCACCGAGCCAGCCGACCAGGGGACCCGCCAGACCGGGGCCGCTGATGCTGACGGCGGAACGGACCGCAGCGATCCTGCTGTTCGCCTCGACCAGGTGGTCACGACCGACCAACGTAGGGACATAGCTTGTGTATCCGACCTCGAACAGTACGGTCAGCAGTCCGTGGCCGAGAGCAATCGCGTACAGCAGCCAGATCGACAGCGCATCGGCCCACCAGGCCAGCGGTAGCGTCATCAGCAGCGCGGCTCGCAGCAAATCCGTGTTGACCATCACCGGGCGCTTGCGCCACCGGTCGACCCAGGCACCCGCCGGCAGCCCGATCAGCAGCGACCCGGCCGTGGTCATCGCGGTCAGCACGCCGACCGCGAACTCGTCCGCGTCCAGCCAGAGGATCGCCACCAGCGGCAGCGCGAGGTAGACGAACCGGTCGGCGAGCTGACCGGCGACGGTCGCGCCGAAGAACCGCCGGAAATCTGGCTCGTGAAAGAGACCAAGTCGGACCATCATCGAATCCACTCCTCGCTGCGCACGAGGACCGAGGATAAGCAGGAGGCATCCGAGCATGGTGACGCGGCCGTCGTATGTGGTCACTGGAGGTGCCCGGGGCATCGGTCGCGCGATCGCCGAACGCCTGGCCGACGAGGGGCAGGTTGTCGTCGTGGACGTCACCGGTCAACTCAGCTGGCAGCACGAACGGGTCATGCTGATCACCGGCGACGCCCGTGACGCCGAGACAGGGCGACGAGCGGCGGCCGCCGCCGAGTCCGCCGGTCCGCTGCTCGGCTGGGTCAACAACGCCGCGGTCTTCGGTGACGCGGGTATGGATGACGCGTCTGCGGCCCGGATCCTGGACCTGATCTCCACCAACCTGGCTTTAGCGGTCACCGGCTGCCATGTCGCGGTCAACCACTTCCTGACGCACGGGCGTAGCGGGGCCATCGTCAACGTCTCGTCCCACCAGGCGCAGCGCCCAGTCCGCGGAGCGCTGCCCTATGCGACCGCGAAGGCTGCTGTCGAGGGTCTGACCCGGGCAATAGCGGTGGATCACGGGCCAGCCGGCATCCGTACCAATGCTGTCGCGCTCGGCTCGATCGCCACCGACCGGTTCGAGCGGTACCGTGCCCGGCACCCCGAAGTGGACACCGAGATGGCCGCACTGCATCCGCTCGGCCGGGTCGGTACCGCACAGGAGGTCGCCGACGCTGTCGCCTTCCTGTTGTCTCCCGCCGCCGGATTCGTCAACGGCGTCGTCCTCGCCGTCGACGGCGGACGGGCAGTCAACGGACCCGACCCCGAAGCCACCGGGGTCGCGGGGCGGGCCCGGTCGGAGGGCGACCAGCGGCGCGGTGGTGCGTTCGATGTACCAGCGGGTGTAGAAATGTTCGTTGACGACGACTCCGGCTACCTCGCCTGAATCGACCGGCACCCGGACGGCTTAGTGCTCAACACCCACCGCTACCCGGCCGCCAGCTACCTTGTGCTGCACCGCAGCACCTGCCGGACGATCACCGGCGCACCGGCCGGCGGCAGCCGCTGGACCTCGGACTACAGCAAGATCTGTGGCCAACGCCGTGACCTCGAACAGTTGGTGTTGGAACGGCTAGGCGCGGTGGTCCACCCGTGCAAGTTTGTGCGAACCCCCCTGACCGTGCTGGGAAGATGTGGTGGTCGTCGAGGAGAGCGCTATCCGATTGCGACTGTGGCATGAGGTGGATAGCGCTCCGCTCGATGTCGGCGACCGGACGATCGGCGGCCCCGCTACGGGGCCCAGGCGGGGTCGACGTCCCAGGTGACGTCGGCGGCCCAGCTGGTCGGCGAGTTCCAGGACGGGCCACCGGCGCCGTCGCTGAGCCAGATCTCGGCGGCGTAGTGGCGCAGGAACGAACCCGGATAGTTGAACGACTCCAGCGAGACATCAGATCCGGTCAGGCCGCGCCGGGCGCACCAGGTGGCGTCGGCGCGCAGCAGCGCGGTGCCGTCGTCGGGCGAGGTTCGGACCCGGGAGTTGGCATGTCGGAGGTACTGGCCCGGGAAGTTGACCGACTCGAACGAGTAGCAGTCCGGGTTGGCCAGACCGGGCCGGACCACGTACGTCGCGTCGTCCTTGAGTAGTTGCGGGCTGTCGGCGGTGACCACGTCGGTGTAGGCCAGGCTGTCGCGGTGGCGCAGGTAGCGGTCGGTGAAACCGGGTGTGGTGACGCGCAGCGACCGGCGGGCATCCAGCGGCAGGGCGACCGGTGTACGCGGCGGCAGCGCCCGGGAGGTGGCGATCAGCGCCAGGTTGGCCGCCCGTACCCGGGCCTCGTCCATCTTGACCACCTGCCGGTCGTAGGTGAGGAAGCCGTTCAGCTCACCCTCGACGTCGGTGATCTCGGTGTGGACGGCGGCGCTCAAGCCTCGGCCGATCATCAGGTTGGCGGTGCCCTGGATTAGCCCCACGTAGCGGTCGGTCAACGCTGTCGGGGTCGGCTGCCACTCGTACGCCTGGAAGTTGCCGTTCGGGCTGTATTCGTGGCCCGGCACCCGCAGTCCGGGGCCGCCGAACTCGCCCAGCACGGAGATCCGCCCGCCGGTCGGCGCCGGGGCTCCAGGGCCGACGTAGACGTGCCAGTCGTCCATGTCGCCGTTGCCGGGGCTGCCCAGCGACTGGCAGCAGTTGTATCCGCTGTGGGTGTTGACCAGCCGGGTCGGGTCGAGGTCCTTGACGGCCTGGCCGACCCGGATCGTGTCGGCCAGGGCCCGCTCGCCCCAGCCTTCGTTGTAGACGACGTAGGCGACCACCGACGGCGAGTTGCGGTGCTCGTTGACGATCTGGCGCGCCTCGGCCTCGAACTGGGCCTGCTGGGCGTCGGCCGGGTCGATGTCCTGGGCGGTCATCGACGGGATGTCCTGCCACACCAGCAGGCCGAGCCGGTCCGCGTGGTAGAACCAGCGCTGCGGTTCGACCTTGATGTGCTTACGCACCATGTTGAACCCGAGGTCCTTGTGTTTGCGCAGGTCGAAGGCGAGTGCTTCGTCGGTCGGCGCAGTGTAGACACCGTCGGGCCAGTAGCCCTGGTCGAGGGTGCCGAGCTGGAAGACGAACTCGCCGTTGAGGGTCGGTCGCGGTACCCCGTCGATGGTCCGTACGCCGACCTCCCGCATACCGAAGTAGTGGGTGGTCCGGTCGACGGCCCGGCCGTTGCGGTCCCGCAGGGTGACGCGCAGGTCGTAGAGGTACGGGTCGTCCGGGGACCAGCGGCGAGCGTCCGGCACCGGTACGGCGAACTCGGTGAAGCCGCCAGTGGCGGTGCCGACGACGGTGGCTCCGGCGAGGGCTTCGGCGCGGACGGTGTGGCCGGTGGTGTCGCCTCGGGTGGCCACCCGGATCCGGATGGTGTCGCTGGCCAGGTCGGGGCGCAGGTCGACGTCGCTGATCGAGGTGGCCGGGGTGGGTTCCAGCCAGACGGTCTGCCAGATGCCCGAGGCCGGGGTGTAGAAGATGCCGCCGGGGGTACGGGTCTGTTTGCCGATCGGTGGCAGGCTGCCATGCTGCCGGCTGTCGGTCGGGTCCCAGACCGCGACGATCAGTTCGTTCGGGCCGTCGCGCAGCGCGCTGGTGATGTCGAAGTTGAAGGCGTCGTAACCGCCGGTGTGATCGCCGAGCCGCCTGCCGTTGACCCAGACGGTGGCCTGCCAGTCAACGGCTCCGAAGTGCAGCTGCACCCGCCGCCCGGTCCAGCTGCGCGGAACGGTGAAGGTGCGCCGGTAGGTCAGATGGTGCCGGTCGTCGTCGGCGGCCCGGCCGATGCCGGACAGCGCCGATTCGACCGGGAACGGCACGTTGACCCGTTCGGGCAGATCGACGCCGAACTGTGGAGCGTCGTCGGTGGTGGACTGTCGCAGTTGCCATTCGCCGTTGAGGTTGCGCCAGTCGGGGCGGGTCATCTGCGGTCTGGGGTATTCGGGTAGCGGGGTACCGGTGAGCGCCTCGGCGGTCCACGGGGTGGTCAGCGGCGCGGGGCGGGCGGGCACCGCGACGGCGGCCGAGGGCGCGACGAGCAGGCCGGCGGCTGCGGTCGCTGCCGCAACAGCGGTCCAACGGGTACGGGGCGATCGCATGTCGTCTCCATCGGTGGACGGGCCGGGGACGGGATCGGATCAGGGAACGCATCGAGGCACGTCGAGGTTTGTTTATAACGTTATAGACGCCCGGTCGACCGCCGTCAATCTCCGCCCGTCGATGTGTGCCAGGATCGACGGATGGGTGCCAGTCTGCGGAGCATCGCCGAGCGCGCGGGCGTCTCACTGGCCACGGTCTCCAACGTGGTCAACGGCTACCGGCCGGTGGCCGAACCCACCCGACGCCGGGTGCAGCAGGCCATCGACGAACTCGGCTACACCCCGAACCTCAGCGCGCGGCACCTGCGGCGCGGCCGGACCGGACTGATCGCGCTGGCCATTCCCGAGCTGACCAACCCGTACTTCGCCGAGCTGGCGGAGACGGCGATCCGGGAGGCTGCGGCCCTCGGCTACACCCTGGTGATGGAGAGCACCGACGCCGACCCCGACACGGAGCTGGCGCTGCTCGGCGGCTCCCGCCGGCACGTGGTCGACGGACTGATCCTCAGCCCGGTGCGAATCGGCCGCGCCGAGGTGCTCGCCCGCCGCGACGCGCTACCGCTGGTCCTCATCGGCGAGGGCGTCTCCGACGTGCCGCATGACCACATCGCCATCGACAACGTCGCGGCCAGCCGCGCGGCGGTGGCGCACCTGGTCGCGCTCGGCCGCCGCCGGATCGCCTTCATCGGGGCCCGGGGCCACGACGACCGACAGTCGGCGCAGCTGCGGCTGCGCGGTTTCCGGGCGGGCATCGCCGCCGCCGGGCTGCCCGACCGACCGGAACTGACCGTGGTCACCGACCGGTTCGGCCGGGCCGACGGCTCGGCCGCGATGCGTCGGCTGCTCACCCTCACCGAGCCACCGGACGCGGTCCTCGCGTACAACGACCTGATCGCGCTCGGCGCGATGCGCGCCGCCGCCGACGCCGGCCGGCGGATCCCGCAGGACGTCGCGGTCGTCGGGATCGACGACATCGAGGAGGGACGGTACGCCAACCCGAGCCTGACCAGTATCTCCCCTGACAAGGCGGCGATCGCCCGGCTGGCGGTCCGACGGCTGGTCGACCGGATCGAAGGGCGTCCGCCCCGGCCGCCGTACGATGTGCGGACCCCGTTCACCATGGCGGTCCGGCAGAGCACCGTCGGCGCGCGGTCCGGCTTTCGTGGTCCGACACAGGTCGAGCACCTAGGCTGATTGGTCATGGGACACACGCCGGAGAACAGCTTCCGCCCGGGTGCCACCGCCCGGGTCGAGCTGACCGTGACCGATTCCGACACCGCCCAGGCGGTCGGCTCGGGCGACGTACCGGTCCTCGGTACCCCGCGGCTGCTCGCCCTGGCCGAGGCGGCGACGGTCGCCGCCACCGCCACCGGGCTGCCACCCGGCATGACCACCGTCGGCACCCGGGTCGAGCTGGACCACCGGGCGGCGACGCCGGTCGGCCGTACGGTGGCCGCGCTGGCCCGGCTGACCGAGGTCGACGGGCGGCGGCTGGTCTTCGAGGTGGTGGTGTTCGAGGCGGGCACGACCATCGCGCAGGGCCGTATCGAGCGGGCCCTGGTCGACCGGCACCGGTTCGTCGAGCGGGCCTTCGACCGCACGCCGGCGCCGCGGGCCGGCGACGACCCCACCGGTGAGCGGGCAGTCTCCGGATGAGTGCCCGGTTCGTCGAGGTCGGCGACCGGGTGTATGTGCTGCGCCGACCCCGGCTCGACGTCAACTCGACGCTGGTCGTCGGCGCGGCCGCCGCCGTGCTCGTCGACACCGGCAGTACGCCGGCCGAGGCCGCCGAGCTGGTCGAGGCGGCCCGGCGGATCACCCACCTGCCCTGGTCGGTGGTGAACACCCATCACCACTTCGACCACTGCTTCGGCAACCAGGTGGCCGCCGGGGATCCGCCCGCGCCGGTGTGGGCCCACCAGGAGGCGGCCCGGCTGCTGGCCCGCCCGGTCGAGGTGGTCCGCGACGAGGCGTACCGCGAGATGATCGGCCACGATCCGCAGCTGGCCGAGCAGCTCAGCCACGCGGTGGTCCACCCACCGGACCGTACGGTGACCCGCGCCGCGACGCTCGACCTGGGCGGCCGGGTGGTTGAGCTGTGGCATCCCGGGCGCGGGCACACAGTCGGCGACCTGGTGGTGCACGTCCCGGACGCGGACCTGCTGGTCGCCGGTGACCTGGTCGAGCAGGGTGCCCCACCGTCGTTCGACGACGCCTACCCGCTGGAGTGGCCGGACACCCTCGCGGCGGTGCTGCGGCGCCTCGGGCCGGCCAGTGTCGTGGTGCCCGGCCACGGCACCTGCGTCGGCGTCGACTTCGTCCGGGCCCAGCACGCTGACCTGGTGGCGTTGGAGTGGCTGATCCGCGACGGGCACGCCGACGGGGCGCCGCCGGAACAGGTCGCCGCGCGGGCACCGTTCGGGCCGCAGGCGGCGGGCACCGCGGTCGTCCGCGGCTACGCCGAACTGTCCAACCGGGCCTGACCGCACTCGGCGCGACCGACGGGAGCCGGCGACGGCGGTCCGGAGTCGATGGTGAGTAGGGCGGGCAGCGGACCCGCGTCGGCGTCGACGAGGTCACCGAGGCGAACCTCGTCGAGCGCGGAGAGGAAGGCCGCTCGGGCCCGGCGCAGCTCGACGCGCAGTCGGCAGTCGGCGCGCAGCGGGCAGGCCGGCTGGTCGCAGGAGACAACCTCACCGTCGCCTTCGAAAGCCCGTACCACCTGGGCCACGGTCATCTCGGCGGCGGCCGGGACGAACGCGGTGCCGCCTGCCCGGCCCCGCACCGTGACCAGAACGCCGAGCCGTTGCAACCGCTGCACCACCTTGGCGACGTGGCTGCGCGGCAGGGCGAGCCGGGCGGCCAGGTCGTCCACCGTGGTACGGGTGCGAGACGCGGCGGTGAACATGGCGACCCGTAACGCCATGTCCGTGGACCGGTTGAGCTTCACGTCCCGACCCTAGTCAGCCACGGCAGACGGCACGGCCCGGCGTGAACGGCCCGGCCCGGCGCGGTGTGATCGGGGCTCGGGACCAATGGCCCTAAAAGAGGAGTCACAGATTCCTGTTTAGTGGCGTCGTACCCGTCCGATCCCCAAAGGAGTGACCGTGCTCTCGAAGTCCTCAGCAGCGGTGGTGACCGCGACCCTGCCCGTCGTACAGACCCACGGCGAGGCCATCACCAGCCGGTTCTACCAGCGGATGTTCGCCGCCCATCCGGAGCTGCTGGATCTGTTCAACCGGGGTAACCAGGCGACCGGCCGCCAGCAGGCGGCGCTGGCCGCCGCGGTGGTCGCCTACGCCGAGCACCTGACCGGGCGCAGCACGCTGCCCTGGGCGCCGATCCTGGACCGGATCGCACACAAGCACGCCTCCCTCGGCATCACCGCCACTCAGTATCCGATCGTCGGACGCCATCTGCTCGCCGCCGTCGGCGAGGTGCTCGGCGACGCCGTGACGCCCGAGGTCGCGGCGGCGTGGGACGAGGTCTACTGGCTACTGGCCTGCGAGCTGATCGCCCGGGAGGCCCGGCTGTACACCGTCGCCGGCCTTCCCTTGCGGGCCGGTGCCGGCTGGCGGCCGTGGCGGATCGTCGAGAGGATTCCGGAGACCGCCGACATCGTGTCGCTGATCCTGGCCCCGGCCGACGGCGACCCGGCACCCACCTTCACCCCCGGCCAGTACGTCTCGGTCGCGGTTGATCTGGCCGGCGGCCAGGGTCAGCAGATCCGCCAGTACAGTCTGTCCGGCCGTCCCGGCGCCGCGACCTGGCGGATCACCGTCAAACGGCTCCGGGGCGGGGCCGGCGCGGCGGGCGGGTCAGCCGGGTCGCCGGCACCGGACGGAACAGTCTCCAGCCAGCTGCACGACCGGACCGCCGTCGGTGACGTCCTGCGGCTGAGCCCGGCGTTCGGCGAGGTCAGCTCCATCGGCGCGCTCGGCGTGCCGCTGCTGCTGGTCAGTGCCGGGATCGGCGTCACCCCGGCGATGGCCGCCCTCGCCCAGCTGGGCGCGGTCGCGCCGGCCCGCGAGGTGGTGCTGGTGCACGCCGACCGGTCGGCGGCCGCGCACCCGTTGCGCCACGAGCTGCCGGAGCTCCAGCAGCGGATGCCCAACCTGTCGGTACACCTGTGGTACGAGGACGCCACCGACGGCGGGCTCCCCGATTTGAAGGCGACGATCCACCCCGGATGGGTCGATCCGGCACGGATCCCGCTCGCACCGGACACGTACGCGCACCTGTGCGGGCCGGTGCCGTTCATGGCGCAGGTTCGTGGCGAGCTGCTGCGCCGGGGCATGCCGGCCGAGCGGATCGGCTACGAGGTGTTCGGGCCGGGGATGCTGGCAGGCTGAGCCGCCGACACCGCCGTCAGCGGGCGACGGTCAACAGCACCGCCGAGTCCTCGTCGGCGTACAGCGCGTGCCGGGCATCCGGGATGACCAGCAGGTCACCCGTCTCGCCCGGCCAGGACCGGTCTCCGGCGACCAGCCGGATCCGGCCGCGCAGGTGCTGCGCACGTTCTGCCGCCGCTCACCCCGAGAGCCACTCATCTCGAGAGCCGCTCAACCCGAGACAAGAGCCGGCAGGACCGTACCGATCGGCTCGCGCACCACCGCGTCGGCGATCGTGTCGTACGGGGTCGGCGCGGCGTTGATGATCACGACGCGGGCACCGGACTCGGCGGCGATCTCGACCAGCCCGGCGGCCGGCTGCACCGTCAGCGAGGTGCCGACGGCGAGCATCAGGTCGCAGTCGGCGACGGCCCGCGCCGCCCGCCGCAGGGTCGGTCCGTGCAGCGACTGGCCGAACGAGATCGTCGCCGTCTTGAGGATGCCGGCGCAGTGCCGGCAAGCCGGGTCGTCCTCACCGGCGGCCACCCGGTCCAGGACCTCCTGGATGCCCGTACGGTCGGCGCAGCCGAGGCATTCGGCCTCGTACAACGTGCCGTGGATTTCGATCACGGTGTCCGGTGAGTTGCCGGCCCGCTGATGCAGCCCGTCGATGTTCTGGGTGACGATCGCAGCCAGCTTGCCGGCGCGCTCCCACTCGACCAACGCGGCGTGGCCGACGGAGTCTGTGGAGATGCCGGCTCCGGTCAACGCAACGATCCGGCGGGCGTCGGCGACCCATTCGGTGACCTGTCGGATGTCGACGTCGTCGCGTAGACCGCGCATCCTGCGACGGTAGCCGGCGTCACCGTCGGACGACGACTCCGGCCGGGCCAGCGCGTCCTCGTCCGGCCAGACCATGGCCACCGACGGATTCCACTCCACCGGCCGAAACGGGGACAACGCACACGAGTTCCCGGTCACCTGTTCACGGGTGACCGGGAACTCGTCACGTTTGCCGTGAGCTATTAGCAGGACTGCGTCACATACCCGGTGGCCGCGCCGACGTGGGATGCCACCTCACGCCAGATTCCACCCGATAACGTGGCTTCAACCTGCGATCTCTACCGCCCCTATAGATCCCATTACCATCCGTCGGTTGCGGTCTTCTTGCGGCATCATCGGCGTCCGGCAGGGCTATGTCCCATCGGCCACCAATCTGCCCATCAAGAAATGCACCGCGCATCGAGTCAGCACCACGATCGTCGCCGCGCGGTACATCACCACCGTCACCACGAGAAAACTGACCACTAGAATACTCTACGTAGATACGTTGTATGCGATAGCCGATCGGACGACGAACACCTGGCTGACTGCGCTCAACAGCACGCGCCGCAATGAGGAAATCACTCACGAGCCGGTCGACTGCAGCACCTTCCGTCTCCGCCTCGACGAAGGCCTCGACTTCGATGACCCCTTCGACAGCGTCACTGGAGGTCGAAATATCTGCGACCTTAGCGGCATCCGCAACCCCGAGGATCCCTTCCAAGATGTGTTTTGCATCTGCGTGCAGTTCGGCCTCGACTGGCCGCAAGCCGGAGCTCCACCATCGGGGCACGACTCGCAAGACGACTCTAACCTCCACTCCCGCACCAGCTCCCTATGGGATCCAAGCCTCCAATTCCGCTTCCGCACCCTTCTGGGGCGCCGCCGACAGTCTAGCGAGTTAGCCCAATCCAGAAGTCTCTTGGCATACCTCTCGGCGTTCTGCGGGCGCCAGCTTACACTTCTCTGATGGCAACCCTTGGCGCAGACAATCGCTCCCTCCGGTTGATCCAGTTCAACCGTGAAATTGCGGATTCTCAGATCCTCCAAGACGTTATTGACCTCGATATCGGGATGGATTTGGAATCCAAACGCTCCCATTCTTCTCCCAACGTTGGGCACCCCTACCGCACGGCGCAGCGGTCCGTACCACAACGAGCGGATGCCCCATGGGTGACGCGGAGACTTTGTGGATCTCTAAGCACTCAGCACTTCAGCGCCAAGAGGCCCCGAGTATCAAGGCTTATCAGTATTCATACCAGCGCATACTTATCATCCTGGTAACTTACCACAGTTCCATAAATGTCGACGGACAATCTGTCCGTCGACCCATTTCCGGAGGCACCCGCAGCAGCGGACACGCCGGCCGTGATGTACGCGAGGCGGCGTCGAAGTCCGACGCAGTGAGCGCCAACCATGGCCGAGATCCGGGCGGTCGCCGCAACCCACCGTCTGACAACTCTGGCGAGGCGGACCGGTACGAGCCCGATCCGGACTGGACTAGGCCTGCGTGTGGACGAGCTGCGGGGAGCGTGGCGGCCGACGGACGCTTGCACGCGAGCCCCAGACGCGGCCGCGACCGCGACCGGAGCCTCATCCGGTTAGCGCTCACATACACCGGTCAAGGTTCCAGCGATACTCGTGTGAGATGTCCACGAAACCTGGGTCCCACGTGGATTCCCACCTGGATGGAGCCGACTGTCACCGAGGTCGCCGACCGGGTGCACGCGCTGCCAACCCGGTCTCGACGCCAACGTCAGCGACGACCAGGTCAGCCGGGCGCAAAAGGTCAGCCGAAACGTTCGGCGACGGCCGCCCGGGTGGGCATCGACACCGCGCCGCCCGGTGACTCGCACACCAGCCCCGCCACCTGTAGGGCGAACCCGACCAGGGCGGCCCAGCCGGCGGCGTCGGCCGGCAGCCCGGTGCCGAGCAGTTCGGCGATCAGTGCGGCCATCACCGAGTCGCCGGCACCGGTGGCGTCGACCGCGGCCACCGTCGCGGCGGCCACGGTCAGCGCCTCGCGGCCGGCGCTGACCAGGGCGCCGTCCGCACCCCGGGTGACCACCACCGCGCCGGCGCCGAGATCGTGCAGCAGCGCGGCGGCGGTCACCGGGTCGGCACCGTCGTAGAGCACCTCGGCGTCGGCGGCGCTCAGCTTGACCAGGTCGGCGGTTGCCGCGAAGCCGGCGACGACCTGCCGGTACGCAGCCAGCGAAGCGGCGTCGGGCAGCAGCCGGGGCCGGACGTTGGGGTCGAACACCCGCAGCCCGCCGGTGCCCGCCCAGGCCTGTCGGGCGGCGGTCAGCGTCGGCTCGCACAGCAGCGCGATGGAGCCGCAGTAGAGCACGGCGGCGTCGCCGACCAGTTTCCCGTCGAGGCTGGCCGGTTCGAGCAGCCCGTACGAGGGCGGGTCGCCGTAGAAGCGGAAGTCCGGCTCGGCGCCGGTGAAGGTAGCCACCGCCAGGGTGGTGGGCGCGGGCACGGTGACCATGGCCCGGTCGCCGACCCCGGCGGTACGCAGGAAGTCGCGGATCCGGTCGGCGAGCGGATCATCGCCGAGGGTCCCGGCGAACTCGACCGCGCCGCCGAGCCGGGCGACGCCGACCGCGACATTCAGCGGTGCCCCGCCGATCACCTGGCGGTAGACCGGTTGGCCGGAGCATTCGCCGTCGAGCAGGTCGATCAGTGCCTCGCCGAGCACCACCGCGTACCGCATGGATCTCCTCCCACCTGCAGTTTCGCCGCTCCGAAGTCTGCCAGGTCGGCGGCCGGGCACCGGTCACCACCCCGCACCCCGCGCCGCACATCGAGCAGCGACTATTGCACTTCCGATCGATGTATGGTGGGATATCGATTACCAGGACAGCGTGGGGGCAACTCGCTGTCCTTCGGACTCGCCGGGAGCTGCGCGAGCGCGCTAGACGTCCATCGGACGGCACGTCGGTCAACCGCGTCCGCGACACGGCCGGCCGGCGCCGTTCCTCCTCATGTTTCCTGACGTTCCGTTATGTCGGAACCCATCGCCCTGTCCGCCGGCCCGGGGTCCGTCCCGCGCCGTGGACCGGTTCACGAAGGAGTCTCGGTGAAAGCTCTACGCAGAGTGGCGGTAGTCGCCGCCGCTTCCGCGCTCACCGCCGGCCTGCTCACGGTGGTGACCCCCAACGCGGCTTCCGCGCACGGTGCCGCCATGGCACCGGGCAGCCGCACCTACCTCTGCTGGGTCGACGGTCTGTCGCAGACCGGCCAGATCATCCCGCAGAACCCGGCCTGCTCGGCCGCCGTCGCCCAGAGCGGCGCCAACTCGCTGTACAACTGGTTCAGCGTGCTGCGCTCTGACGCGGGTGGCCGCACCACCGGTTTCATCCCCGACGGACAGCTGTGCAGCGGTGGTAACTCCGGCTTCTCCGGATACAACCTGGCCCGCAACGACTGGCCGCTGACCCACCTGACCGCCGGTGCCCGGATGGAGTTCAAGTACAGCAACTGGGCCCACCACCCTGGCACGTTCTACTTCTACGTGACCAAGGACAGCTGGAGCCCGAACCGCGCGCTGGCCTGGAGCGACCTGGAAGCGACGCCGTTCCTGACGGTGACCAACCCGCCGCAGCGGGGCGCGGTCGGCACCAACGACGGCCACTACTACTTCAGCGGCAACCTGCCCAGCAACAAGAGCGGCCGGCACATCATCTACTCGCGGTGGGTCCGCTCGGACAGCCAGGAGAACTTCTTCGGCTGCTCGGACGTCACGTTCGACGGTGGCAACGGTGAGGTCACCGGGATCGGGGGCAACCCGAACCCGACCCCGCCGCCGACCACCGCTCCGCCGCCCACCACGGCCCCGCCGACCACCGCGCCCCCGACCACCGCGCCGCCGACCAGCAACCCGCCCACCGGCGGCTGCTCGGCGACCTACCGGACCACCAGCTCCTGGTCCGGTGGATTCCAGGGTGAGGTGACGGTCACCAACAACAGTTCCGCGAGCATCGGCGGATGGACCACGACCCTGAACTTCGGCAGCGGGGTCACCATCAACAGCCTGTGGAGCGGCACCCACACGGTGAGCGGATCGAGTGTCACCGTCCGCAACGCGGCCTGGAACGGGTCGCTGTCGCCGAGCGGGTCGACCACGTTCGGCTTCGTCGCCAACGGCAGCCCCGGCACACCGTCGACGGCCTGCTCCGCGAGCTGATCCACCGCCGCACACGGCAGATCCCCACCTGACCGGGCCCGGCAGCGCAAACGCTGCCGGGCCCGGTCGGTGCGTGGCCTCGCAGGTCGAGTCGACGCGTGACTCGGTAGTCCCGGCGACGCGGACCGCGGTGGGTCAGGCCACCATCGACCCGACCACCGGCTTGGTGAGCAGCGCCGACTGGTTGCGCCGGATGCCGGGGTCGAGCGAACGTTCCACGAAGATCGCGTGCCAGATGCAGAACACCAGCACCGTCCACACCTTGCGGGAGTGGTCGGCCTCCTCACGCTTGTGCTCGTCGAGCAGCCGCATCGCGTACGACAGGTCGAGCAGGTCACCGGCGCCCGAGGTGGCGAAGATGTGCCGGGCCCACTCGTACATCTCGCCGCGCAGCCACACCCGGGTCGGGGTCGGGAAGCCGAGCTTGCGGCGGTTCACGATGGCCGGCGGCACCACGGCCTGCAGGGCCTGGCGCATCGCGTACTTGGTGGCGTCGGAGCGGGGCGGCAGCCGTAGCTCCACCGGGATCTTCGCGGCCACGTCGAAGACCTCCTTGTCGAGGAAGGGCACCCGCACCTCCAGCGAATGCGCCATCGAGATCCGGTCCGCCTTGACCAGGATGTCGCCGCGCAGCCAGGTGTACAGGTCGACGTACTGCATCTTGGTGACGTCGTCGAGCTCGGCGCACTCGGCGTAGATCGGCGCGGTCACGTCGGTGTAGCGCACCGACGGGTCGTAGCGGCGCAGCAGGTGCCGCTTCTCCTCCTCGGTGAACATCCGCGCGTTGCCGTAGTAGCGCTCCTCGATCGGGGTGGTGCCGCGTTCCAGGAAGCTCTTGCCCTTGACCCCCTGTGGGATCACCTTCGAGACGGCACGCAGCCCTTTCTGCATCGGATCCGGCAGTCCGTGCACCGCGCCCAGCGACAGCGGCTCGCGGTAGATGGTGTAGCCGCCGAAGAACTCGTCCGCGCCTTCGCCGGAGAGCACCACCGTCACGTGTTCGGCGGCCTTCTGCGCCACGAAGTACAGCGGCACCAGCGCCGGGTCGGCCACCGGGTCGTCCAGGTGCCAGACGATGCGCGGCAGCGCCTCCATCATGTCCTGCGGCCCGATCTTCGTCGGGATGGTGGTCACGTTCAGGTGCCGGGCCGAGTCCTGGGCGACCTCGATCTCCGAGTAGCCCGACACGTCGTACCCGACGGTGAAGGTCAGGATGTTCGGGTTGAACTCGCGGGCCAGCGCCACCACCGCGGTCGAGTCGATGCCGCTGGACAGGAACGCTCCGACCGGCACGTCGGCCCGCATGTGCATGCGTACGCTCTCCCGCAGCGTCTCGCGGATCTCGTCGTACAGCCGCTGCGGGTCCGGCGTCGGCGTCGGCCGGAAGATCGGCTGGTACCAGCGGCGGACCTGTACACCACCGGCCGGGTCCGGCGCCGGCCCACCGGTCGTCGGGTCCAGCGCCGGCGGCGACCAGGTCAGGCACTCCCCGGAGCCGATCCGGCTGATTCCGGAGTGCAGGGTGCGCGGCTCGGGCACGTACTGCAGGGTCAGATAGTGCGACAGGTTCGCGGTGTCCACCCCGGCGTCGCCGGCACCCGCGGCGGCGGAGAACGGCAGCAGCGCTTTCTTCTCCGAGGCCAGGTAGATGCCGTCCGGGGTCTGCAGGTAGTGCAGCGGCTTGATGCCGAAGTAGTCCCGGGCGCCGAACGCGCGACGCCGCTGCCGGTCCCAGATCACGAAGGCGAACATGCCGCGCAGCTTGTGCAGCACCTTCTCGCCCCAGTAGTGGTATCCGGCGACGATCACCTCACCATCACCGGCGGTGGCGAACTGCGCGCCGAACTCCCGGACCAGCTGGTCCCGCAGCTCGATGTAGTTGTAGATCTCGCCGTTGAAGGTGAGCAGGTAGCGGCCGTCGGCGTAGGCGAGCGGCTCCTGGCTGGACGCCACGTCGATGATGGCCAGCCGCTTGTGCGCGAACACCGCGTCCGCCCACCGGCCGGTCGGGTCGCCGATCACCTCCACGCCGGTCTCGTCCGGGCCACGGTGGTGCAGGCATTCCAACGCGTGGGCGATCGCGTCGCGGTGTGCGCCGGCGTCGCCGCGGGCGCTGAAAAAGGCCAGGAGTCCGCACATGGCAGACATCTTTTCACGAGCCGGTCACGCGGTACCGTCGAGTACGCCCAACCGTGGGGAGGACGCAGTGACACACGATCAGACCGAGGGCACGGCACCGGACCGGGCCGGAGCCACCGGCACCGAGATGACCGCCGAAGGCACCGAGACGACCGCCGAGGTCGCCGCCGAGCAGCCGCGCACCGAGTCGCACGACCCGGACTTCCCGGAGAAGCTCCTGGAGTTCATGCGCACCGGCTGGCGCGACGACACGCTGCCGCTCGCCCCGCGCGCCGAGGTGCCGAACCACGCCCGCCGCCGTGCCGCCCTCGCCGACGCCTTCCCCGGCGAGACCCTGGTGGTGCCCACCGGCACCGAGAAGACCCGGGCCAACGACACCGACTACCCGTTCCGGCCGGGCAGCGACTTCGTCTACCTGACCGGTGACCACGATCCGGACAGCGTGCTGGTGCTGCACCCGACCGGCGACGGACACGACGCGGTGCTCTACACCCGGCAGCGGTCGTCGCGCGACAACGACGAGTTCTTCCGCAGCCGCGACGGCGAGCTGTGGGTGGGCCGGCGGCGCACCCTGGCGGAGAAGTCCACCGAGCTGGGCCTGCGCACGGCGCCGCTGAGTGAGCTGCCGCAGGCGTTGGCCGGGTGCGCGCCCGCCCGGACCCGGGTGCTGCGCGGCTTCGACCCGCGGGTGGACGCGGCGGTGCTGCCGTACGACAGCGGCGACGACGCCGGGGCCCGCGACCGCGAGCTGGCCTCGGCGATCGCCGAGGCGAAGCTGGTCAAGGACGAGTGGGAGGTCGCCCAGCTGCAGGCGGCGATCGACGCGACGGTCCGCGGCTTCGAGGACGTGGCCCGGGTACTGCCGGCCGACCGACCGGTCGCCGAACGGCTGCTGGAAGGGGTCTTCGCGCTGCGGGCCCGGCACGACGGCAACGACGTCGGCTACGGATCGATCGTCGGCGCGGGCGCGCACGCGACGATCCTGCACTGGGTACGCAACGACGGCGTCACCCGTCCGGGTGACCTGCTGCTGATGGACATGGGCGTGGAGGGGCACCACCTCTACACCGCCGACGTGACCCGGACCCTGCCGGTGTCCGGCCGGTTCACCGCCCTGCAGCGCCAGGTCTACGACATCGTCTACGCCGCGCAGCAGGCCGGAATGGACTACATCAAGCCGGGGGTGAAGTTCAGCGACGTGCACCAGACCTGCATGCGGGTGCTCGCCGAAGGCCTGGCCGAGCTGGGCGTGCTGCCGGTCAGCGTGGACGAGGCGATGGAGAAGGAGTCGACCGTCTACCGCCGGTGGACGCTGCACGGCTTCGGCCACATGCTCGGCATCGACGTGCACGACTGCTCGTACGCCCGTAAGGAACGCTACCGCGACGGCGAGCTCGGCGAGGGGTACGTGCTGACCGTCGAGCCCGGCCTGTACTTCCAGCCGGAGGACGAGCTGGTGCCCGAGGAGCTGCGCGGCGTCGGCATCCGGATCGAGGACGACGTGCTGGTCACCGCCGCCGGCGCGGTGAACCTGTCGGCCGGGCTGCCCCGGCAGGCCGACGAGGTCGAGGCCTGGCTGGCGGCGCAGCGCGACGCCGGCCCCCGGCTGCCCTGACGCACGCCCGCCCCGACCATTGTCGGCCCCGATCTGCACCGGATCGGCACCGGTGCCGATCCGGTGGGCCGTCAGGTCGGCCCGACGAAGACCGCCACGGTACGCGGCGGCACGGTGAACGTGCCGGTGGCGGCGTCGAAGCTGGCCTGCCGGCTCACCGGGGCGGCCGAGTCGCGCAGCACCGGGTGCAGTTCGACGGCGGCCCGGCGTAGCTCGGGCAGCCGCTGCCGGGCGGTCTGCGGAGTCGCGTTGAAGATCACCGTCACCGACCCCCACCGCCGGTCCAGGCCGGCGGAGCGCAGCCGCATGGTGATCACGCCGGGGGTCTCGGCCGGCCCGGCCAGCGGGAAGCTGACCCGCTGCTGCACCTCGCGGGCGGTGGACAGGGCGAACACCGGTGACGAAGCACGGATTCGCAGCAGTTCGGCGTACCGGGCGGCGGTCGCCTCGATCGTGGCGCAGTCCGGCACCAGGGCCGGGTCGGCGAGCAGCGGTCCGGCGTACGGCCATTTGTCGGCGTTGTCGGCGGCAGCCCGGCGCCGAATCCATTGCCGGCAGCGCAGTCCCAGCGGATCTGGTTGAACCAGTCCCCCGAGTTGTACGAGTTGCGGTCCAACGACTTGGACCGCAACCGTTCACTGCCGGCGGTGACGAACCCGGTCCCCTGGGCGAAGACCACCGTCGACAGGGCGAGCAGCTGGGCCCGGGACCGGTCGGCCGCCGACGTGCCCGCCGGCAGCTTGTACGCCAGCGCGTCGTAGAGAATCTCGTTGTCGTGGGCGTCGACGTAGGTCACCGCCTCCCCCGGTGCCGCCGTGTAGCCGGCCGGTGAGCCGTTGTAGTCGACGTCGGCGCCGGTCACCCGATCGCCGCTGGCAGCGGTGAACGAGTACCCGGCCAGGTTGCCGGTCAGCCCGACCTTGATCAGGTCCTGCTGGTGGCGCAACCGGGTCTGCTGCTCGGCGCGGCTGCCGTTGACCGGATCCCCGTTCGGATCGGTGAACAGGCCGGAGGCGAAGCCCTGCACCCGTGGGTTGGCGTCGAACGGGCCACCGCCGCGCACCGCGTCACGCAGCCGGTCGGTGAACGTGCCGACCCCGGTGCCGGCCATGTTGGCCTGGGTGGCCTGGACGAACCGGGCGTCGCCGGCGACCTCGCCTAAGTCCCAGCCCTCGCCGTAGAGCAGGATCGACCGGCCGTCCACCCCGTCCCGGGCCACGGTCAGCCGGTCCAGCGCCCGGCGTACCGCCAGGATGTTCGCCTTCGGGTGGTGGCCCATCAGGTCGAACCGGAAGCCGTCCACCTTGTACGCCCGGGCCCAGGTGACCACCGAGTCGACGACCAGCCGGCCCATCATGGCGTGTTCCGGTGCGGTGTTGGCGCAGCAGGTGGAGGTGGCGACGGTGCCGTCGTCGAGCAGCCGGTGGTATTGACTACGCCAGAAGTCGAAGGTGGCCGTACCGGCAGGCACTGCGTTGTCGCGATGCATGTCCACTTGGTTTCGTGACGAGGTTCCGGCACCCGGTGTTCGCCGACCGGCACCTGACCCGCGTGAAAACAGATCATGCGGGACGTGTGCACGGACTTCGAGGCCGGACTGGTCGAGTTCAACGGCGGCCACAACCATGTCCACCTGCTGGTCGACCACCCACCCGAAGTCGCCGTGGCCCGCCTGGTCAACTCACTCAAGGGCGTCCCGTCGCGCCGCCCCCGGCAGGAAATTCCCGACCTCGCACGCCACTACCACCGGGCCAACAAACTCTCTGGTCGGGCTCGTACCTCGCCGGCTCCGCCTGCGGCGCGCCACCGAGCATCGTGACGCAGTACATCGAGCAGCAGACCCGGCCAGGTTAGAGCACTGCTCGGGCCCTGGCGGCCCCCCCAGCGCGGGCCACCACCCCCGGCCTGAAGGCCGGAGCGCTGGCCCGCATTCCGGTAGCGGCCCCGCCAGGACGATTCACCGCGTACCGACCAGACGCCGGTGCGGTCGTCGCGGCGCATCGCCACGGTCTGCGGCTCGGCGGTCGGCGTGTCGAACAGCTCCAACGCGACGGTCCGGGCGGTCGGTGCCCAGACCGACAGGGTCGGTCGCCGGCCGGCGAAGGTGACGCCGAGCGGGGCTTTCGTCGCGGCGGCGTACAGGTCGTCGAGCACGCCCGGCGTCTGCACGCCGGTGACCGCCAACAGGTTGCCCTCGTGGTCGCGTTCGGTGACGACGACCTGGCCGCGCAGCGCGGCGGCGAGCGTCGCCCGGTCCCAGGCATCGACGGTGAAGGCGCGGTGTGCCCACAGGTGCGGCAACGCCGCCCGCTGGGTCTCGGTGAGCCCGTTGCGCCGCGCGGTCAGCGGGATCGACCGGTGGTCGCCGACGAGGTCGTCACCGTCGACCCGCAGCCCGCCGGCGGGTGCCCAGACCAGGTCGTAGCGTCTGCCGTCGGTCGGCCCGGTAGCCCAGGCCACGGTGGACCGGTCGATCCAGTGGGCCCGCTGGGCGGTCAGGTCGAGGTCGCGGCGGGCACCGCCGGGTGCCGGTGGCAGCAGCCGCTGCGGGTCACCGGCGAGCAGCCACACCTCGCGGCCGACGGCGTCGAAGTCGAACCGCTGGTCGGTCGGCAGATCCTTGTCGTCTCCCCGGTGGACGATGTAACTCAGCCCGGTCGCGTCGTCGGTCAGCGGCACCCGGAAGGTGACGCCGTAGTCGTCCCGGTCGGCGGGCGGCAGCGGATCGGCCCAGTCGGTGGGGGTGGCGGCGCCGTCCCAGACGTGCAGCCCCCAGCCGGTGTAGTCGCCGTCGGCGCATCGGCCACCGGCGCCGGGACGGCGGCCAAGGTGACAGCGAGGACGGCGGCGAGAGCATACGGCGCCAAGCGAAACGCACGGGTGCGGACGGGTGCGGCTTCCATCGACAGCCTTCCGTTGACGATGAGCGCACGCCTACCCTTGCTGCAAGATTCTGCAATAACTTGCAGGCGTGGTCAGTCCAGGTCGCAGGGCGCGCCGTTGGCCAGGCACCGCTGCGGGGTGGTGCCGTGACCGTGGCGTTCGAAGTGGAACCGCAGCGGTACCGACGAACGAGCCCCGACCGGCACCGAACCGGTGAAGACGTACTCCCGGCCGGACCGGCGCATGGTCGCCTGGGGCGCACCTTCGACCCACGCGGTGTGCATCCGGCTGACGTTGTCCGGGAAACTGATGGTCACGGTCCAGGCACGGTCGTACCGCGAGGTGTTCATTACCAGCACCTCGGCAATGAACCCGTCGCCGAACTGCTGGAGCACCCGGTAGCGGCCGATCACGTCGGGAGCGGCCGCCGGCGCCGAGGCGCTGGGCGCGGCGGGCGTGGTGACACGCGGTGGATCGTAGGACGGAGTGGACGGCAACGACGGCAAGGTGGCCGAGGTGGACGGCAGCAGCGAGGAGGAGGCCGGCCAGGAGGGAACCGGAGAGGACGAGGGAGCTGGCCGCAGGACCGCCTCGCCGGACGGCGGTGGGGCTGTGGCGACCAGCTGGCCGCCGGTGTTCACCGCCGGTGGGCTCACCGCGACCCGCGGCTCGGGCTCCGGCCGCACGGTCGGCTGTGACTCACCGATGGCCCGGGTCTGCACGGGTACACAGCCGGCGGCCACCAGAAGGATGACCACCATGACAGCGACTCCACTCAGGACGACCACCCACGGTGCCAGGGCGATCACGGTGGAGGGGGTCCAGGCGGTGCGCGCGGAGTGTCTGCCGTCCACGATGGCCCCCTTTATGCGCCGACGTCCCGCGGAAGAGTAGCGATTTCGACCCGCAACGCAAAAGGCCCAGTTACTGACTAGTTAGTGGAGTGGGGTAACAGTACAGATACGCACCGCGTCGCGACGAAGCCGCAACAGGTAGTGGAATCGCTGACCGGGCACCGACCGCCCGTCGGCGTCGAGGTACTCCCACTCCACCTCGACCGCCACCAACGCAATGCTCACCTGCCGAACCTGGTGGAAGCGGGCGTGCGACGCGACGATCCGCCGTTGGGCGTAATCGGGCGCGGCGCCGACGAAGGACAGCGCCACCGCCGCCGGCGAGGAGAACGCGAAGCTGTAGGCATCGGCGACGACCATCGCCGGCGACGCGAAGCAGTCCGCGATACCGGGCACATCGCCGGCGGTGATCGCCGCGCCGTACCGGTCAAAGAAGCCGGCGAGGGTGTCGAGGTCGGTCGAGGTGTCCACGAGACCGCGGTGCCCGGTGCGACCGCTCGACAAACCCGTCCCGGAAGCCGACACCGGGTTGCGACAATAGCAAGACGGACGTACGGTTTTGTTGCGAGCCGCGCTCCGGGTAAGTGTTACCTCACCCCGACGCCGCGGTAATCCGTACGAAAGACTGCCAGGACGACCAGGGACACAGCGGTAAGGAGTCCGACGTGGCGAGCCTCGACACCTTCGGTGCGAAGAGCCAGCTGCGCGTCGCCGACGCGAGCTACGAGATTTTCAAGATCAACACAGTGGCGGGTCACGAACACCTGCCGTACAGCCTGAAGATCCTGCTGGAGAACCTGCTCCGCACCGAGGACGGGGCCAACGTCACCGCCGGGCAGATCCGGGCACTCGGCTCCTGGGACCCGACCGCCGAGCCGAGCGTCGAGATCCAGTTCACCCCGGCCCGGGTCCTCATGCAGGACTTCACCGGCGTGCCGTGCGTGGTCGACCTGGCCACCATGCGGGAGGCCGTCCGCGAGCTCGGCGGCGACCCGACCAAGGTCAACCCGCTCGCGCCGGCCGAACTGGTCATCGACCACTCGGTCATCGCCGACCTGTTCGGCCGCGAGGACGCCTTCGCCCGCAACGTCGAACTGGAGTACGGCCGCAACAAGGAGCGCTACCAGTTCCTGCGCTGGGGGCAGACCGCGTTCAACGAGTTCAAGGTCGTCCCGCCCGGCACCGGCATCGTGCACCAGGTCAACATCGAGTATCTGGCGCGGACGATCATGGAACGCAACGGGCAGGCCTACCCGGACACCGTCGTCGGCACCGACTCGCACACCACGATGGTCAACGGGCTGGGCGTCGTGGGCTGGGGCGTCGGCGGCATCGAGGCCGAGGCCGCCATGCTCGGCCAGCCGGTCAGCATGCTGATCCCCCGGGTCGTCGGGTTCAAGCTGTCCGGCGAGGCACCCGCCGGCACCACCGCCACCGACCTGGTGCTCACCATCACCGAGATGCTGCGCCAGCACGGCGTTGTCGGCAAGTTCGTCGAGTTCTACGGACCCGGTGTCGGCGCCGTACCGCTGGCCAACCGGGCCACCATCGGCAACATGTCGCCCGAGTACGGCTCCACCGTCGCGATCTTCCCGATCGACGCGGAGACCATCAACTACCTGCGGCTCACCGGCCGCGACGACGCGCAGGTAGCGCTGGTCGAGGCGTACGCCAAGGAACAGGGCCTGTGGCACGACCCGGCCGCCGAACCGTACTACTCGGAGCGGCTCGAGCTCGACCTGTCGACCATCGAGCCGTCGCTGGCCGGACCGAAACGCCCGCAGGACCGGGTGCCGCTGGGCAGCGCCAAGACCATGTTCCGCTCGGCGCTGACCGACTACGTCGCCGACGACCACACCCCGTCCGTGGCCGGCCCCGCCGACGAGGCCAGCGTCGAATCCTTCCCGGCCAGCGACCCGCCGGCCGCCGACGGCGCCGACGACCCGGCCGACAAACCGCACGAGCTGATCAGTGCCTCGGTCGGCGCCGGCGGACGGGCCAGCAAGCCGGTGCAGGTGACCGGTGCCGACGGCGCCCGGTTCGAGCTGGACCACGGGGCCGTGGTGATCGCGGCGATCACCTCCTGCACCAACACCTCCAACCCGCAGGTGATGCTCGGTGCCGCGCTACTGGCCCGCAACGCCGTCGACCGGGGGCTGGCCCGCAAGCCGTGGGTGAAGACCACCCTGGCACCGGGTTCCAAGGTCGTCATGGACTACTACGAGCGGGCCGGCCTCACCCCGTACCTGGAGAAGCTCGGCTTCCACCTGGTCGGCTACGGCTGCACCACCTGCATCGGCAACTCCGGCCCGCTGCCCGAGGAGATCTCCGCCGCGGTCAACGAACACGACCTGACCGTGGTGTCGGTGTTGTCCGGCAACCGCAACTTTGAGGGCCGGATCAACCCGGACGTCAAGATGAACTACCTGGCCTCGCCACCGCTGGTCGTCGCCTACTCCCTCGCCGGCACGATGGACATCGACCTGGCCAACGAGCCGCTCGGCACCGGATCCGACGGCCAGCCGGTGTTCCTGCGCGACATCTGGCCCAGCAACGCCGAGATCGAGCAGGTGCGGGCCAGCGCCATCGGCGCCGCCGGGTTCGGCGCCGCGTACGCCGACGTGTTCGCCGGCGACGAGCAGTGGCAGTCGCTGCCCACCCCTACCGGCGACACCTTCACCTGGGCCGACGAGTCGACCTACGTGCGCAAGCCCCCGTACTTCGAGGGCATGGCACCGACACCTCGGCCGGTGACCGACATCGCCGGTGCCCGGGTGCTGGCCAGGCTCGGCGACTCGGTGACCACCGACCACATCTCGCCGGCCGGTGCGATCAAGCCCGACTCCCCCGCCGGGCGCTACCTCAGCGAGCACGGTGTCCCCCGGCACGAGTTCAACTCGTACGGGTCCCGGCGCGGCAACCACGAGGTGATGATCCGGGGCACCTTCGCCAACATCCGGCTGCGCAACCAGCTGGTGCCGGGCGTCGAGGGCGGGTTCACCGTCAACCACCTGACCGGTGAGCAGACCAGCATCTACGACGCGTCGGTGGCGTACGCGCAGGCCGGCGTGCCGCTGGTGGTGCTGGCCGGCAAGGAGTACGGCTCCGGTTCGTCACGGGACTGGGCGGCCAAGGGCACCATGCTGCTCGGCGTACGGGCCGTCATCGCCGAGTCGTACGAGCGGATCCACCGCTCCAACCTGATCGGCATGGGGGTGCTGCCGCTGCAGTACCCGGCCGGGCAGGACGCCGCCTCCCTCGGGCTCACCGGCACCGAGACGATCGACATCGTCGGGGTGACCACGCTCAACGACGGCACCACTCCGCGTACGGTGACCGTGCGCACCGACACGGGTGTCGAGTTCGAGGCCGTGGTCCGGATCGACACCCCGGGCGAGGCCGACTACTACCGGCACGGCGGCATCCTGCAGTTCGTGCTGCGCAAGATGCTGGCCAGCTGATCCGGTCACGGATGAACGGCGGCGGTGGGTGGTGACCCGGTCCGGTCACCACCCACCGCCGTGTTGTGCCAAGCTCGGACCATGGACGACAGGACCTTGCTGGCCCGAATCCAGGAACTGGTCGACGAGGAGCACGAGCTGCGTGGCAGGTTCGCCGCCGGGCAGCTCTCCGCAGACGAGGAACACGCCCGACTGGGCGCGCTGGAAGAGGCGCTCGACCAGTGCTGGGACCTGCTGCGTCGCCGCCGGGCCGCCCGGGACGGCGGCGGCGACCCGGACGCCGTCCAGCCACGGCCCACCGGCGAGGTGGAGAGTTACCTGCAGTAGTGGCTGCGGCGAGGAGAACCGCAGGTCAGCCGGCCAGCACCGCGGCCACGGCCGGGATCACACCGGACGCTTCCCGGGTCGGCGCGTACCGCTCGTCCAGCCAGTTGCGGCCCCGGTGCAACCAGACGCTGGGCAGTCCGGCCGCGGCGGCTCCGCCGATGTCGGCCTCCGGGCTGTCACCCACCATCCAGGCGCCGCGTAGCCGCATCCGCACGCTCTGCGCGGCCAGTGCGAAGATCCTCGGGTTGGGTTTGCTGACCCCGGCGGCCTCCGAGATCACCCAGTCGGCCACGTACCGGTCCAGGCCGGTCCGGCGGATTTTCGCCTCCTGCTGGCGGGCCGTCCCGTTGGTGACTATCACCGGCACCCAGCCGGCGTCCCGTGCGATCGCCAACGAACAGGCCACCAGCGGATCCAGCCGGGTGTGCCGCACGACGCCGTCGTGCAGCTCCTCGACCAGGTCGACCGACGACGACCGGAGTCGATACCGCTCCCGGAGCGCGTCGGCCAGATCCCACCGGTCGGTCAGCCCGTCGGCATCGACGGAGACCAGCCAGTCGATGTCGTCTCGTGGGGCACCGACCGAGTCCAGGAATTCCTGACCCCACACGCGAAACGCCCCGGCCCGGTCGAGCAGGGTGTTGTCCAGATCCAGGAGCAGGAGTGGCACGGGCGCACCTTACGCGACACCGTATGGCGGGGAACAGTCCCAGAATGTAAACGAGTACCGGTAGCAAGCCGTACGTACGGCTTGCTACCGGTCTGCCCACCTGACACGATCACATCATGCCCCGGGTGAGCCAGATCCAGCTCGACGCACGCCGCCAGGAGATCCTCGCCGCCGCCCGGGTCTGCTTCGCCCGGCACGGGTACGAAGGTGCCACCGTCCGCCGGCTGGAGGAGGCCACCGGGCTGTCCCGGGGAGCGATCTTCCACCACTTCCGGGACAAGGACTCACTGTTCCTGGCGGTCGCCGAGGACGACGCGGCCGCGATGGTCGAGACGGTGGCCCGCAACGGCCTGGTCCAGGTGATGCGCGACCTGCTCACCCGGGCAGACTCCCCGGACACCGCCGGCTGGCTGGGCAGCCAGCTCGAGGTGTCCCGGCGGCTGCGTACCGACCCGGACTTCGCCCGGCGCTGGGCCGCCCGGTCCGCCGCGATCGCCGAGGCGACCCGGGAGCGGCTCGGCCGCCAACGCGATGCCGGCGTGCTGCGCGACGACGTACCGATCGACGTCCTGGCGCGGTTCCTGGAACTGGCCTACGACGGGCTGGTGCTGCAGCTGGCAATGGGGCGGCCGGGCAGCGACCTCGGCGCCGTCCTCGACATCGTCGAGGAGGCGGTACGTCGACCTCCGCCACGCTGACCGGTGGCACGGCTGTCCCACAATAGGGACCACCGTCAGCGCGGGAGCGTCGGTGACCCGACGCCCGCCCAGCGACCAGGAGACCCTATGACGCCCGGTGACACTTGGGGCATCCCCGGCCCCACCTTCCTCGTCGTCTTCGGACTGACCGCGCTGGTGCTCCTCGTCGCCAACCTCGGCTACCGGCGGATCGCGCTCTCCGGGCACGACGGCCGCACCGGATCACTCGGCGGCGCCGAGGTCGCGTACCTCAACGGCGGGGGCCGGTTGGCTGTGTACGCCAGCCTGGCGGCGTTGCGCTCGGCAGGCAGCGTCGACGTCGGCAGCCGCGGCACGTTGCGGGCCGCCGGTCCGCTGCCGGCCGGTGCCGGGCAGCTCGACCAGGCGGTCCACCACGCCGCGCAGCGCCAGGTACGGGTCCGCGACCTGCAGACCGACCAGTGGGTCGTCGACGCGCTGCACCGGATGCGCGACGGGCTGGTCGCCGCCGGCCTGGCCATCGGTGACGGCCAACGCCGTACCGCCCGGCTGCTCGCCGGCACGGTCGGGATCCTCGCCGCCGTCGGTGTGCTGCGGGTGTTCGCCGGCGCCGCGAACAACCGGCCGGTCGGCTACCTGGTGCTGATGCTCGCGGTCACCGTACCGGTGGCACTGGTGCTGTTCTTCTCGGTGCCGCGCCGCACCCGGGCCGCGAATCGCCTCCTCACCAAACTGCGCAGCCAGTACCGTCACCTCTCGCCGACCCTGCGGCCGGCCCCCGCGACGTACGGTGTCGCCGGCGCTGCGATGGGGGTCGGCGTTTTCGGAGCGGCGTCCTTGTGGGCCATGGACCCGGCGTTCGCGGGGACCGCGGAGATCCAGCGGGTGAGCGCCGGCACCGGGCCCTCCGGTTGGGGCGGTGACAGCGGCGGGGGCGGCGGTGACGGAGGTGGCGGCTGCGGCGGTGGTTGCGGCGGCGGCTGCGGCGGATGAGCCCGATGTCCGCCGCCGTCTGGCCGCCCAACCCCGACGGTGGCCTCGGGGTCGGCCTCGGCTGGCGGCCGGAGATCTCCGGCTTCGTCGATGGATTGCCCGGATTGCGCTTCTGCGAGGTGATCGCCGAGTCCGTCGACCCCGGCCGGCCACTGGACGACGGGCTTCGCCGGCTCCGTGAGCGGGGGGTGACCGTCGTGCCACACGGCGTACGGCTGTCCCTTGGCAGTGCCGAGCCGGTCGAGCCGGACCGGGCCGACCGGCTCGCGGGCGTCGCCGAGCTGCTGGACGCGCCCCTGGTCAGCGAACACATCGCCTTCGTCCGGGCCGGCGGGGTCGAGGCCGGGCATCTGCTGCCGCTGCCCCGCACCTGGGCGGCGGTCGACACGGTCGTCGGCAACGTCCGGCGGGTGTCCGCCGAACTGCCGGTGCCGGTCGCGCTCGAACCGATCGCTGCGGTGTTCGACTGGCCCGACGACGAGCTCGACGAGGCCGACTTCGTCAGTGAGATCATCGAACGCTCCGGTGCACTGCTGCTGTTGGACGTCGCGAACGTCTACGCCAACGCCCGCAACCGGGGCGACGACCCGGTCGCCCTGCTCGACCGGCTGCCGCTGGAACGCATCGCGTACGTGCACGTCGCCGGCGGTGCCGCCGACCGGGACGGGATCTACCACGACACGCACACCGACCCGGTCCCGGCCGGGGTGCTGCAGCTGCTCGCCGAGCTGTGCGCCCGGCGGCGGCCACCAGCGGTGCTGCTGGAGCGGGACGGGCACTATCCGCCGGGCGAGGTGCTGCGCGCCGAGTTGGACTCCATCGCGGCGGCTGCCGGGCTGGGCCGGATCACGTGACCGGGCGGGTGTCGTCCGGCGTCGGCTCCGACCCCCGAGCCGAGCGCGCCGCCCCCCGACGGGCGGAGCTCGCCGCCGCTCGGCAGGCGGAGCTCGCCGCCGCCCAGCGTGCGCTGGTCGCATCCCTCGTCGACGGCACCGATCCGCCACCCGGATTCGACCCGCACCGGCTGGCGGTCGCCCGTACCGCGTTGACCCGCAAGCGGGCCGGCGAGGTGGCCCGGCACTGGCCGCTGCTGGCCGCCTCGCTGGGTGACGCCTGGCCGGCCGCGTTCGTCCGCTGGGCAACCGGCCGACGACCGGCGGGCGGGCTGCGTGACGGCTGGGACTTCGCCCGGGCGCTTGCCGCCGACAACCGTCTGCCGGGCCTGGCCATGGCGGAGCTGGCCGGCCGGGAGGTCGGCTGGCGCTACGACGGGTCGTCGGTTCCCCGCCGACGCCGACTTCCGGCGGTACGCCGGCTGCCCGGCGGGTGGGCGGTCCAGGTCGGCGGTCAGGTACGGACGTTCGGCGGCCGCCGCCGGTAGCCGTCCCGGATGATCCGCCGGGCCGTCGGCCGGCGGGGTCACAACCGGCGGGGTCACAACCGGCGGCGTCGCGGCATGCGGCAGGATCGGGCCATGGATCTGGGCCTCGAAAACCGGGTGTACGTGCTCACCGGCGCGTCCCGTGGACTCGGCTACGCCACCGCCGCCTGTCTGGTCGCCGACGGGGCGCGGGTGGTACTCGCCGCCCGGGACACCGCCAGAGTGACGGCGGCGGCGCAACGTCTCGGCGGCCCGCAGCACGCGATCGCGGTCAGCGCCGACCTGGGCGAGCCGGGCTGCGCGGCACACCTGGTCGCGACGGCCCATGAGCACTTCGGCCGGCTCGACGGGGCGTTGATCTCGGTCGGCGGGCCGAAACCCGGTCCCAGCCACGCGGTCAGCGACGAACAGTGGCGGGCGGCGTTCGACACGGTATTCGTCGGCACGGTACGGGCGGTACGGACCGTCGCCGACGCGCTACCCGCCGGCGGGGCGGTCGCCGTGGTGCTGTCGACGTCGGCCCGGATGCCGCTGCCCGGACTGGGCATCTCCAACGGCCTGCGGCCCGGGCTCGCAGCGGTCGCCAAGGAGCTCGCCGACGGCTACGCCGGCCGGGGCATCCGGGTAGTCAGTCTGCTGCCCGGCCGGATCATGACCGATCGCAACGTGGAACTGTTCGCCGCGACCGACGATCCGCAGCAGGCCCGGGCCGAGGCCGAGGCCGACATTCCGCTCGGCCGGCTGGGCGAGCCGGCGGAGTTCGGCCGGGTGGCGGCGTTCGTCCTGTCCCCGGCGGCGAGCTATCTGACCGGCATCACGCTGCCCGTCGACGGCGGCGCGCTGCCCTGTCCCTGAACGGCTTCCCGGCGTGTCCACCGACCGGGTCACGATGGCGCAGCTCCTGGCCGACGCTGTCGGCCGTACCCTGCCCGACGTCGTCGGACCCGACCTCGACGTGTTGTTCTGTGGGATCAATCCGAGCCTGTACTCCGCTGCCGTCGGCCACCACTTCGCCCGCCCGGGCAACCGGTTCTGGCCGACACTGCACCGGTCCGGCTTCACGCCCCGACGGCTCGACCCCAGCGAGGACCATCTGCTGCCCGGGTTCGGGCTGGGCGTGACGAACCTGGTCGCCAGGGCGACGGCGCGGGCCGACGAACTCTCGCCGCCGGAGCTGGTCGCCGGAGGCGCGCGGCTCGTCCGGTTGGCCGCCGCGTACCGACCCCGGTGGATCGCCGTGGTCGGGGTGACCGCGTACCGGCTGGCGTTCGACCAGCGACGGGCGCTCGTCGGACCCCGACCCGAGGACCTCGGCGGCGCGAGGCTCTGGGTGCTGCCCAACCCGAGCGGGCTCAATGCCCACTACCAGCTCGACCGGCTCGTCGCCGAGTTCGACCGGCTGCGGCAGGCGGTGGCGGCCGAACCGCCACGATAGGTGTTACTGGTGGCGGGCCATCCGCTCGCGGATCAGCTGACCGAACAGGCCGGCCGGTTGTCCGCAGTCGAGACACTGAAGACCTTCGTCGAGACGTGGCCCCCCGCACTGGGCGCACCGGCCCCGGTCGCGGGGATCGTGGTACGACCGCAGGGCGGCGCAGAGCGCCGCAGCCACCGACTCGGTCAGTACGACAGGGTCGGCGTCGCCGACGCGAACCGCCACGCCAGCCGACCGGACCGGTGCCGGATCGAGCGGGGCCAGCCGCTGCGCGAACTCGCGCAGTGCCGCCGCAACCTCAGCCTCCAACTCCACCGGCCCAGCCTAGTCGACGGCGGGCCGCTATCCGGCGGCACCGCCGGGCGGCGGGGGCAGGTCCTGTTCAGTCGGAAAGGCGCGACCCGACCCGGCCGTCACTGGATCCAGCCCGGTGTCGTCGAGGTACGGGGTCGGCGAGTCGGCCACTGCGAACTGGGTGCGGTACAGCTCGGCGTACAGCCCGCCGGCGGCGATCAGCTCGGTGTGCCGGCCGCGCTCGACGATCCGGCCCTCGTCGAGGACGAGGATCTGGTCCGCGTCGCGCACCGTCGACAGCCGGTGCGCGATGACCAGTGCGGTACGGCCGGTCAGCGCGACCGACAGAGCGCGCTGCACCGCCGCCTCGGACTCCGAGTCGAGGTGGGCGGTGGCCTCGTCGAGGATGACGATCGACGGCGCCTTGAGCAGCAGCCGGGCGATGGCGATCCGCTGTTTCTCACCACCGGAGAAGCGGTAGCCGCGCTCCCCGACCACCGTGTCCAGCCCGTCCGGCAGGGCCCGGACCAGCTCCTCGACCTGTGCGCCGCGCAGCGCCGCCCACATCTCGTCGTCGGTGGCGTCCGGGCGGGCGTACCGCAGGTTCTCCGCGATCGTCTCGTGGAACAGGTGGGAGTCCTGGGTGACCACCCCGATGGTGTCGCGCAGCGAGTCGAGTGTCGCGTCGCGCACATCCACCCCGCCCACCCGGATCTCGCCGTCGGTCACGTCGTACACCCGGGAGACCAGCATCGCGGTGGTGCTCTTGCCGGCGCCGGACGGGCCGACCAGGGCGACCAGCTGCCCCGGCTCCACGGTGAACGACACCCCGCGCAGCACCGGCTCGGAGACGGTCCGGTCGAGCGTCGCGACGTCCTCCAGCGAGGCCAGCGAGATCTCGGCGGCGCTGGGGTACCGGAACCGGACGTCGCGGAACTCCAGTCGGCTCGAGCCGGGCGGCACGACGACGGCGTCCGGGCGCTCGGCGATCGACGGGGCGAGGTCGAGCACCTCGAACACCCGGTCGAAGGAGACCAACGCGCTCATCACGTCGACCCGCACGTTGCTCAACGCGGTCAGCGGCCCGTAGAGGCGGGTGAGCAGCAGGGCCAGGGTCACCACGGTGCCGGCGCTGACCGCGCCGGTGACCGCCAGCCAGCCGCCGAGTCCGTAGGTGAGCGCCTGGGCGAGCGAGGCGACCAGCAGCATCGCCACGAAGAAGGTACGCGAGTACATCGCCGACTGGATGCCGATCTCCCGGACCCGGTCGGCCCGCTCGGCGAACCGGCGTGCCTCGACCTCGGGCTGGCCGAAGAGCTTGACCAGTAGCGCGCCGGCGACCCCGAACCGCTCGGTCATCGTGGCGTTCATCTTGGCGTCGAGGTCGTACGACTCCCGGGTGATCTCCGCGAGCCGCTTGCCGACCCGGCGGGCCGGCACGATGAAGATCGGCAGCAGCACCAGGGACAGCGCGGTGATCTGCCAGGACAGGGTGAACATCACCGCGGCGGTGAGCACCAGCTGGATGACATTGCTGACCACACCGGACAGCGTCGAGGTGAAGGCCCGCTGGGCGCCGATCACGTCGTTGTTGAGCCGGCTGACCAGCGCACCGGTCTGGGTCCGGGTGAAGAACTGCAACGGCATCCGCTGCACGTGGTCGAAGACCCGGGTCCGCAGGTCCAGGATGATGCCCTCACCGATCCGGGCGGCGTACCAGCGTTGGGCCAGGGAGAGCAGCGCGTCCACCACGGCGAGACCGGCGATCAGCAGGGCCAGCCGGACCACGGTCGCGCCGGCGTCAGCGCGACCGGCGGTGATCGCGTTCACCACGTCGCCGGCGAGGACCGGGGTGGCGACCCCGATGCCTGCCGCCAGCACGACGGTGACCAGGAAGACGCTGATGTCCCGCCGGTACGGGCGGGCGAAGGCGACGATCCGCCGGGTGGTGCCCCGGCTGACCCGGTGGGAACTCAGCTGGTCGCCGTCGCGCATCGAGCGCAGCATGCCCCAGCCGGCCCCCATGCCACCCATCCCACCGGATCCAGCCATCGGCACCCGCCACCTTCGTCTCGCCACCGTCGCGGGTACCAGTGTCCCGGACGCCTACGACAACAGCTCAGGTAACTGGTGTCTTCCCGTTGAGGCCTTACTGCCCGACCCGGCGGCTACTCGCCGGCGCCGGTCAGGTCCCGGATCCGTCGGGTCTGCGCCTCCCGCTCGGCGCGCAGCTGGGCGGCGGGGGTGCGGTCGGTGGCTCCGGTGAGCAGGGCCTTGATCTCGACGACCGCGTCGCGGGGCCCGGCCAGCACGGCCGCGACCAGGTCGGCGACGGCCGGGGCCAGCTCCGTCGCGGGCACCACCAGGTTGGCCAGCCCGAGCCGATCGGCCTCGGCCGCGTCGAGCCAGCGACCGGTGACGCAGATCTCCAGGGCGCGGGCGTAGCCGACCAGGTCGACCAGTCGCCGGGTGCCGCCGAGGTCCGGCACCAGGCCGAGGGTCACCTCGGCCATCCGCAGCCGGGCGTCGTCGGCCAGGACGCGCAGGTCGCAGCCGAGGGCAAGCTGGAATCCGGCGCCGACGGCCGGCCCGTGCACGGCGGCGACGCTGATCACGTCGGGGCGGGCCAGCCAGGTGAAGGCCTCCTGGTACTCGGCGATCCGGGCGGCGCACTCGTCCGGCGACAGGGCGGCCAACGGCGACGGGGTCGGATCGTCACCGGGCGGACCGGTATCGGGAGAGTCGGCTCGCGGATGGTCGGTCGCGGCGAGATCCGCATCGGTGCCACCCGCAGCGCTGGGGTCGAGCAGTGCCTGGATCGCGCCCCGGTCGAGGCCTGCGGAGAAGGCCCGACCGGCGCCGCGGACCACCACGACGCGGACGTCGCCGCGCAGCTCCCGGCCGATGCCGCGCAGCGCCCGCCACATCTGCGGGGTTTGAGCGTTGAGCACGTCGGGCCGGTCCAACGTCACCGTCGCGACCGGCCCGTCGTAGTCGAGTCGTACGCCACCGGACACGGTCAACGAGGGCCTTGACCGTGACAGCGGGGTACGGGGCGCAACTGGATCGTCACCCCTTCTTGCGACGCCGAGCGCCGCCACGCTGGCGCAGTTGCACGCCGGACTCGGTGAGCACCCGGTGGACGAACCCGTACGAGCGGCCGGTGGAGGCCGCAAGGGCGCGGATGCTCTCGCCGGATGTGTACCGCTTGACCAGGTCCTTGGCCAGGGTCTGACGCTCGGCTCCGACGATCCGGCGACCCTTCTCGGTGGTGGCGGCTGTGCCGGTGGCTGCCATGCTGATTCCTCACGTCCCAGACTGTGCGGTTCGATGCGGTCCCACCTATTAGACCGTCTCCAACGATCATGCGCCAGATATCAACTGTTCGCCAACCGACACGCACAGCCCTGTCAGTTACCCGATACGGCGCCACCGAGGAATCCCACCGGCATGCCGGCAGCCCTTCGTCAGCCCCACCCGGTGCGCCTTGTTCATACAATTCACGCTATCCGATAATGACGTTCACCGATGAAGCATCGCCCCGGGCCGGGCTGCCGGACGGACCGCGCCCTCATGCAAGTTCCACGAGTTCGAGCAGGTCGTCGCTCCACGCGTCCTCATCACCGTCGGGCAGGAGAATCGCCCGGTCTGGTTTGAGAGCCAGCACCGCACCCGGATCATGGGTCACCAGGACGATGGCGCCGGGATACCGGGCGATGGCATCGAGAACCTGTTCACGACTGACCGGATCCAGGTTGTTGGTCGGCTCGTCGAGCAGCAATACGTTCGCCCCCGAACAGACCAGCGTGGCCAACGCGAGCCGGGTCTTCTCCCCACCGGAGAGCACCCCGGCCGGCTTGTTCACGTCCTCACCGCTGAACAGGAACGCACCGAGAATCTTTCGCAGGTCGGTATCCGCCTGGTCGATCGCCGCACTGCGCATGTGGTCGAGCACCGAACGCTCGACGTCCAGGGTCTCGTGCTCCTGCGCGTAGTAGCCGATCCGCAGCCCGTGCCCGGGCCGCACCGCACCGGAATCCGGCTCGACCAGGCCACCGAGAATCCGCAGCAACGTCGTCTTGCCGGCACCGTTCAGCCCGAGGATCGCCACCCGGGAGCCACGGTCGACCGCCACGTCGACCCCGGAGAAGATCTCCAACGATCCGTACGACTTCGACAGCCCTGCCGCCGTCAACGGCGTCTTGCCGCACGGGGCCGGGCTGGGGAACCGGACCTTGGCCACCTTGTCGGCAACCCGCTCGTCCTCCAGACCGGCGAGCAGTTTCTCCGCTCGCCGGGCCATGTTCTGCGCAGCCACCGTCTTGGTGGCCTTGGCCCGCATCTTGTCGGCCTGGGCGAGCAGCGCACCGGCCTTCTTCTCGGCGTTCGCTCGTTCCCGGCGGCGGCGCCGCTCGTCGGTCTCCCGCTGCTGCTGGTACGCCGCCCAGCCGACGTTGTAGACGTCCACCACCGAGCGGGTGGCGTCGAGGAACCAGACCTTGTTGACCACCGCGTCCAGCAGGTCCACGTCGTGGCTGATCACCACCAGCCCGCCCTTGTGCCCGGCGAGGAAGCCACGCAGCCAGGTGATCGAGTCGGCGTCCAGGTGGTTGGTCGGCTCGTCGAGCAGCAGGATGCCGCCGCCGTTCTCGGCCGCGTCCCGGAACAGGATCCTGGCCAGCTCGATACGGCGGCGCTGACCGCCGGAGAGCGTCCCGATCGGCTGGCCCAGCACCCGGTCCGGCAGACCCAGGTTGGCGCAGATCCTGGCTGCCTCCGCCTCGGCGGCGTACCCGCCGAGGGAGGCGAACTGGTCCTCCAGCGTGCCGTAGCGACGGACCAGGCGCTCGTCGGTGCCGCCCTGCGCCAACTGCTGCTCGACTTCGTTCATCTGGGACATCAGCCGGTCCAGGCCGCGGGCCGACAGCACCCGGTCGCGAGCGGTCACGTTCAGGTCGCCGGTACGCGGATCCTGCGGAAGATATCCGACCGCGCTGCGCCGGTCGATCTGTCCGGTGTACGGCAGGCCCTCGCCGGCCAGCACCTTGAGGGTGGTGGTCTTGCCGGCACCGTTGCGGCCGACCAGGCCGATGCGGTCGCCGGGCTGCACCCGCAGGGTGGTGTCGGACAGCAGGATCCGCGAGCCCGCACGCAGTTCCAGGCCGGTAGCGGTGATCATTGGTAGCTCACTCCTGAGATCGGAAGCTGACTCGCGGACACGACAAAACGCCGACCGGACGTCCTGTCCGTCGGCGTGGGGCGGTTCAGCCTTCGCAGAGCAGCACGGCCCCATACTACCGGCGGCCGGCACCGCCACCCAGCCGGTTACCGGAGCCAAGATCGTCGACGGTGGTGGGTGAGTACGACGGCATCCGGTGATCCATCCACGACGGTGTCGCGGGACGCCGGCTGGCCAAGCGGTATGCGGCGCACCGCCGGCCCGGTGGACCGGCCTGACCGAATCGGGGAACTTGTCCGCCGACGGGGTGATGCACCACGCCGACCAGGGATGTTAGGCACATCAGGCGCGCGTAACGATCACTTGACTCCCTGGAGACGACACTCATGCTGCCCGGTGGGATGATGCCCATGACCCAGCTGATCGCGATGGTCCGCAGCACTTCGCCGCGACAGGCTGTCGGGCTGCTGGCAGCCATGCCGGCCGACCGCATCCCGGTGGCAGTTGCCGAGCTGACGACCACCGACCTGGTCCGGCTGCTACCGGCCGCCGGCGACGATCTGCGGTCCCGGTTGATCGGTCTGCTCAGCACCGATCAGCTGGCCGACCTGGCCCGAGCCATGCCGACCGCCGAGGCGGTGGCCATGCTCAATCGGCTTCCGGCCGAGCAGGTGCACGCGGTCGCCGACCGGCTGCCGCAACCCACCGTCGCTGCCCTGCTCACCGCGATGCCTGCGGACCGGCAGACCGACCTGCTGTCGGTGATGCGTCCGCAACAGGCGCATGCGGCCTGGGCCGGTACCTACCAACGGGAGGTGGCCGAGGCGCTCGCCCGGGCCAATGCCGAGGTGAGCATCCCGGCGAACGCCCCACCCGGAATCGTGCTGGTCCAGATCTTCGGCTGGCAGATCACCGTGGCCGCCCGCCGTGACGACGACGGACGGGTGGCGGTACGCGACGCCGAGGACGCGGCGTACCGCATGCGCGCCAACGCGGCGCTCGCGGTGACCGACTACCAGCCGGCCACCGACGTGCTGGACTACTGCGACGAGGCCCGCCGGCAGGGGCGCCCGATCAGCGCGGTCAGCTGGGTCGACGACCGGCACGACGGTTTCCTCAAACGGGCCCTGGTCAGTCTGGTGCACTGACCCGCCGAGCGCCGCCGGCCGGACTGGACGGCCGGCGGCGGCGCGGGTGCCGTCAGACGTTGAAGCCGAGCGCCCGCAACTGGTCCCGGCCCTCGTCAGTGATCTTGTCGGGCCCCCACGGCGGCATCCACACCCAGTTGATCCGGATGTCGGACACCAGTCCGCCACCGGGTCCAGTGGTCAACGCGGTACGGGCCTGCTCCTCGATCACGTCGGTCAGCGGGCAGGCCGCGCTGGTCAACGTCATGTCCAGGGTGGCCACGTTGTCATCGTCGACGTGTACGCCGTACACCAGGCCGAGATCGACCACATTGATGCCCAGCTCCGGGTCGACGACGTCCTTCATCGCCTCCTCGATGTCGGCGATCGCCGGCTGGCCGACGGTCGCTGCGGCGGCCGTACCGCCGTCGGTGGGCTCCGTCGCCTGTGTCGCCCCGGTCATGGTCTCTTCGGCACTCACTGCTTCACCTCCGGGCTCGCGCCCACACCGGCGCGTGCCGCGGCGTCCTTGAAGGCCATCCACGGCAGCAACGCACACTTCACCCGGGCCGGATAGCGCGCCACACCGGCGAACGCCACCCCGTCACCCAGCACATCCTCGTCCGGCTCGACCTCGCCGCGGCCGGACACCAGCGCGACGAAGGCACCGTGCACCGCGAACGCCTCGTCCACCGGCCGACCGTCGACCAACTCGTACAGCACGCTCGCCGACGCCTGGCTGATCGAACAACCCTGACCGTCGTGCGACACCCCGAGCCGGGTGTCCGCACCCAGACTCACCCGTACGGTGATCTCGTCGCCGCAGGTCGGGTTGACGTGATGCGCCTCCGCCGCGTACGGCTCGCGTAGACCACGCCCCTGCGGACGCTTGTAGTGGTCCAGGATGATCTCCTGGTACAGCTGGTCGAGCTCCATCAGCCGAAGACCTTCCGCGCCTTCTCCAGACCATGCACCAGCGCGTCGACCTCGCCGGTCGTGGTGTAGAGGTAGAACGAGGCCCGGGTGGTCGCCGGGACGCCGTAGCGCACGCAGACCGGCCGGGCGCAGTGGTGGCCGACCCGTACCTGCACCCCCTGGGCGTCCAGGATCTGACCCACGTCGTGCGGGTGGATCCCGTCCACCGCGAACGAGACCGTGCCACCCCGCCCGTCTGGTCCGGGCGGGCCGACGATCCGCAGCCCCGGCACGGTGGCCAGCGCCTCCAGGGCGTACCCGGTGATCCGCTGCTCGTGCGCGGCGACCGCCGGCATGCCCAGCCCGGCGAGGTAGTCGACGGCGGCACCGAGGCCGACCGCCTGGGCGATCGGCGGGGTGCCGGCCTCGAACCGGGCCGGCGGGGCGGCAAACGTGGACCCGCTCATCGCCACCGTCTCGATCATCGAGCCGCCGCCGAGCACCGGCGGCATCGCGGCGAGCAGCGCGGCGCGGCCCCACAGCACCCCGATCCCGGTCGGTCCGCACATCTTGTGCCCGGTGAAGACGATGAAGTCGGCATCCAGCGCGACGACGTCGACCGGACGGTGCGGCACCGACTGCGAGCAGTCCAGCAGCAGCAGCGCACCAACCTCGCGGACCCGCCGGGTGATCGCGGTGAGGTCGTTGACCGTGCCGAGGATGTTCGACATGTGCACCAGGGAGACCAGTTTGGTCCGCTCGGTGACCAACTCGTCCAGCTGCGACTCGTCCAGCCGACCGTCCTCGGTCAGCCCGAACCAGCGCAGTGTGGCACCGGTGCGTTCGCAGAGCAGCTGCCACGGCACGATGTTCGAGTGGTGCTCCATCTCGGAGATCACCACCTCGTCACCTGGGCCGAGCCGGAACCGGGGGTCGGCCCCGGTCGCGGCGCCCGTCGAGGCGTTGGAGAACGCGTACGCGACCAGGTTGATCGCTTCGGTGGAGTTCTTGGTGAAGACCACCTCGTCCGGGCTGCCCGCGTTGACGAACGCGGCCAGCTTGGCCCGGGCGCCCTCGTACGCCTCGGTGGACTCGGTGCCGAGGGTGTGCACCGAGCGGGCGACGTTGGCGTTGTGCGACTGGTAGAAGTCGGTCAGCGCGTCGAGCACCTGGCGCGGCTTGTGCGAGGTGTTGGCGCTGTCCAGATAGACCAGCGGATGCCCGTTGACTTCCCGACCGAGGATCGGAAAGTCGGCCCGGACGGCCGCGACGTCCAGAGCGGACGGACCGCCCGGCGCCGGTGTGTCCCGGGGGATGGCTATGGTGCTCATCGGCTCGACGCCGCCCTTCTGCACACAGGGTGGTAGTGGATCTCAGGCCGACGCCGCGCCGGCACCCGCGACGTACCGCTCGTAACCTTCGGCTTCCAGCTTCTCCGCCAGCTCCGGGCCGCCCTCCTCGACGATGCGTCCGCCGACGAAGACATGCACGAAGTCCGGCTTGATGTAGCGCAGGATCCGGGTGTAGTGGGTGATCAGCAGCAGGCCGGTCTCCCCGGTGGAGCGAACCCGGTTCACCCCTTCGCTGACCACCCGCAGGGCGTCGATGTCGAGCCCGGAGTCGGTCTCGTCGAGGATGGCCATCTTCGGCTTGAGCAGCTCCAGCTGCACAATCTCGTGCCGCTTTTTCTCGCCACCGGAGAAGCCCTCGTTGACGTTGCGCTGCGCGAACGCCGGGTCCATCTGCAGCCGCTCCATGGCCCCACGCAGCTCGCCGGCCCAGGTACGCAGCTTCGGCGCGGCACCGTCGACGGCGGTCTTGGCGGTACGCAGGAAGTTCGCCACCGAGACGCCGGGCACCTCCACCGGGTACTGCATGGCGAGGAACAGTCCGGCACGGGCCCGCTCGTCGACCGACATGGCCAGTACGTCCGCACCGTCGAGCAGCACCTCCCCGCCGGTGATCTCGTACTTGGGGTGCCCGGCGATCGAGTACGCCAGGGTCGACTTGCCGGAGCCGTTCGGGCCCATGATGGCGTGTGTCTCCCCCGACCGGATGGTCAGCGTCACCCCGGCCAGGATCGGCTTGAGCTCGCCTTCCGGCAGCTTGACCGAAACCTGCAGGTCGCGGATATCCAGAACGCTCATGGTGCGGTCACTCCATTGCTCGGCGTCAGACTGACGTAGATGTCGCCGTCGCGGATCTCGACGGGGAAGACGGGTACGGGTTCGGTGGCGGGCAGCCCGGTCGGCTCGCCGGTGCGCAGATCGAAACGCGAACCGTGCAGCCAGCACTCCAACGTGCAGCCGTCCACCTCGCCTTCGGAGAGGGCGACCGCGGCGTGCGAGCACTCGTCGTACACCGCGTAGAAGGAGTCCTCGTCGGTGTGCACCAGGGCGATCTGCGTACCGTCGATGTCGGCGCTGACCGCCGTACCCTTCGGGATCTCGGTGGTGGCGCAGACCCGGATCAGGTCGGACATGCTCAGCGGGTCCTCTCGGTGACCGCACCGGGCTGGCCGGGCACGGTCGGTGGTGCCGCCACGTCGGCGGTGCGCGGCGCGGCCGCGCCGGCCTCGACGCGGCGCAGCCGCTGCTCGATCGCGTCGCCGAGCCGGTCGCGCAGCTCGGCCACCGGGATCTTGTCGACCAGCTCGGCGAAGAACCCGCGGACCACCAGCTTGCGCGCCTCGGCCTCCGGGATGCCCCGGGCCATCAGGTAGAACAGCTGCTCGTCGTCGAACCGGCCGGTGGCGCTGGCGTGCCCGGCCCCGGCCACCTCTCCGGTCTCGATCTCCAGGTTGGGCACCGAGTCGGCCCGGGCGCCGTCGGTCAGCACCAGGTTCCGGTTGATCTCGTACGTGTCGGTGCCGGTGGCCTCGGCGCGGATCAGTACGTCGCCGACCCAGACGGTGTGCGCGCTGTCGCCCTGCAGCGCCCCCCGGTAGCCGACGTTGCTGCGGCAGTCCGGCACGGTGTGGTCCACCATCTGCCGGTGCTCCAGGTGCTGGCCGGCGTCGGCGAAGTAGAGCCCGAACAGCTCGGCGTCGCCGCCCCGGCCGGTGTACTCGACGCTGGTGAACTGGCGTACCAGGTCGCCGCCGAGGGTGACCTGGATGTGCGTGACCCGGGCGTCGCGGCCGAGCCGGAACTTCAGATGCTGCGCCTGCACCGCGTCGGGTGCCCAGTCGGCGACGGTGACCAGGGTCAGCGTCGCGCCGTCGCCGACGATCACCTCGACGTTGTCGGCCAGAGTGGTCGAGCCGACCTGGTCGAACACCAGGGTCGCCTCGGCGAACCGGCCGACGTCGACCAGGGTGTGCCCGTACGCGATCTGGTCCGCCCCGGTGCCGAGCACCCGGACCACCGCCGGCTCGGCCGGGGTGGCTTCCGGTGCCACCTCCACCAGCAGGACCTCGGCGCAGCCGGTGTAGGCCAGGGCGCTGATCCGGTCGAACGGGGTCAGCACGCCGCCGACCCGTCGGTCGGTGCGGTCGACCTGGCCCGCAGTCACCCCGGCGGGCAGGTCGGCGTACTCGTACCGGACCGAGCCGCTGGCGGCCGGAGTGCCGGTGGCCAGCCCCCGCATTCGCTTGAGCGGGGTGAAGCGCCACTCCTCCTCCAGGCCGGTCAGGGCCGGGAAGTCGGCGACATCGTAGGAGCGCAACGCCTGCGACTTGGTCTTCGGCGGCGCGGAGGCCTGAATAGTCATCTCTTCCTGTTCTCGGCGGTGTCGGTGGGGCGGTGTCTCGGGCGGGTCAGCCGACCGCGCCCTCCATCTGCAGCTCGATCAGCCGGTTCAGCTCGAGGGCGTACTCCATCGGGAGTTCCTTGGCGATCGGCTCGATGAAGCCCCGGACGATCATGGCCATCGCCTCGTCCTCGCTCAGACCCCGGCTCATCAGGTAGAACAGTTGGTCGTCGCTGACCTTGGAGACGGTCGCCTCGTGCCCCATCGCGACGTCGTCCTCGCGGATGTCGACGTAGGGGTAGGTGTCCGACCGGGAGATCGCGTCGACCAGCAGCGCGTCGCACTTCACCGTCGACCGGCTGTGCTGCGAGCCCTCCAGCACCTGGACCAGCCCACGGTAGGAGGTCCGGCCGCCGCCGCGGGCGATGGACTTGGAGACGATCGTGGAGGAGGTGTGCGGTGCCGCGTGCACCATCTTCGCGCCGGCGTCCTGGTGCTGCCCCTCGCCGGCCATCGCCACCGAGAGCACCTCGCCCTTGGCGTGCTCACCGGTCATGAACACGGCCGGGTACTTCATGGTGACCTTGGAACCGATGTTGCCGTCGATCCACTCCATGGTGGCGCCGGCGTGGCAGACGGCCCGCTTGGTGACCAGGTTGTAGACGTTGTTCGACCAGTTCTGGATGGTCGTGTAGCGGCACCGGGCGTTCTTCTTCACCACGATCTCGACCACCGCGCTGTGCAGCGAGTCGGAGGAGTAGATCGGCGCGGTGCAGCCCTCGACGTAGTGCACGTAGGCACCCTCGTCGACGATGATCAGGGTCCGCTCGAACTGGCCCATGTTCTCCGTGTTGATCCGGAAGTAGGCCTGCAGCGGGATCTCCACGTGCACACCCTTCGGCACGTAGATGAACGATCCACCGGACCAGACCGAAGTGTTCAGCGCGGCGAACTTGTTGTCGCCGACCGGGATCACGGTGCCGAAGTACTCCTTGAAGATGTCCTCGTGCTCGCGCAGCGCGGTGTCGGTGTCGAGGAACACCACACCCTGCTCCTCCAGGTCCTCACGGATCTTGTGGTAGACCACCTCGGACTCGTACTGGGCCGCGACGCCGGCGATCAGCCGCTGCTTCTCCGCCTCCGGGATGCCCAGCTTGTCGTAGGTGTTCTTGATCTCCTCGGGCAGGTCCTCCCAGCTGGCGGCCTGCTTCTCGGTGGAGCGGACGAAGTACTTGATGTTGTCGAAGTCGATCCCGGTGAGGTCGGCGCCCCAGGCCGGCATGGGCTTGCGGCCGAACAGCCGCAGCCCTTTGAGTCGCAGGTCGAGCATCCACTGCGGCTCGTTCTTCTTGGCGGAGATGTCACGCACCACCGCCTCGTTGAGCCCGCGCTGGGCGGCAGCGCCGGCCACGTCGCGGTCGGCCCAGCCGTACTCGTACCGGCCGAGGGCCGCGAGGTGCTCCTCCTGGGAGATGGGCGCGACGGTCTGCTCGGTCATCTATCTGTCCTCACAGTGCTGGTGACGTGGTCGGTGGAAACATCGATGGCAACGGTCGGGGCGCCGCCGGCCCGTCTCGGGTCCGGAATGTGCGTGGTGCACACCCCGTCGCCGTGAGCGATGGTGGCCAGCCGCTGCACATGGGTGCCGATCAGGCGGGAGATCACCGCGGTCTCAGCCTCGCACAGCTGTGGAAACTCGGCAGCCACATGGGCCACGGGACAGTGATGCTGGCACAACTGCCCCCCGGAGGCGATGGTGGACGCGTTGGCAGCGTAGCCCTCGGCGCTGAGTGCGGCGGCGAGGGCCTCCGCGCGGGCGATCGGGTCCGCACCGGCATCGTCGATCGCCGCCCGGCACCGCGCCTCCAGCCCGGCGACCTGAGCCGCCGCGAACGCCTCCAGCTCCGCCTCGCCGCCGTGACCGGCGATCCAGCGCAGCGCGGCGGCGGCCATGCTGTCGTAGCGGTAGCGCCCGTGCCGGGACCGGGCGTCGTCGCTGAGCCGGAAGACCTTGGCCGGCCGACCGCGTCGCCGGCGGGCCCGGGTGACCGCGTCCCGGGTCACCACGTCGCCGTCGGCGAGCATCGCGTCCAGGTGGCGGCGGATCGCCGCCGGGCTCAGCCCGAGCTCATCACCGAGCTGAGCGGCGGTCGCCGCCCCCCGCTCCAGCAGCAGCCCGACCAGGCGGTCCCGGGTACGCCCGTCCGGGCCGGCGGCGACCGCACCGGTCGCCGACCCGCCCTCCGGGAGGCCCACCCTGTTTTTCACTACGCCAACGTTACGTATTTCAGCGGTCGGCCGCAAACGCGCCTCCGGGTGATCCACCGCACCGAGCGTGACCGCCACCGGGACCAGCACGGCGAGGCCTTGCCGCAGTCGGCTGGCGGCACCGCAGGGCTGCGGTACCGGCGGCACCGCACGGCTGTGGTATCCGCCATATCGGTACGATTGCCGCCGTGCCCGTCTCCCCGTCCGGTCGGCTGACCGCCGGCCCCGCCCTGCTCCGGCGGCTCGCGCTCGCCTCCTTGGTGGCCAACGTCGCGATCGTGCTGACCGGGGGCGGCGTGCGGCTCACCGGGTCCGGGCTCGGCTGCCCGACCTGGCCGCGCTGCACCGACGACTCCTACGTCACCACGCCGGAGATGGGCGTGCTCGGCATCATCGAGTTCGGCAACCGGGTCCTCGGCATCCTGGTCGGCATGATCGCGCTCGCCACCCTGCTGGCGGTGCTGCGGTCCCGGCCACGCCGGTTGGACCTGCGCGGACCGGCCCTCGGCGTACTGGGACTGGTGATCCTGCAGGGCCTGATCGGCGGGGTCAGCGTCCGGGTGCAGCTCAACCCCTGGGTGGTGGCGCTGCACTTCATGCTGTCGATGGTCACCATCGCGGTGGCGTACGGGTTGTGGCAACGGGTACGCGTCGGCGGCCGCACCAACCGAGACGTGGTGGCCCGGCCGCTGCGCCAGTTGGCCTTCGTGATCACCGCCGTGAGCTTCGGGGTGCTGGTACTCGGCACCGTGGTGACCGGCAGCGGCCCGCACGCCGGCGACCCGGACGCCGGGCGCACCGGGCTGGACCCGCAGGCCATGTCCCAGCTGCACGCTGACTCGGTCGCCCTGCTGATCGGGTTGTCGGTCGCCTGGTGGTTCGCGTTGCGCGCGGTCGGCGCACCCCGACCGGCGGTACGCGCGGCGGCCGTGCTCGTCGTCGTGGAGCTCGCCCAGGGACTGATCGGCGTGGTCCAGTACCTCACCGACCTGCCGGTCGCGCTGGTCAGCGCGCACATGCTCGGCGCGTGTCTGGTGTGGCTGGCCACCCTCGGCGCGCTCTGGTCGACCCGGACCCGGGAGCCGACCGGGCCGCAATCAGCTGCTACCAGGGTGGTTTCCGACGACGGCAACGAACGCCCCCTGGTCGGAGCGCAACCGTAAGGTCACCAACCGTTGAAGACGGTTGAAAACGGCAGACCTATCCCCATAGCGGAGAGTACCGGTGAGGCTACGCCTGTGCCGGGGCACAACCACCGGCACGACGAACCGGGCGCGGCAGTGACGGTCCCCCCGTGCCGTGGCTGCCGCGCCCCTGGTCGGTTCCCTGCCTGGACCAGACCCGCGTAGCGGCACCCCGGACGATCCTCCGTCACCGCACGCGCACTCCCGCGTTTTCCTGACTGACCACTTTCGGAGCTCCCGCGTGTCTACCTTCCGTACGAGCCGGTCCGGCACCGTCGCCGCGACGTTGGCCCGGTCCCGCCTGGGCGTACCCCAGGTGTTGTTCTTCGTTCTCGCCGCCGCCGCGCCGCTGACCGTGGTGGCCGGCGGCGCCAGCACCGGCTATGCCGTCACCGGCACCACCGCGGTGCCGGTCGCCTACCTGCTCATCGCGGTGGTGATGGCGGTCTTCGCCGTCGGCTACGTGGCGATGAGCCGGCACGTCGTCAACGCCGGCGCGATGTACAGCTACGTCGCGCACGGTCTCGGCCGGATCCCCGGCATCGCGGCGGCGTTCGTCGCCGTCGTCGCGTACAACGCGATGCAGATCGGGCTGTACGGCGCTTTCGGCGTGGTTGCCGCCGAGGTACTCGCCGTCGCCGGTGCCACCGTGCCGTGGTGGCTCTGCGCGCTGGCCGGCTGGGCCCTGGTGACCGTACTCGGCCTGGCCCGCGTCGACCTCAACGGCCGGATCCTGGCTGGCCTGCTGCTGGCCGAGCTCGCGGTCATCATCGGCTACAGCATCGTCATGGTCGGCCACCCCGCCGACGGTGCCGCCGTCGCGGGTCTCGACCCCCGCCAGCTGCTCACCCCAGGGGTGGCGGCGATGCTGGTCGGCGGCATAGCCGGTTTCGTCGGTGTCGAGGCCGGCACGGTGTTCGCCGAGGAGACCCGTGATCCGCGTCGTACGGTCGCCCGGGCCACCTACTTCGCGGTGACGATCGCCGGAGTGTGCTACGCGGGTTCCGCCTGGGCGATGGCGGTGGCGGCCGGCCCGAACGACGTCGTCGCCCAAGCCCGCGAGTACGGCACCGAACTGATGTTCGTGCTGGTCGACCCGCACATCGGCACGACGCTCGTGGACGCCGGCCGGTTGTTGTTCCTGACCAGCCTGTTCGCCGCGCTGCTCGCGTTCCACAACACCGTTGCCCGGTACCTGTTCGCCCTCGGGCGGGAACGGGTGCTGCCGGCGGCGCTCGGCCGGACGAACCGGCGGACCGGCGCGCCGAAGCTCGGCTCGCTGGTGCAGAGCGGGCTCGCCGTCGCGGTGATCGTGGGGTACGCGGCGACCGGGCTGGATCCCATCACCCACCTGTTCTTCTGGGTGACCGTCACCGGTGGGCTCGGCGTGCTGATCCTGATGACCGTGACCTCACTCGCGGTGATCGGCTACTTCCGCCGCGACCCGCGTGGCGAGTCGGCCTGGCGACGACTGGTCGCGCCGGGCGCGGCCACCGGCGCGCTCGGGCTGATCCTCGTCGGCACCGTCACCAGCTTCGGTGACCTGCTCGGCATCGGCGCGTCCCCGCTGCGCTGGTGGTTCCCGGCCGGGTACGCCCTGGCCGCGCTGGCCGGCGTCGGTTGGGCGCTCTGGCTGCGTACCAGGCGTCCGCAGACGTACCGGACGATCGGCTGGGGCGCCGACAGCGGCACCGCCCAACCGGTGCCGCCGGCACCCGTCCGGCCGTCGGCCCGCGTCTAACCGCTGTCCAGCTGGATGTCCAGCCGCGGTTGCGGCGGCGGACAACGAGCGAGACCCGGGCGGTACGCCCGGGTCTCGCTCGGCTCTGTTCCTCCAGCTGACAGACCGCTCGTCCAGTCACGCAACTGGTCGTCGTTCGTTGTGCAGGACGGGAAAGGGCTGGTCAGCGCGCCAGACTGCGACGCGACATCGACCGCCACAGGTCGTTGCTGGGCCGCATCTGATCCATCAGCTCCCGCTCCCACTCGTTCTCGATCTCGACCCCCGCCTTGAGGCAGGCGGCGCGGGCCACGTCGGTGCCGTCAGCGAACTGGTCGCCCCAGGCGCCGTCCTCCCCCACCAGGACGATCCGTGCGCCACGCTTGCCGACATACTCGATGACCGCCTTCGCGCCGCCGTGGCCAGCGGCGAAGGACCGGATGCCGGCGACCAGACCAGAGGGGGCGTCCCCCGGGACGGATTCGGTCGCCAGCGTCGTATCGGAACCATCTGCCATACGCGAAGCGTAAGCAGAGCGACGACCTTTCGCCGATCAGATGTCGGCTTTTTGTGACTCCAATCATCCGTGGGTTTAAGAAGTCCCACAGATGATTGATGGTGATTTCAGTGTCCAAAAAGGGACAAATTCCAGCACGAAAAGCGGCAAACGCGACAGAAGTTTCGAGACCTGGACGGGACGGGACCCCGGCGTCAGACCAGCGCGTCCAACGCCACAGCAACGAAGAGCACCGTGAGGTAGGTCGTCGACCAGTGGAACAGCCGCATCGGCTGGACCGGCAGACCACGCCCGGACCGGCGCTGCAGCCGGTGAGCCTCCAACAGGAAGACGACCCCGACCACCACCGCCGGGACCGCGTAGATCAATGACATGCCCAACGGCCAGACCAGCACCGACGACCCGACCGTCAACCAACTGAACAGTACGATCTCCACGCCGACCCGACGTTCGGAGGCCACCACCGGCAGCATCGGGATCCCGGCCCGCGCGTAGTCCACCTTGTACTTGATCGCCAACGCGTAGAAGTGCGGCAGCTGCCAGAAGAACACCACGGCGAACAGTGCCCAGGCCACCGGGGCCAGGCCGCCGGTCACCGCCGCCCAGCCGATCAGCACCGGAGCGGCGCCGCAGACACCACCCCAGAACGTGTTCTGTGGCGTCGTACGCTTCAACCACAGCGTGTAGACGAGGTCGTAGTAGGCGATCGCCGCCAGGGTCAGCCCGGTGGCGAGCCAGTTGGTGAAGACCGCCATCAGCGCCACCGAGCTCACCGCGAGCACCAACCCGAAGATCAGCGCGTGCCTGGGGCTGACCACGTGGTTCGGCAGCGGCCGACGCTTCGTCCGGCGCATCAGCTGGTCGATGTCCCGGTCGATGAAGCAGTTCAACGCGTTCGCCGCACCGGCGGCCAGGGTGCCGCCGACCAGCACCACCGCCACCAGCCCGAGCGACGGCAGGCCACCGGCCGCGACCATCATCGTCGGTACGGTCGTGACCAGCAGCAGCTCGATGATCCGCGGCTTGGTGAGCGACACGTATGCCCGGACCACAGCCAGCAGGTCGGGCACGGCCACCGGCCCTGGGTCCGCCGCTGTGCCGGGCACCTGGTCCGCTTCGGCGACGGACCTGACCCGCGCCCGGTCATGGGCGGGGCGCTCGGTGACCATGCTCACGGGCTGCACCTTCCGGCGTCGGCGGCGGGTGACCTTCAACTGGCGGCGACCTGCGGGCCGACGCGCCTCCGACAGCGTACGCGCAGGTATTTTGCCTGCCCGGCCGACCCGTCACCGGTGCTCGTCGTCACACTCGGCAGGCTTTTCACCGGCCACGATGCGTATCCCCCGGTGCCCGATCGTCGGGTCCGACGATCGGGCACGACCCTGGACGACCATCCGGTTGTCGAGATCGGCGGGCGCACCGTGAACCCTGCTCGATAGGGTCGTGACGAGGGTTCCGCCTACCTGCTGGACGAGGAGCACACCCACCGTGGCTGCAACACCAACCGATGCCCCCCTGAACTGGTCCGACCTCGACCGCCGCGCGGTCGACACCGCACGCGTGCTGGCCGCCGACGCCGTAGAGAAATCCGGCAACGGCCATCCGGGCACCGCGATGAGCCTCGCTCCCGCGGCGTACCTGCTGTTCAACCGGGTCATGCGGCACGACCCGAGCGACCCGGGCTGGGCCGGCCGGGACCGGTTCGTCCTCTCCGCCGGGCACTCCAGTCTCACCCTGTACATCCAACTCTTCTTCTCCGGTTACGGGCTGAGCCTGGACGACCTCAAGGCGTTGCGGCAATGGGGATCGCTGACCCCTGGACACCCGGAGCACGGCCACACCCGGGGAGTGGAGACCACCACCGGTCCGCTCGGCCAAGGGCTGGCCAACGGGGTCGGCATGGCGATGGCCGCCCGCCGGGAACGCGGACTGCTCGACCCGGACGCCGCGCCCGGCGAGTCGGTCTTCGACCACAACATCTGGGTGATCGCCTCCGACGGTGACATCGAAGAGGGCATCACCCACGAGGCCAGCGCCCTGGCCGGGCACCAGAAGCTCGGCAACCTGACCGTCGTCTACGACGACAACCAGATCTCCATCGAGGACGACACCCGGATCGCGCTCAGCGAGGACGTCGCCGCCCGGTACGCCGCGTACGGCTGGCACGTGCAGACCGTCGACTGGCGGGCGGGCGCGGCCGGCGACGGCGAGTACCACGAGGACGTCGAGGCGCTGTACGCGGCGCTGACCGCCGCCCGTGCGGAGACCGACCGCCCGTCGTTCATCGCGCTGCGCACCATCATCGGCTGGCCGGCACCGAAGAAGCAGAACACCGGCAAGATCCACGGCTCGGCGCTCGGCGCCGACGAGGTCGCCGCCACCAAGGAGATCCTCGGCCTCGACCCCAACCAGCACTTCGCGGTCGACGACAAGGTCCTCGCCCACATCCGCGAGGTGCTCGACCGGGGCCGGCAGGCACACGCCAAGTGGACCGAGAAGTACGACGCCTGGGCGCAGGCCAACCCGGAGCGCAAGGCGCTGCACGACCGGCTCGCCACCCGTACCCTGCCGACCGGCTGGACCGACGCGCTGCCGGACTGGCCGGCGGACCCCAAGGGGGTCGCCACCCGGGCCGCCTCGGGCAAGGTGCTGACCGCGCTCGCCGCCGAGCTGCCGGAGCTGTGGGGCGGCTCGGCCGACCTGGCGGAGAGCAACAACACCACGATGAAGGGCGAGCCGTCGTTCGTCCCGGCCGAGTACGCCACCAAGGAGTTCCCCGGCCATGAGTACGGCCGCACCCTGCACTTCGGCATCCGCGAACACGCCATGGGGGCGATCCTCAACGGCATCGCGCTGCACGGCGGCACCCGCCCGTACGGCGGCACGTTCCTGGTGTTCAGCGACTACATGCGCCCGGCGGTGCGGCTGGCCGCGCTGATGAAACTCCCGGTGGTCTACGTCTGGACGCACGACTCGATCGGGCTCGGCGAGGACGGCCCCACCCACCAGCCGATCGAGCACCTGTCGGCGCTGCGGGCCATCCCCGGACTGGACGTGGTCCGCCCGGCCGACGCCAACGAGACCGCCTGGGCGTGGCGGGTCGCCCTGGAGCACACCGACCGGCCCACCGCGCTGGCGCTGACCCGGCAGGCGGTGCCGGTCATCGACCGGGGCACCTACGCCTCGGCCGAAGGGGTCCGCAAGGGCGGCTACGTGCTGGCTGACGCCGGCAACGCCCAACCGCAGGTGATCCTGATGGGCTCGGGGTCCGAGGTGCAACTGCTGCTCACCGCCCGGGAACGCCTCGAAGCCGAAGGCGTCGCCACCCGGGTCGTCTCGATGCCGTGCCAGGAATGGTTCACCGAGCAGGACGAGGCATACCGCGAATCGGTGCTGCCGCGCGGGGTCAAGGCCCGGGTCAGCGTCGAGGCCGGCATCGGCATGTCCTGGCGTGGCCTGGTCGGCGACTGCGGCGAGTCGGTCAGCATTGAACACTACGGGGCCAGCGCCCCGTACCAGGTGCTGTTCGAGCAGTTCGGCTTCACCGCCGACGCCGTGGTCGCGGCGGCGCACGCGTCGCTGACCCGGGTCGGCGCCATCACCGGCACCACCACCGGAAACTGAGGAGGCTCCAGATGACGGACCGATTGGGAAAGCTGACCGCCGCAGGCGTGGCGGTCTGGCTCGACGACCTGTCCCGGCAACGGCTCAGCACCGGCAACCTGGACCAACTGCGCCGGGAGAAGCACGTCGCCGGCGTGACCACCAACCCGACCATCTTCGCCGCCGCGCTCGCCGACGCCGACGAGTACAACTGGCAGCTGCGTGACCTGGCCGCCCGGGGCGTCAGCGTGGACGAGGCGGTCCGGATGCTCACCACCTACGACGTGCGGTGGGGCTGCGACGTGATGCGCCCGGCGTACGAAACCAGCGGCGGCGTCGACGGCCGGGTGTCGATCGAGGTCGACCCGCGGCTGGCGTACCGCACTGCGGAGACCGTCGCCGAGGCGAAGGCGCTGTGGTGGCTGGTCGACCGGCCGAACCTGTTCATCAAGATCCCGGCGACCGAGGCCGGGCTACCGGCGATCACCGCCACCCTGGCCGAGGGGATCAGCGTCAACGTGACCCTGATCTTCTCGCTGGACCGCTACAGCGCGGTGATGGACGCCTTCCTCGCCGGTCTGGAGCAGGCGAAGGCCAACGGCCACGACCTGACCACCATCGGCTCGGTCGCTTCGTTCTTCGTCTCCCGGGTGGACACCGAGATCGACAAGCGCCTCGACAAGATCGGCAGCGACCAGGCCAAGGCGCTCAAGGGCAAGGCCGCCGTGGCGAACGCGCAGCTGGCGTACGAGCGGTACGCGGAAGTCTTCTCCTCGGACCGCTGGCAGGCCCTGGCCGACGCCGGCGCCCACCCGCAGCGCCCGCTGTGGGCCTCCACCTCGACGAAGAACCCGGCCTACCGGGACGTCATCTACGTCGAGGAGCTGATCGCCCCCGGCACGGTCAACACCATGCCGGAGTCGGTGGTGCACGCCTACGCCGACCACGGCGAGACCCGGGGCGACACGGTCACCGGCTCGTACCCGGCCGCCCGGCAGGTGCTCGACGACCTGATCGCCGTCGGCGTCGACCTCGACGACGTGGTCAAGACCCTGGAGTCTGAGGGGGTGAGCAAGTTCGAGGCCAGCTGGCAGGAGCTGCTCGACGGGGTCCGCTCGTCGCTGGACGCGGCCGCGGCCGGCGCCGGTGAGCCGAACGCGGCCGCGAGCGGGCACGCCGCCGCGGCCAAGCAGGCCGGAGGTAACGCATGAGCGACTTCTTCGACGGCGGGGTCGAGGCCGCGGCCGGGCTGAGCGTGTACGGGGCCGACGCGGTCGACGCCTCGGCCGCCTCGTCGACCCGGGGCGCGCTGGTCGGCGACGAGGTGCCCGGCTCACTCGCCCGCAAGGACCCGACGCTGTGGGGCCCGGACGCCGAGGCCGAGGCGAAGATTCGGCTCGGCTGGCTGGACACCTTCACCCGCAGCCGGGACCTGCTGCCGCAGCTCGCCGAACTGCAGGCCGAGCTGGGCGACCTGGACCACGTGGTGCTGGCCGGGATGGGCGGGTCGTCGCTGGCTCCCGAGGTCATCTCGCTCACCGTCGGCAAGCCGGTCACCGTGCTGGACACCACCGACCCGCACCAGGTGCGGGCGGCGCTCGGCGACCGACTGGACCGGACCGTCGTGGTGGTGGCCAGCAAGTCCGGCGGCACCGTGGAGACCGACAGCCACCGTCGCGCGTACTGGCAGGCGTTCCTCGACTCAGGGCTGAGCGAGGCCGAGGCGGGGCGGCGGTTCGTCATCGTCACCGATCCCGGCTCGCCGCTGGCCACCACCGCCGAGGAGATGGGCGCCACCGTGGTGCTCGCCGACCCGGAGGTCGGCGGACGGTACTCGGCGCTGACCGCGTTCGGTCTGGTCCCGTCGGCGCTGGCCGGCGTGGACGTGGTCGAGCTGCTCGACCAGGCCGAGCAGCTGTCCGCCGCGCTCGGCGGCGACCGGGACAACCCGGGGCTGGCGCTCGGCGCGGCGCTCGGTGCGGCGGCGACCACCGGCCGGGACAAGGTCGCGCTGGTCTCCGACGGCACCGGCATCGAAGGGCTCGGCGACTGGATCGAGCAGCTGATCGCCGAGTCGACCGGCAAGGACGGCATCGGCATCCTGCCGGTGGTCGTCGAGGCACCGGACGCCCCCGGCGCCGCCGGCCCGGACGTGCTCACCGTCACCTACGGCGGTGCCGGCCAACCGGGCGGGGTGCCCGGCGGCGGGGTCCGCCCCGACCTGGCGGTCAACGGACCGCTCGGCGCGCAGTTCCTGGTCTGGGAGTACGCGACGGCGGTCGCCGGCCGGGTGCTCGGCATCGACCCGTTCAACCAGCCCAACGTCACCGAGTCGAAGGAGAACACCAACCGGATTTTGGCGGCCGGGCCGCCGGCCGAGGCACCGTCGTTCGTCGATGGATCCATCGAGGTGTACGGGCCGGACGGCGTACCGGGTGAGCTGGTCGGCGCGCTGCGCTGGCTGATCGACGGCGTCGGCACCGACGGATACCTCGCGGTGATGGCCTACCTGGACCGGTTCGGCGACGCCGACGCGGCCGGGATTCGGCCACTGCTGGCGGCCGCCGCCGGCCGGCCGGTCACCTTCGGCTGGGGGCCGCGGTTCCTGCACTCCACCGGGCAGTACCACAAGGGCGGGCCGCAGGTCGGCGCGTTCCTGCAGATCACCGGTGCGGTCACCGACGACCTGCCGGTGCCCGGTCGCCCGTACAGCTTCGGTGAGCTGCAGGCGGCGCAGGCCGCCGGTGACCGTGAGGCGCTCGCCGGGCGGGGCCGGCCGCTGCTGCGGCTGCACCTGACCGATCGGGCCGCCGGCGTCGCCCAACTCCTGGACACGATTCGAAACCTGCCCAGCTGACAATTGGTCCGGAGGAAAACGGACTGAGGAGGCGACGTGAACCCCCTGCGCGACCCGCAGGACCGGCGGCTGCCGCGCATCCCGGAGCCCTGCGCTCTGGTGATTTTCGGTGTCACCGGTGATCTGGCTCGCAAGAAACTACTCCCCGGCATCTACGACCTGGCCAACCGAGGGCTGCTGCCACCCGGCTTCGTGGTGCTCGGCTTCGCCCGGCGGGACTGGACCGACGGCGACTTCGAGTCGCTGGCCCACGACTCGGCCAAGGAGTACGCGCGTACCCCGTGGCGTGAGGAGGTCTGGTCCCGCCTGGCCGGCAACATCAAGTTCGTCGGCGGCTCGTTCGACGACGACGCCGCGTTCGACAAGCTGTCGGCCTGCCTGGACGGGCTGCGCGAATCGCACGGCATCCACGGCAACGCCGCGTTCTACTTCTCCATCCCGCCGTCGGCGTTCCCGCAGGTGCTCAAGCAGCTGGCCCGCACCGGCATGGCCGACAACGAGCGGTGCGGCGGCTGGCGTCGGGTGGTGGTGGAGAAGCCGTTTGGCTACGACCTGCCGTCGGCGAAGTCGCTCAACGACCTGGTCGACGACGTGTTCACCCGTGACGATGTGTTCCGCATCGACCACTATCTGGGCAAGGAGACCGTCCAGAACATCATGGCGCTGCGGTTCGCCAACAACCTGTTCGAGCCGCTGTGGAACTCCAAGTACGTCGACTCGGTGCAGATCACCATGGCCGAGGACGTCGGCATCGGCAGCCGGGCCGGCTTCTACGACGCCACCGGCGCCGCCCGTGACGTGGTGCAGAACCATCTGCTGCAGCTGCTGGCCCTGGTCACCATGGAGGAGCCGACCAGCTTCGACGCCGCCGAGATCCGGGCGGAGAAGCTGAAGGTGCTGCGGGCGATCAGCCTGCCCGACGACGTGGCCGCCGGCACCGTCCGCGGTCAGTACCTGAAGGGCTGGGTGGCCGGGCAGCGGGCCGTCGGCTACCTGGAGGAGCCGAACGTGCCGGCCGACTCGACCACCGAGACGTACGTGGCGATGCGGCTGGGCATTCAGAACCGCCGGTGGGCCGGGGTGCCGTTCTATCTGCGCGCCGGAAAGCGGTTGCCGCGGCGGGTGACCGAGGTGGCGGTGATGTTCAAGGCCGCACCGCACCTGCCGTTCAACGGCACCGACGTGGAGATGCTCAGCAACAACCAGCTGGTCATCCGGGTGCAGCCCGACGAGGGCGTGGTGCTCAAGTTCGGCGCCAAGGTGCCGGGCACCACCATGGAGGTCCGCGACATCGCGATGGACTTCCAGTACGGCGAGGCGTTCACCGAGGCCAGCCCGGAGGCGTACGAGCGGTTGGTGCTCGACGTGCTGATCGGCGACCGCACCCTGTTCCCCGACGCCGCCGAGGTGGAGCAGAGCTGGCGGGTGATCGACCCTCTCGAAGAGGCCTGGGAGGGCACCCGGCCGGAGCCGTACCGGTCCGGCGAGTGGGGTCCGCGGGCCGCCGACGAGATGCTGGCCCGCGAGGGCCGGTCCTGGAGGAGAGCATGATCAGCCTGTGGGACACCACCGGCAACGAGGTGGTCAAGGCCCTGGCCGCCGAGCGGCGCAGCGCCGGCGGCGTGGCCAGCGGAATGGCGCTGACCCTGATCGTGGTGGTCGACGAGAAGCGGGTACGCGAGGCGGAGGCGGCGGCCACCATCGCCGCCGCAGCCCACCCGTGCCGGCTGCTCGTGGTGGTCCGCTCCGACATCGACCGCAAGGTCAGCCGGCTCGACGCCGAAGTGGTCGTCGGCGGCCGGCTCGGGCCGTGCGAGGCGGTCGTCATGCGTACCTCCGGCCGGCTGGCGCTGCACGCCGAGTCGGTGGTGATGCCGCTGCTGGTGCCGGACGTACCGGTGGTGACCTGGTGGCACGGCGAGCCGCCGGAGCAGATCGCCAACGACTACCTGGGGGTGGTCGCCGACCGGCGGATCACCGACTCGGCGCAGGCCCCCAACCCGGTGCAGGCGCTGCTGCAACGGGCGGTCGACTACGCGTCGGGCGACACCGATCTGGCGTGGACCCGGATCACCCCGTGGCGCACCCTGGTCGCCGGGGCGTTCGACACCACCGACGCGCAGATCACCGGCGCCACGGTGACCGCGCCCCGGGCCGACCCGACGGCCGCCTTGATGATCAGCTGGCTGGCGGCCCGGCTCGGCATCACGCCGCGCTGGGAGGAGACCAGCGCGTTCCCCCGGATGCGGTCGGTGGAGCTGCGCTGCGCCAACGGTGACGGGCTGAGCCTGGTCCGCGAGGACAGTTCGGCGATGTTCACCCGGACCGGGCAGCCGGAGCGGCAGATGCCGCTGGTGCGTCGACCGCTCGGCGAAGAGCTCGCCGAGGAGCTGCGGCGGCTCGACGCCGACCAGGTCTACTCCGAGGCGCTGGGCACCCTGGCCGGGCTGCCGGAGCTGTCCTCCCGGCCCGCCAAGCGGGTGCACATCTGGAAGGACCCGGCGAAGGCCACGGGGCCGGCAGCCGGCACCGACCCGGCGGTCGTCGCGGCCGGTCCGGCACGGAGCGGCTCGTGAGCGGCCCCGGCATGCTCGTCGTGCACCCGGACGCCACCGTGCTGGCCAGCGCGGTGGCGTCCCGGCTCGTCGTCCGGCTGATCGACGCCCAGGCCGAGCGGGGCGAAGCGGCGGTGGTGCTGACCGGCGGGCGGGTCGCGGCGGCCGTGCTGCGCGCGGTCGGCGAACTGCCGGCCCGGCAGGCGGTCGACTGGTCCCGGGTGGACGTCTGGTGGGGTGACGAGCGGTTCCTGCCCGCCGGCGACCCGGACCGCAACGAGACCCAGGCCCGCGAGGCGCTGCTCGACGTACTGCCGCTCAATCCGCAGCGGGTGCACGCGATGCCCGCGTCGGACGGACCGGACGGCGACGATCCGGAGGCGGCCGCCGCCCGGTACGCCGCCGTCCTCGACCGGGTCGCCGGCCCGGGTACGGCCCCGCTGCCCCGGTTCGACGTGCTGATGCTCGGCGTCGGCGAGGACGGGCACGTGGCGTCGGTGTTCCCGGGGCATCCGGTCACCGGCGAGACCCGCCCGGTGGCGGCGGTACGGGACAGCCCGAAGCCGCCGCCGACCCGGATCACGCTGACCCTGTCCACCATCAACACCGCCGACGAGGTGTGGCTGGTCGCCGCCGGGGCGGACAAGGCGGCGGCGGTCGGCGGGGCGTACGGCGGCAGCGACCCGGTCGCGGTGCCGGCCTGCGGGGTACGCGGCGTGCGCCGTACCTGGTGGCTGCTCGACCAGGCAGCCGCCGCCGAGGTGGCGATGACGGCAGCAGCGGCCGACTGACCGGGCCTTGCGTTTCAGTGGCCGCCGGACGTCGCCGTCCGGCGGCCACTTCGGTCCGACGGCCGCTTCAGTCCGGTCCGACGGCCGCTTCAGTCCGGTCTGACGAAGGCGAGCAGCCGGTCGAGAGGTCGTGGCAGGGTGTCGCGGGCAATGGCCGCCTCGACGAGCAGCCGGGCGTAGCGTGACTTGCGGCGCGAGCCGCTGCCCATGAACCGGCGCAGCTGCGCTGCGGGTCGCCGGTCGCGCCAGGCGGGCTGGCCCTGCAGCGTACGGAACGATCCGAGGTCGCCCTGGGAGTACAGGACGGCCTCGACCGTTTCGACGCCCATCGCACGGATCAGTTCGTCCTCCAGGTCGTCGACGCAGACGAAGAACCCGAGATCCGCCAGATCGATCGGCGTCCGAGGCGCGCCGACGCCGGCGGCGACCAGCCCGCGCCGGACGATGTCCGCCTCGGCGAGGTCGCACAGCCCGGCGAGCCGTACCCGCGACCGCTGTGGACCGAGGCCGGCCAGGAACCGGCCGGTGGCATGTGCTCCACCGATCGGCACGACCGCCACCCGTTCCGCGTCGAGGTCCCGGCCACGGCCGGCCGCGGCCGTCTCCACCGCGATCTGGTCGCTGACACCTTCGACGAGCACCAGGGCGACGGCACGGTCGATCTTCGCCAGCGCGTTGGCGGTCGCCCGGACCGGGGCGTCGGGACCGCTGGCGTAGCCGTCGAGCACCCGGCGGGCAAGCTCGCGGCGACGAGCGGCATCCATCGGCCGATCACCCGTCGCCATGACGGTCATCGTCGGGGACACCCGACCCCAGCGGCAACCGGATAACCGAGGTCGACACCCCCAGGTCACCACATCGCCGTACATCTATTGACAAACAGTGTTAGCAATAAGACCCTTCTCGGAGAGCGCTCTCTTACCCGTCCGACCGCCGACCGATCCCGACCGGAGGAGTCCCTCATGGTTGTCCGAAGAAGGCTGCTGGCCGTCGCAGCCGCCCTGCTCACCGCCGTCGACGGCCCCGGACGCGTCGATCGCCGGACCGGCCAACGGTGGCAGTACGACGGTCCGCTTCCCGCGCGGCTCCTCCGGCCGGGTCTACTTCTCCCTCGGTGAGAAGCTGAAGTTCTTCCTCACCCCGACCGGCCTGGTCCAGCCCGCCCCCTGGGCCGGCGGCGACCCCAACCGCGACATCCTGTTCAACTGGAGCGAGTTCACCTACAACGACGCCGGCCTGTGTCTCAACAGCTCGCAGGTGGACATGTTCGCGGTGCCGCACGCCGTCACCGTGACCGGCGCGGGCGGTGTCACCAAGCGCACCGGCGACGTTGTCGCGGGCGGCCGCAACGCGATCATCAACGGGATCCGCGCCCAGTCCGGCTGGGCCAACACCGTGCAGACCCGGGGCGACGGTACCGTGCTGCGGGTGCTGGCCCCCGGCAAGGCGGCCGGCGCCGGCCTGTTCAGCCCCACCTACCTCGACTCCTACATCACCTCGGCGTGGAACACCTACACCAGCCGGACGCTGACCGTCGTACCGTTCGGCGACCGCCCCGACATCCGCTACTACGGACGGACCTCCGGCCGGGTGATGACCTTCACCAACGGTGCCGGCCAGGTCGTCGCCTCGTTCAACCGGCCCTCGTCGGCGAGCGTGTGGGGCTGCGACGGTGACCTACCCGCCCCCAACGACCAGGTGGTCGGGCCGATCTCCCGTACGCTGTGCGCCGCGCTCAACCGGGGCACTCTGGACACCATCCACACCCAGCCCAGCCCCAACGCCGCCGAGTTCTACCGCAGCAACCCGACCAACCAGTACGCCCGGATCATCCACGCCAACATGCGCGACGGCAAGGCGTATGCGTTTGCCTTCGACGACGTCGGCGCGTTCGAGTCCCTCGTGCACGACGGCGACCCCCGCTCCGCCGGAGTGGTACTCAGCCCGTTCTGACCGAGCCCTCCCCTACCTCGGTCCGGGTGCGCCGGACCGTCGCCGGCGCACCCGTCCCCGGGTCGGACGCCTCTGGTGGGTCGACGGTTACCGTGGAAGCCAGCGGCACGATGTCGGCCGCAGCGGATGAAGTGGAGGCTGCGTTGACCGACACCGCAGAGCGGTCCCCAAAGGTGTTGGCGATCTCGTGGGGTCGGATGGATGTCGAAGGACTTGGGACCGGCAAGGACTTCATGCTCCACCCGGGCGGCGGCCGAGCCTGGGACTGGTCCGAGACCGGGACCAGGCACAGCCCGGGAATTCAACCCGAGGACGTCGAGGAACTGCTGCGCCACGGCGCGACCACGATCGTCCTGTCACGCGGTATGCAACTTTAGCTCCAGATCGACCCGCGCACCCTTGAGCTTCTCGACCGGCACGGCATCACGCCGTACATCGCCGAGACGACGCAAGCCGTGCAGCACTACAACGACCTGGCCGCGACACAGCCGGTCGGCGGCCTGTTCCTCTCGACCTGCTGACCAACGACATGGCGAGAACACCGCGCCTAGCATGATCCACTGCGCGCCACCGACACGACACGCCGACACCATGTCAGACCACGCGCATCCGATCGGCCACCGGCAGGAGCAGCGGGCTACCACCTCACCCGGCTGACCACAGCTGTTCGAGCACCTTGTTGACCACGTCGGGCTGCTCGCGGTGGGGCTCGTGCGCGGCACCGGGCACTCGCACCAGACGAGCACCGATCCGGTCAGCGACCGCCGCCGCAACCCTCTCCATCACCTGCGCCATGCCGGGCCGGTAGCCGCCAGGGACCGTGCCCCAGTTGCCGACGACCACCAGTTTCGCGAAAGCGGCATCCGTCAATGGTTGGGTCGCCAGGTCCGCGAGCCAACACGGACGTTCATTCAGGGCGGTCCGGGCCGCCCGCTCCAGCCAATCCGCCGGCTCCGGACGCGGCTGCCCAGCCGGGTAGACCAGGTCGAGATACTGCTGTGCGGTCCACCGGCGGGCACCAGACATAAATTCACGCGCGTCTTGCACCGCTGCGGCGACCACCGCATCGTCCGAGGCGACCTGGTGGGCGCACGGCTCGATGAGCGTCAACGACCGGACCAGGTTGGGCCGCGCCGCTGCGGCGATCATCGCCACCGTCCCGCCGTAGGAATGCCCGACCAGATGGACGCCGCCGGTCATCAGAGCGACCACGTCCCGCGCGTCAACGGCGTAGTCACTGGTTACCTGACCGTCGTCGAGGTCCGGACTGCGGCCGTAACCCCGTCGGTCCGGCAGCAGCACCCGCCGACGCCGGGCCAACGGCCGTTGCCGTTCGAACGCCGATGCAGCCCAGCTGAGCGTGCCGTGGATCAGAATCGCGGGTGCCGCTGCGGCCGGACCATCCCAGATCGTCACGTTCACCGGCGCACGCACGTGGAAACCGTACAGCGAGGGTGACGAAGTAATCACGGCCCTACATGGAGGGCGATCGTCACGGCAGACCGGTCATGTTTGTCGCGGCCGTGCACGATGTACTGATGAGGCCCTGCACACGGATCCGCGTCGCTGGATACGTCATCCGGACCACCGGCAGCGGTGCGCAACTCCTGGTCTTCGACCACATCGACTTCCCCGACGCCGGCACTCAGGTGCCCGCTGGCGGTGTGCAGCCCGGCGAGGAGCTACACGACGCGGTGCTTCGCGAAGTCGCCGAGGAGACCGGCCTGACCGACATAACCGTGGTCCGAGAGATCGGGAGCGAGGACAAGCCACATCCCGAGACCGGTCAACCTCGCCAGACCACCTACTTCCACCTGCAGGCCCCGGACTACACCCCCGATGCCTGGCAGCACACAGTGACCGGCATGGGGACGGACCGCAGGCTGCGGTTTACCTGCCGATTCGTCCCGCTGCCCCTGCGAGCCCACCTCGCCGATCACCAGGACGCGCTACTCGGCAGCATCGACCGTCGATGGACCACACGGACCGAACCCCCGCCCGCGTCAAGCCGGGCGACCGAACTTATGCCGCCGATGACGTAGGGGTAGTGGTGTTCCGTGCGGCGATCTGCGAAATACGTTGGGGTGACAGTCCGAGAAGTGCGCCTGCGTCCCGGACGGTATAGCCGTCACGTAGAAGCGCCAGCACCGCTGTTGCGGTCGCCCGTTCAGCCTTCTCGTCGGCGTCCTGGGCCGCCCGCCTGGCGTCCAGAGCTACCGAAACCATACCGGGAAGTTCAGGACGGACATCGACTTCTACCCTGTCCGGGTCGACGTCCAGCAGCAACGCGATCGCTTCTCGAGCCATCGCAGCGACCTGGTCGAGTCGCCGGGCCTGGGTGTGCACGCCCTTGAGTTCAGGCGCGCTGATGGCCCACCAGTTGCCGACCCGCCGGCAGACCACGGAGCAGGTCGTCACTTCCACCAGTCCTCCCCGAATTAATCGTCGAGATCGCTCATGGTGCCCCGTGCCGTGTATTCGTTGATTTCCCGATGTCGGAGTATCACAGACTTCTGGCCGCCGCACCGAAAGATTGAGTGACTTCCGCCTTCACGCAGTAGCTCGAATCCTGCCTACCCCGGCTGCGAGCCTAGCTGGATAGACAACTCAAGTAGACCGCGCTAGACGCCAACCCGGATCGCCGCTACGACCTGTCATCCGGGGCCTGCAGCGCCTGCCTGGGTTCAACAGGTGAAGAGCTGTGGCACTACTGTTACTCGCCGTGGACCACGTCGAGGTCGAGGTCACCGCAGAGCTGGTCCGGGGTCTGCTCCGCGACCAGTGTCCCGACCTCGCCGAGCGGCCGGTCCGGCTGGGCGCGCGCGGCTGGGACAACCAGATGTGGCGCCTCGGTGAGGATCTCGCCGTCCGGCTGCCGTGGGCGACCGGGTCGGCGGACGCGCTGCTGCGTAAGGAGTACGCCTGGCTGCCCACGCTGGCACCGCATCTACCGTTGCCGATCCCCGTACCACAGCGCCTCGGCGAGCCGTCCGTGCGGTTTCCTCGGCCATGGCTCGTCACCACCTGGGTGCCAGGTGCCCCCCGCCGACCGCGCCCCGGTCACGCGAGCCCGCGCGGCAGCTGAATCCCTGGCAGCGTTCCTGACCGCGCTGCACCGACCCGCTCCCAACAACGCGCCCACAGGCAGCGGCAGCGGCCGGGGCGGGCCGTTGACCGACCACACCGACCAGTTCACTAGCGGCCTCGCCGAAGTCACCGCACGCGGGCTGATCGACGACCCGGACGCCGTTCATGCTGTCTGGCAGGATGCGGTCACCGCACCCGGGTGGTCAGGTCCGGCGCTGTGGCTGCACGCCGACCTGCATCCGGCCAACGTTCTCACCGCCGACGGCACCATCTGCGGTGTCATCGACTTCGGCGACCTCTGTGCGGGCGATCCGGCGTACGACCTAGCTGCCGGCTGGATCCTGCTCCCGGACGACAGCATCGACCACTTCTTCGCGGCATACCAGCCGACGCCGGACGTCGCCACCAGGCGCCGGGCCCGTGGCTGGGCGATGGCCCGTGCACTGGGCGGCATCCTGATCGGCGACGCCGGGTTGCACGGCCGCCCCGGCGGCAAGCCGACCTGGGGTCCACCTGCCCGCGCCGCGCTGCGACGTCTCATCGCCACGATCGACTGATCGGCGGGTCGCCGCCGGCGAAACACTCCGGTCAGCCCTCGCGCAGCAGGGCGCGGGCGATGGCGCGGTCCGGCGCGCTGTGCCATGCCGTGGCACCGGCTCCGGACTCCCAGAGCAGGTTCTGCAGTACGCGACCCAGCGTCCAATCGACCGCCCGTTGCCGGTTGACACCCAGTATCTCGGTCATCAGGTCGAAGCGTCTGCGGACCGCACGCGGCACGTCGCCGGTGGCGACCACGTCGTCCCAGCGGTTGTGCAGCGCGGGGAGCAGCTCGAAGCAGGGATCTCCAGCTAGTGGTTTCGGGTCGATCGCCAGCCACGGCTCCCGAGCGCCGGACGCGGTCGGGTCGACCCCGAACGAGTCGGGCCGGGACGCGAGGACGTTGTCGTAGTGCAGATCCCAGTGCAGCAGTCGGTCACCGGCCTCCGGCAGCAGCTCCTGCACGGCCGCCGCGCAGCGCCGGATCAGCGGATGGTCGGCGGCGGGTAGCCGTACCAGCGCCTGCGGCACCCGGTCGAGCATCCCGGCGGCGACATCGGCGAGACGGCGGACGTCGGGCGGTGCGGCCACCGAGGTCAGCCGGGCGAGCAGCTGGCTGAGGATCCGCAGCGCGGCCAGGTCGTCGGGGACGACCGCCAGGGTACGGTCGGCGTCGAGTCGTTCCAGCAGCATCGTGCCGGAGCGCGCGTCGTGCCGCAGGAGGCGTACCGCGCCGTCGCCGCCCCAGGCCCGCAGCGCCGCCGGCTCGCCGACGGTCTCCTCGTCGATCGGCTGCACCTTCAGCATCGCCGGTGACCCGTCGCTCTGCACGACGGGCAGCACCAGGGCGATCGCTCCGCAGCTCGACGGCCCGTCGGGGCGCAGGCCCCACCTGTCCATGATGGTCGTGGCTAACTGCGGCAGCGCCGCGATCCAGGCCCGCCCGGCGTCGCCGAAGTACGTGGCGTGGGACGCCGCCAGCTGCGCCGGGACCAATAGGCCCGATCCGCCAGCGGCCACGCTCACCGCAGTTCAGTGGGGGTCGGCGGCTTTGAGGGTGGTGAGGAAGCCGGTCCAGGCGGCCGGGTCGAAGGCCAGCGCCGAGCCGCTGCGGTCCTTGGAGTCGCGTACGCCGATGGTGTCGGCACTGAGGCGGACCTCGACGCAGGCGGCGTTCTCCGAGCTGCGTGAGGACGTGAACCAGCCGCGTGCAGGGGTGTGTTCCGTCATGTCATCTCCTGGGCGACCTGGCGGATCAGGGCGAGGGACTCCTCGAAGCTTAACGCCCGCTCCAGGGTCTCACCGAAGGTGATCATGTAGTCGGCGACCCGGCTGGACTGGTCGATGATGTCGCTGGAGGTCAGCACCTCCTGCCAGACCAGATCCGGCACCCGTGGCGACGGAAATGTCAGGATCTGGAACGGCCCACCGAGCGCCGGGTACGCACCGGCCGAGAACGGGATGATGTGCACCCGGATCTGCTCCGGATGGCGGGTCATCAGGTCGGCCAGGTGATCGAGTTGGGCGCGCATCACCGCCGGGCCGCCGACCTGCTGGCGAATGGTGCTCTCGCCGAAGATCGCGGTGACCCGCAGCGGCGGGTCCTCGGCGAGCCGGCGCTGCCGGGCCAGTCGTACCTCGACGCGCTGCTCGGTCTCGGTGAGCCGGACGTAGGTGTTGCCGCCGCGCAGGATCGCGCGGGCGTACGCCTCGGTCTGCAACAGGCCGTGGACGATCTCGTTCTGGTAGGTGCGGACGTGGTCGGCGCCGGCCTCGTAGCCCAGGAAGCGCAGGAACTCGGCCGGGAAGAGCTGCTTGTACGTGTGCCACCAGGCGCGGGCCATCGCGCCGATCCGCAACGCCTCCAGCTCGGTGGCCTCTTGGTCGTCGATCTCGTAGATTTTGACGAGTTGGGCGAGCCGGTCGGCGGGGAGTTTGACCTTGCCGATCTCCACTCCGGAGACGTACGCCTGGGTGATGCCGCTGCTGCGGCCGACGCCGACGGCGGTCATGCCGAGTTCTTCGCGGCGCTCGCGCAGTCGGATGCCGAGCTCCATGGCCTGCACGGTGGGCGACATGGCGGGGTTGGCGGGTGCCTTGCGGGTCCTCGGTGCACGTGCCATCGGTGGCCTCCCTCGCGATTGGATGGTGACCACGACATCACACCAGGTGATCATGAACAACACAAGGGGTTGATATAAGCGAGTTTTAGCGCGATGCTTCGTGCACCGCAGCATCCAATCAATGATCATGGAGGACACAGTGGCCGTACAACTCAGCTGGGTGGACGGTGAGCAGCGCGAACGGTACGGATTCTCGCTGTGCCGGGTGGTTGACCCCGGTGGCACCGACGAACGCTATGACCTGCTCGGCGTCATCGAGGTCCCGTTCGACCAGCGCCACCCGGAGCGCGTCGCCGACCAGCTCCACCCGTGGGCCGTCGCCACCCTGCGGGCCGGCGGGTACGGCTTCGGCCACTACCTCGCCGAACTGACCGGCCTCGACGAGGACGGCGAACCGTGGCACCACATCCGAAACGCGCACATCAACTGGTCAGGCACGACAGTGCTGGTGCCCGCCCCTGACTGACCCCATGCCGCGGTGGCGACGCAACCCTCGCCTGACGGACGGCAGCGGGATACTGGAGTCCGACGAAGGGACTTCGCCATGGATGAGGAGCGGGAGCGGACAGCGCCGTCGGCGGACGACGAGTTCGATCAGCTACGGCGCGCCAGGTTCGGCAAGCTGCCGGCCCGGGTGGCACCGGAGGACATGTTCGGCGCGGTCGACGCCGATCCCGGGCATGATGAGCCGGGTCAGCCTCCGGTGCGTCGGGAGTGGGGGTAGGCAGCCGGTCAGGACTCGCCGCGACGGGCGCGGACCGCCGCGAGCGCCTCGGCGAGGATCGCCTCGGCGTCGGCGTCGCTGCGGCGCTCCTTCACGTACGCCAGGTGCGACTTGTACGGCTCGGTCCGTGGCCGGGCCGGCGGATTGTGCCGGTCCTGCCCGGCGGGCAGCCCACAGCGGGGACACTCCCAGGTCTCCGGGGCCGCCGCCTCCACGGCGAGGCTGATCTCCACCGCATGCGCATTGGCACACCAGTAGGTCGTCTGCCGGCGGGGTGCGGGCTCGGCCCGCTCGGTGGGCCGGGCCGGGCTGGCACCGATCCGGCTGCCCCGGATCGTGTTGGCACTCGCCATGTTGTCGCTCCTGTCGTCGGGGAGGGGGTGTCACCACCGGCACAAGGCGGTGGTGCGACGCCGGTGAAGCGGGCGTACCCAAAAGAATGCGCGGCCCGTATCAACGGGCCGCGCGAAATCTTACGACGGAATGCGACGGATCACACACCCGCACTCATCGCGACCTTCAGCCACAGGCCGAGGCCGACGATGCAGGCGAACCATACGATGCCGGTCAGTACGGTGTAGCGGTCGAGGTTCTTCTCGGCCACCGAGGATCCGGCCAGGCTGGTGCTCACGCCACCGCCGAACATGCTGGACATGCCGCCGCCCTTGCCCTTGTGCAGCAGGATCAGCATGGTGAGCATGACGCTCGTGATCACCAGCAAGACGATCAATACGTAGGCGAACTCGATCGGCATGGCAGTGGTCAGTCCTCTCATCACGGTCGCCGGCTCGCGAAGCGGGGCGAACCGGACAAACCCGAGTGGGCCGACACCCGGGCCACCCCAGGATAGCGGGCCGGCTCGATCCATGCCTACCGGCTCCGACGATCTCCGCGACCACCACCCGTGTGGTCCGCCGCGAGAAGGGTAGCCGACCGGATGAGACGACAGGGACAGCCCGCCGAGCGGATCCGGGGCCGACCCACCGGCGTCGGGCGGGCATCGGACCGGGCAGCCGAACCCGAGTGGGCCGACACCCGGGCCACCCCAGGATAGCGGGCCGGCTCGATCCATGCCGACCGGCTCCGACGATCTCCGCGACCACCACCCGTGTGGTCCGCCGCGAGAAGGGTAGCCGACCGGATGAGACGACAGGGACAGCCCGCCGAGCGGATCCGGGGCCGACCCACCGGCGTCGGGCGGGCATCGGACCGGGCAGCCGAACAGGTCAGCGACGACCTGCGTCTGGTCGACACGCCAGTGCTGCGGCGACGGCGGTGGTCGGCCGGGCCGACCCTGCTCGCGACCGCCGCCTACGCGGTGGTCGCCACCTACCAGTACGGCCTGGTGCGGCACCTGCCGGAGCCGGCGCTGCCCTGGCTGGACGCCGACGGGGTGGACGCCAGCGGCGAAGCGTACGCCGCCGGACACACCCCGGATACCGCGCTCGCGCTGGCCAACGCCGGCGTCACCCTCGTCCTGATCGGGACGGGCGACGCCGACCGGGCGACCCGCCAACCGTGGCGGCCGTTGTTCGCCGCCGGCAAGGCGGCCGGTGACGCCGCCGCCGGGGCCTGGCTCTTCGCCGAACAGCTCAGCCGGCACCGCCGGATCTGCGGCTGGTGCACCCTGGCCGCCGCCACCACGACCGCAGCGGCGGCGCTCACCGTGCCGGAAGCCACCCGGGCGTGGCGCCACCTTCGCGGCCGCTCGGCATGAGGGCCCGGCAGCGGCGTACCCGCCGGGTCGTGGTGGTCGGTGGCGGCCACAACGGCCTGGTCGCCGCCTGCTACCTGGCCCGCAGCGGCTGGCGGACGCAGGTGCTGGAGCAGTCCGACAAGCTGGGCGGCGGCGCCCGGACCGAGGAACTGCTGCCGGGCCACCGCTTCAACACCCACTCCGCCGCGCACAACATCATCAACGCCACCGGCATCGTCGAGGACCTACGGCTGCGGGACGCCGGGCTGGTCTACCGCGAGATGGACCCGTTCTCCATCGCGGCGTTCCGCGACGGCACGATCGTCCGGTTCCACCGCAGCGTCGAGTCCACCGTCGAGTCGATCGCCGAGGTCGACCGGCGGGCCGCGCGGCGGTACGCGGCCTGGATGCGCCAGGCGTGGCCGATCGTCTCCGCGATGCGGACCATGCTGGACCCCGGCACCAGCACGATGCAGCGTCTGCGGCGGATGCCGGGCCTGGTGGCGGCAGGTGGCCGGGCGGTGGCCCGCAACGGCGGGCCGGTCGGGCTGGCCCGGACCCTACTGGCACCGTACGGGCGGGTGCTGCGGGAACAGTTCGACACCGAGCTGGTCCGGGCACCGGTGGCGGCGTTCGCCGCACACGCCTCCGCCTCACCGCAGCAGGTCGGCGGGGCCACCTTCGCGTTGTGGCAGGCGTTCTACCACCAGGTCGGGCAGTGGCATCCGGTCGGCGGGTCGCAGGCGTTGACCGACGCGCTCGCCACCCGGCTGGCCAGCTACGGCGGCAGTTGGCGGGTGAACGCGCCGGTGGCCCGGATCCGGCGCACCGGGCCCGGCACCGACCGGGTCACCGGGGTCGAGCTGGCCGACGGTACGCAGATCACCGCCGATGCCGTCCTCACCGCCATCGACCCGCGCAACGCGCTGCTCGACCTGCTGGATCCGCCGCTGACCGGCCCGGTTGCCGACCGGCTGCGGGCCGCCGGGCGCGGCAACGCCGTACAGAGCCTGGTCCTGCTGGCCACCACCGGGCTGCCCGGCTACCCGCAGGCCCGGCCCGGCGACTGCAACGGGTTGCAGTCCTACGTCGACAGCCTCGACTCGCTGTCCGCCGGGTTCGCCCAGGCCGAAGCCGGTCACCTGCCGGACGATCCGGTGCCGACGTACGCGTTCACGCCGTCGGCGCTCGACGACAGCCTCGCCCCGCCCGGCCGGCACACCGTCTACCTGGCGTGCCCCTGCGCCCCGTACCAGGTGCGGGGCGGATGGGACGCCGCCCGGGAGGAGTTCGCCGACCGGATGATCGCCACCGTCGAGGCCCGGGCACCCGGGTTCGCCGCCAGTGTCGTCGACCGGGTGACGCACACCCCGGCCGACATGGCCCGGCAACTGCGCTGGCCCGGCGCGCACCCGATGCACCTGGACATCAGCCTGGACCAGCTGGCGATGCTGCGCCCGACGCCGGACCTGGCCGGCCACCGCACCCCGCTGCCCGGGCTGGTGGTGTCCGGGGCGGGCACCGCCCCGGTCGGCGGCATCGCCGGCCTGCCGGGCCGCGACGCGGCGTACGCGTTGATCACCCGGCCGCCCGCGCCGGCCGGGCCCGCCGGCCGCCGATGGCCGTGACGAACTGGGCGGCGGCCAGCTGGATCCCGTACGACCAGGTGGGGTAGGCGTGGGTGGCCTGGGCGAGGCGACCGGCGAACATGCCGGTGGCCATCGCCAGCGCCGGTTCGTGGATCATTTCGCCGGCCCGGCCGGCGACGACGGTCGCTCCGAGGATCCGGCCGCCGCCGAGGTTGCCCAGCAGCCGACGCGGCCCGGCGACCAGGGTGACGAACCCGTCGGTCGCGCCGGCGGTCACCGCCCGGTCCATCTCCGTCATCGGCAGGTACGCCACCCGGCCGCCCCGGCCGACCGACTGTGCCTCGGTCAGCCCGACCCGGGCCACCTCCGGGTCGGTGAAGACCACCCACGGCGTGGCGGCCGGGTCGTAGCGCTGCCGGCGACGCGACAGCGCGTTGCCGGCGGCGATCCGTCCCATGGCGAACGCGGCATGGGTGAACGGCATCCGGCCGGTGACGTCGCCGGCGGCGTACCCGCCGGGCGCGGTCGTAGCCAAATGGGCGTCGGTGACCACGTACCCCCGGTCGTCGACGGCGATCCCGGCGGCCGGCAGGTCGAGCCCGTCGGTGGTCGGCCGGCGGCCGGTCGCGACCAGCAGCCGGTCGCCGTGGATCTGTCGGCCGTCGGCCAGCCGCAGCGTCACGCCGCCGACGGTGGTGCCCGCTTCGATGACCTGCGCACCGAGGCACAGCGTGACCCCTTCGCGAGCGAACACGTCGGCGATCACCGCCGAGACCGCCGGTTCGTGGCCGGGCAGCAGCCGCTCGGCGGCCTCGACGATGGTCACCCGGGTGCCGAACCGGGCATACGTCTGGGCGAGTTCGCAGCCGACCGGGCCGCCGCCGAACACGATCAGCGACCCGGGTGCCGCCGCGAGGTCGAAGACCGTCTCGGTGGTCAGGTACGGGACCTCGGCCAGCCCTGGCACCGACGGGACCGCCGGCACGGCTCCGGTGGCGACGACGTAGCGGCTGGCGGCCAGCACGGTGCCGTCGACGTCGATCCGCCCCGGCGCGACGAACCGGGCACGACCCCGGCGTACCTCGATTCCCTCGGCGTGCAGCGCGGCGGCGTCCTCGGTGGCGGCGATCTGCGCGATCACCGATCGCATCCGTCGTACGGCGTCGTCGAACGGCAGGCCGCGCCCGGCCGCCTCGATCAGCGTCTTCGACGGCACGCAGCCGGTGAACGTGCAGTCGCCACCGGGCGGCCCGTCGGTGACCAGCAGCGCCCGGGCACCGGCTCCGGCGGCGGCGCGGGCCGCGCCGAGACCGGCGGCCCCGCCGCCGATCACCACCAGGTCGTGTCCGCCGGTCACGGTCTCGCCGCCACCAGCAGGCCGTACCCGATGATCCGCTCGGCGATCGCCGCGCGGGCGGCGGCCAGCACCGCCGGTGCCTGGGCGAAGTCCAGCCCGGCCGCCTCGGCCCGGTCCCGGGCGGTCATCCGGACCAGCGTCAGCCGGGCCTCGATCTGGTCCAGCATGGCGGCGACGGCGGCGTCGTGGTGTTCGGTGTACGTCACCCGCAGCCCGGCGGCGGCCAGCAGCTCGGCGTACTCGGCCAGCGGGCGGGCGTCGGCGACACAGGCGATCCAGCCGCCGAGCCCGGCGAGTTCCGCCGGCAGCCGGGCCTGGTCGACGGTGACGTCGGTGAGGCCGAGCCGCCCGCCCGGCCGCAGCACCCGGGCGAACTCGGCGGCGGCGGTGGCCTTGTCGGGGAACGTGCAGAAGGCGCATTCGCAGACCACCGCATCGAACGCCGCGTCGGGCACCGGCAGCCGCTCGGCGTCGCCGAGCCGGAACCGCACCGACCCCCGGGCATCGGCCGGCCCGGCCGCAGCACCCGCCTGCGTCGCGGCGGACACGTTGGCCGCCGACAGGTCGACGCCGGTGACGTCGGCTCCGTATGAACGGGCCAGCAGCAGCGCGGTGGCGCCGCGCCCGCTGGCCACGTCGAGCACGGCCGCGCCGGGACGCAACGCGAGCCGGTCGGCCAGCCGCCGGGTCAACGCCAGACCGCCCGGGTGGTACGACTCGCCGAGCAGCAACGCGACGACGTCGGAGCCGTACGCGGCGGCGCAGCACGCCTTCGCGTCAGTCTCCGCGTCCCTCTCCGTGTCGGCGGAGACAGTGGGACCGTCCACCGGCGAGGCCCGGCCGGTCACCGGAGCCGCCGGCCGACGTTGGTGGTGTCCGGGGCGATCCGACCGGTGCCGGTACGTGCGCCGGGCCGGGCCACCTTCGACCCGTACGGTGAATCGGCGAGCACCGGCTGCAGCGGCAACGCGTTGGGCACCACGTCGGCCACCGCGACACCGGACAACTGCTCGCGGACCTGTTCCCGGTAGCCGACCGAGTTGTACGCGCAGAACGGGATCATCCGTCCGTCCGGCGTGATCTCCTCGACGCAGCATTTCATCAGCTGTTTGACGTTGAGTGTGTACGGGTCCTGGAAGTCCTGGATGACGATCATGAAGGCCCGGTCGGTGATGTCGGCGATCGCCGCCGGCAGGTTGATTCCGCAGGCGTCGGCGCAGTCCAGCGCCGTTGCGGCGGCCGTCAACTGCTCGCTGGTGGTCCCGGTGCCCATGAACGCCGACGCCGACCACAGCTTCTCCAACGCCTCGCGGATCGCCAGGTCCGGCAGCACCCGGTTGGCGACGTAGTCGAGGTAGTCGGCGACGTTGAGCAACCGTGGGATCGGCACCACCCCGAAGCCGGGTTCGCCCGGGGTGCCCTCGCTCAGCAGGTAGGTGATGGACCGGCAGGTCGGGAAGCAGCACGGCACCGGGAAGAAGTCCGACGCGGTGAACCAGTCGGGTCGCTGCGCCACGATGCCGTGGATGATGTCGGAGTTGGTCAGCCGGTGCAACGGGTCGAACTCGACGTGCCGACCGGCGTGGGTGACCGGTTGGAACGACACCGACCGTACGGCGGGGTGCGTCAGCCCGTACTCGATGATCGCGCCGAGTTCGTGGTCGTTGAGCCCGCGTTCGACGGCGGCGACCAGGGTGACGGTCAGCCCGGCCTCGGCGCAGTTGTCCAGCGCCCGCCGCTTGACCTCGCGCAGGTCGCGGCCGCGGATCGCCCGGTGGGTGCGCTCGTCGAAGCCGTCGAACTGCAGGTAGATGTTGATCGCCCGATCCGGGCTGTGCCGCCGGCCGAGTTCGGCGACGAACCGCCTGTCGGAGGCGAGCCGGATGCCGTTGGTGTTGAGGTTGACCGCCTTGATCGGCCGGGCCTGGGCGGCGTCGACGAACTCCAGGATCTGCTTGTGGATGGTGGGTTCCCCGCCGGAGAACATCACCACCTCGGGTTCGCCTTCGGCGGCGACGAACGTGTCGAGCATCCGCTCGCACTGGTCGAGGCTGATCGAGTAGCCGTCGGGTTGGTGGCCGGAGTCGGCGAAGCAGATCGGGCAGTCCAGGTTGCAGCCGGTGTTGACCTCGATGATGCCGAGGCAGGCATGCTGTTTGTGCTCGGGGCAGAGCCCGCAGTCGCTGGGGCAGCCGTCGACCACGTCGGTCTGGAACGCCAGCGGGATCGTGCCGGGCTTGTTGAACCTGGCCGAGTCGAGGTACATCTGCGCGTCGCCGTAGACCAACGCCTCGAACTGCCCGTGCTCGCGGCAGCGTTTCCGCAGGTAGACCTTGTCGTCGCGGATGTTGACCTGGGCGTCGACGACGACCTTGCACACCGGACAGATCGACTTGGTGTACTCGATGAAGATTTCGTCGCGGTCCTGTTTGATGGTCATCCGGCTCCCTCGGCGGCGCGGTGGATCCCCAGGGCGACCAGTCCACCATCACCGGCCGTGGCACGGCAAGCACCGAAGCCGCAGGCCGCAGCCGGCGACAGGCAACGGACGACGGACGACGGACGACGGACGACGGACGACGGACGACGGACGACGGCATGATGCCGCAGAGGCGTGATCGTGCCTCTGCGGCATCATGGCCCGCGACGGTATGTGTGACGGCCGAAACCTCGACGGTGTCGACCGGTCAGCGCTTGATGTGCTCCGGGAAGCGGGCGATCTGCGCGAACTCGTCGGCGTCCAGGCTGGCGCCGCCGATCAGCGCGCCGTCAACGTCGGCCTCGGCCATGATCGCGGCGATGTTCGCCGCCTTGACCGAACCGCCGTACAGGATCCGGGTCTGGTCGGCGGTGGCCTGGTCGTACGACTCGGCCAGCCGGGCCCGGATCGCCCCGCACACCTCCTGCGCGTCAGCCGGGGTGGCGGTCTTGCCGGTGCCGATCGCCCAGACCGGCTCGTACGCGATGACGACCTTGACCACCTGCTCGGCGGTCAGCCCGGCCAGCGCGGCGTCGACCTGGTCACGGCAGTGCGCGACGTGGCCGCCGGCCTCCCGCACGTCCAGGCCCTCACCGACGCACAGGATCGGGGTGATCCCGTTGGCCAGTGCGGCGGCCACCTTGGCCTTGACCACCGCGTCGTCCTCGTTGTGGTACGCCCGCCGCTCGGAGTGGCCGACGGTGACGTACTGGCAGCCGAGCTTTGCCAGCATCGCCCCGGAGATGTCACCGGTGTAGGCACCGGAGGCGTGCGGCGACAGGTCCTGCGCGCCGTAGCCGATGGCCAGCTTGTCGCCGTCGATCAGCGTCTGCACGCTCCGCAGCGCGGTGAACGGCGGCAGCACCGCCACCTCGACGTCGGTCAGCTGCTGCTCGTTCAGGCTGAACGCCAGCTTCTGGACCAGCGCGATGGCTTCCAGGTGGTTGAGGTTCATTTTCCAGTTGCCGGCCATCAGCGGCCGGCGGGCAACGGTCTCAGGCACTGCTCTCACTTCTCCAGGGCGGCGATGCCGGGCAGGGTCTTGCCCTCCAGGTACTCCAGCGAGGCGCCCCCGCCGGTCGAGATGTGCCCGAAGGCGGACTCGTCGAGACCGAGGGTGCGCACCGCGGCCGCCGAGTCGCCGCCACCGACGACGGTGAAGCCGTCGACCTTGGTGATCGCCTCGGCAACGCCCCGGGTGCCGGCGGCGAACGGTGCCAGCTCGAACACACCCATCGGGCCGTTCCAGAACACCGTCCGCGCGGTCGACAGGGCCTCGGCGAACGCGGCGACGCTGCGCGGGCCGATGTCCAGCCCGAGCCGGTCGGCCGGGATCGCGGCGGCGTCGACCACGTCGTGGTCGGCGTCGGCGGCGAACGCGGTGGCGGCCACCACGTCCACCGGCAGCACGATCTTGCCGGCCGCCCGCTCCAGCAGGTCGCGGCAGGTGTCGACCATCTCGGCCTCCAGCAGCGACTTGCCGACCTCGTGGCCCTGGGCCTTGAGGAAGGTGAAACACATGCCGCCGCCGACCAGCAGCTTGTCGACGGTCGGCAGCAGCGCCTCGATGACGGCGAGCTTGTCGGAGACCTTCGACCCGCCGAGCACCACCACGTACGGCCGCTCCGGTGCGCCGGTCAGCTTGCCGAGCACCTCGACCTCACGGTGCACCAGCTTGCCGGCGACGTGCGGCAGCCGCGCCGGCACGTCGTACACGCTGGCGTGCTTGCGGTGCACGGCGCCGAACGCGTCGTCGACGTACGCGTCGGCGAACGCCGCCAGCTGGTCGGCGAAGGCACCCCGCTCATCGGCGTCCTTGCTGGTCTCCCCCGGGTTGAACCGCAGGTTCTCCAGCAGTGCGACCTGGCCGCCGGTCAGGCCGGCGACGGTGGCCTGCGCCGAGGTACCGACGGTGTCGGTGGCGAACGCGACCGGCGTGCCGAGCAGTTCGCCGAGCCGGGCGGCGACCGGGGCCAGGGTGTACTTCGGGTCCGGGGCGCCCTTGGGCCGGCCCAGGTGGGAGCAGACCACCACGGCCGCGCCGGCGTCACGCAGCGCGGTCAGGGTGGGCAGCACCGCACGGATCCGGCCGTCGTCGGCGATGACCCCCGGGTTGTCCTTCTCGAACGGGACGTTCAGGTCGGCGCGCAGCAGCACGCGCCGACCCGACACACCCTCGGCGAGAAGGTCGTCGAGAGTGGTTACCTGGCTCACAGGGACGCGCCCACCAGCTTGACCAGGTCCACCAGGCGGTTGGAGTAGCCCCACTCGTTGTCGTACCAGCCGACGACCTTGACCTGGTCGCCGATCACCTTGGTCAGGCCGGCGTCGAAGATGCACGACGCCGGATCGGTGACGATGTCGGCCGACACGATCGGGTCCTCGGTGTAGGTGAGGATGCCGGCCAGCGGGCCCTGCGCGGCGGCCTTGACCGCGGCGTTGACCTCTTCGACGGTGGTCTCCCGGCCGACGGTGACGGTCAGGTCGGTGGCCGAGCCGGTCGGGATCGGCACCCGCAGCGCGTAGCCGTCCAGCTTGCCCTTGAGCTCCGGCAGCACCAGGCCGATCGCCTTGGCGGCACCGGTCGAGGTCGGCACGATGTTCAGCGCGGCGGCGCGGGCCCGGCGCAGGTCGGAGTGCGGGCCGTCCTGCAGGTTCTGGTCCTGGGTGTACGCGTGGATGGTGGTCATCAGGCCACGCTCGATGCCGAACGTGTCCTGCAGCACCTTCGCCATCGGGGCGAGGCAGTTGGTGGTGCAGGAGGCGTTCGAGATGATCGTGTGCTTCGCCGGGTCGTACTGGCCGTCGTTGACGCCGAGCACGACGGTGAAGTCCTCGTTCTTGGCCGGGGCCGAGATGATCACCTTCTTGGCGCCGCCGTCGACGTGCGCCTTGGCCTTGGTCGCGTCGGTGAAGAAGCCGGTCGACTCGATCACCACGTCGGCGCCGAGCTCACCCCAGGGCAGCTTGGCCGGGTCGCGCTCGGCGAGCGCCTTGATGGTCTGCCCGCCGACGGTGATCTCGTCGCCGCTGGCCTTCACCTCGTGCGGCAGCCGGCCCAGGATGCTGTCGTACTTGAGCAGGTGCGCGGTGGTCGCGGTGTCGCCCAGGTCGTTGAAGGCGACGATCTGGATGTCCGCGCCGGAGGCGAGCACCGCCCGCGTGAAGTTACGGCCGATACGGCCGAAGCCGTTGATGCCAACCCGGATGGTCACAGGTCCCATCTCCTTGCTTCTCGCCCGTCCGGGCCGGAGCCGGACGGATTGGTGTGCGCCGACCGCGTGGCGGGCCGGGCGCCGATCAGATGATCCGGCTGGTCACGCCGCAGCCGTACGTGGCTCGGGCGGGACACCCGAGGCGGTGGTCGCGGCGGGAGAGCCGGGTGCCGGCCCCGTCGCCGTACACTGCGACCCTATCCGAGAAGCCCGTGCCGTGTTGCGCCGGGGCGTCCGGTCACCCTGGTTCACAACTGGTGTTCACCCGACGAGCATCTCCGCCGTCACCGCGTCCTCGGTGTCCGGAATGCCGAGATCGCGGGCCCGTTTGTCGGCCAGCGCCAGCAGCCGCCGGATCCGCCCGGCGATCGCGTCCTTGGTCAGTGGCGGGTCGGCCAGCGCACCCAGCTCCTCCAGCGACGCCTGGCGGTGCTCCAGCCGCAGCCGGCCCGCCGACGTCAGGTGCCGTGGGGCGTCGTCGGCGAGGATCTCCAACGCCCGGGTTACCCGGGCGGCGGCGGCCACCGCCGCGCGTGCCGAGCGGCGCAGGTTGGCGTCGTCGAAGTTGGCCAGCCGGTTCGCGGTGGCCCGCACCTCCCGGCGTACCCGCCGCTCCTCCCAGGTCAGCACGCTGGAGTGCGCGCCGATCCGGGTGAGCAGCGCGGCGATCGCGTCACCGTCCTTGACCACCACCCGGTCCACGCCGCGCACCTCGCGTGCCTTGGCGGCGATCCCCAGCCGCCGGGCGGCACCGACCAGCGCCAGCGCCGACTCCGGCCCCGGGCAGGTGATCTCCAACGCACTGGACCGGCCCGGCTCGGTCAACGACCCGTGCGACATGAACGCGCCCCGCCAGGCCGACACGGCGCAGCAGACGTTCGCCGACACCAGGTGCGGCGGCAGGCCACGCACCGGCCGACCCCGAACGTCCAGCAGCCCGGTCTGGCGGGCCAACGCCTCACCGTCCTTGACCACCCGGATGATGAAGTGGTTGCCCTTACGCAGCCCGCTCGGGCTCAGCACGTGGATCTCACTCGAGTAGCCGTAGACGTCGGCCACCTCCCGGCGCAGCCGCCGGGCGACCGCGTTGGTGTCCAGTTCGGCCTCGACGACGACCCGGCCGGCGACGATGTGCAGCCCGCCGGAAAAGCGCAGCAACGCGGCCATCTCGGCACGACGGCAGCACGGCTTGGGCACGTCGACCCGGCTCAGCTCGTCCTTGACGGCAGCGGTCATCGCCATAGTCATTCACCTCACGGGGGCCGGTTAGACGGCGGGTACCGATACGTACGTGCTTAACGAGCGGACCCCAGGACAGGCACCAGGGCGGCACCCAACGCGACCGGATCGTGCCGGGGGCTGCCGTCGGCGACCGCCAACGGGGCGAGCGTCAAACGCGCACCCAGCGATTCTGCCGCACGGGCCGCCGGCTCGGGATCGCCGACCGCCGTACCGTCGGCGAGCACCGTGTCGACCTGCAGCTGCGGCAGGTACCAGCTGAGCGCGGCGAGGTGGTCGGCGACCGACAGCCCGAGGGTCTCCTTCTCCGCCGCCAGGTTCAGGGTGACCAGCCGACGGGCCGGGCTGGCCACGATCGCGGCGGCCAGGTCCGGCACCAGCAGATGCGGGATGACGCTGGTGTACCAGCTGCCCGGCCCGAAGATCAGCCAGTCGGCGTCGCGCACCGCCGCCAGCACCGGCCGGCAGGCGGCCGGCGCCTTCGGCTGCAGCCGTACCGACTCGACCCGGCCCCGGGTGACCGCCACCGCGTGCTGGCCCCGGACGGTGATTACGTCGGCCGGCCGGCGCGGGTCGCCGCCGCACACGTCGGCTTCGATCGACACCGGCTCGCAGGACATCGGCAGCACCCGGCCGGTCGCGCCGAGCAGCCGGCCGACGTGGTCGAGCGCGGCGACCGGGTCGCCGAGCAGCTCCATCAGCCCGCACAGCACCAGGTTGCCGACCGCGTGCCCGGTGAGTGGGTCAGGACGGTCGGTCGCCGGCGCCTCCCCCGGCACCGGCACGAACCGGTGCTGGAACAGCTCGGCGGTCAACTGGTCGGCCGACGCCGGCCCGGCCAGCGCGGCGAGCGCCTGACGTAGATCGCCGGGGGGCAGCGCGCCACGGTCGGCCCGCAGCCGGCCACTCGACCCACCGTCGTCACCGACCGTGACCACCGCGGTGAGGTCCAGCGCCAGCTCGGCACCGGCGTGACGCAGGCCACGCAGCGAGGCGGCCAGCCCGTGCCCGCCGCCGAAGGCCACCACCCGCAGTGCGCTCACTCGCGCCCCAGGTCACGGTGCTGGGCGTTGACCGACAGCCGGGCCTGACGCAGCCGTACGGCGAGCTCCTCGGCGATCGCCACGCTGCGGTGCTTGCCGCCGGTGCAGCCGACCGCCACGGTCAGATAGCGTTTGCCCTCCCGCTCGAACCCGGCGGTGGTGGCGTTGACCAGCTCGGCGTAGTTGCGGACGAAGTCGTCGGCGCCTTCCTGGCTGAGCACGTACCCGCTGACCGACGCCTCCCGGCCGGTGTACTCGCGCAGATCCGGGACCCAGTACGGGTTGGGCAGGAACCGCGCGTCGATCACGAAGTCGGCGTCCGGCGGCAGCCCGTACTTGAAGCCGAACGACAGCACGGTGATCCGCAGCCGGCGGGCGTCCTCGCCGCCGAACAGCTCCTCGACCCGGCGCCGGAGCTGGTTCTCGTTCAGATGGCTGGTGTCGATGATCACATCGGCCTGGTCGCGGGCCTCGGCGAGCAGCTCCCGCTCGGCGGCGATGCCGTCCGCCAGCCGACCGTCACCCTGCAGCGGATGCGAGCGCCGGACACTTTCGAACCGGCGGATCAGCACGTCGGCGGCGGCGTCGACGAAGACCACCCGGGGCTGGTATCCGCGCTCCTTGAGCGCCCGGATCGCGCCGACCAGGTCGGTGGAGAAGGCACGGCTGCGCACGTCCAGCACCATCGCGGTACGCCGGGCCGCCCCGCCGGCCCGCATCGCCAGCTCGGCCATGTCGAGCAGCAACGCCTGCGGCAGGTTGTCCACCACGTAGTAGCCGACGTTTTCCAGGGCCCGGGCCACCGTGCTGCGTCCGCCCCCGGACACCCCGGTCACCACGACCAGCCGGGCCTCGTTCTGGTCGGCCACGGTGCCGGCCGGTTCGCCGTCGTGTACGGCGCTGCTGGCCAGGTCGTCGACCGCCGCGACGCTGGCCGGTGTGTCGTCGGCCGGCCGGGTGATGTCGTCGCCCGGGTTCGGGCTGTTCTGCCTCACGGTCCTCCTGCCTCGGGTACGCGGCGCGCCAGGTGCGCGCAGGTCGGCACCACAGATGGGATTCTAGGTGCGATCCGCGCCGTCATCCGAGGACCCGGCGAGCGCAGCGACGATCGTCTCCGCGGTCCGCCGTCCGATGCCGGGCACCTCGGTGATCTCGTCGACGGTCGCCGAGGCGATCCGCCGGACCGAACCGAAGTGCCGAAGCAGCGCCTTGCGGCGGGTCTCGCCGAGCCCGGGCACCTGGTCCAGCCCGGAGGCGGTCATCCGCTTCGACCGGCGCTGCCGGTGGTAGGTGATCGCGAACCGGTGTGCCTCGTCGCGGATGCGTTGCAGCAGGTAGAGCCCTTCAGAGGTGCGCGGCAGGATCACCGGGTAGTCGTCGCCGGGCAGCCACACCTCCTCCAGCCGCTTGGCCAGCCCGCACAGCGCCACGTCGTCGACGCCGAGCTCGGCCAGCACCGCCGCGGCGGCCTGCACCTGCGGCGCACCGCCGTCGACCACAACCAACTGCGGCGGGTACGCGAACCGGCGCGGCCGCCCGGTCTGCGGGTCGACGCCCGCCGGCAGCTGCCCCACGTCCACGGCCGGCGGCGCCGGTACGTCATCAGCAGGCACCGACCGTTCGGGGGCGGGCTGGCGATGGCGGGCGAAGCGTCTGCGCAGCACCTCGCTCATCGCGGACAGGTCGTCGGTCGCGCCGCGGACCGCGAACCGGCGGTACTCGGCCTTGCGGGGCAGCCCGTCCTCGAACACCACCAGGCTGGCCACCACGTCGGTGCCCTGGATCTGCGACACGTCGAAACACTCGATACGCAGCGGCGCGGCGGCCAGCCCCAGGGCCTCGGCGATCTCCTCCAACGCCTGGCCGCGGGTGGTCAGGTCACTGGCCCGGCGCAGCTTGTGCCGGGTCAACGCCTCGCCGGCGTTGCGGGCCACCGTCTCCATCAGGGCGCGCTTGTCGCCGCGTTGCGGCACCCGCAGCGTCACCCGGCCGCCCCGGCGGGCGGTCAGCCAGTCGGCGAGCGCCGGCGCGTCGGCCGGCAGCTCGGGCACCAGCAACTCCCGGGGCACGTCGGTCTCACCCTGTTCGGGGCCGTACACCTGGGTGCAGAAGTGATGGACGAGGTCGGCGGTGGTCAGCTGCTCGACCTTCTCCACCACCCAGCCGCGCTGACCGCGTACCCGGCCGCCGCGGACGTGGAACACCTGCACCGCGGCTTCGAGCGGGTCCTCGGCGAAGGCGACCACGTCGGCGTCGGTGCCGTCACCGAGCACGACGGTCTGCTTCTCCATCGCCTTGCGCAGCGCGGCGACGTCGTCACGCAGCCGGGCGGCCCGTTCGAACTCCAACGCCTCGGCGGCGTCGTGCATGTCCCGCTCCAACCGGCGCACCATGGTGTCGGTGCGCCCGGCCATGAAGTCGCAGAACTCGTCGACGATTGCCCGGTGCCCGGCGGCGTCGACCCGGCCGACGCACGGTGCCGAGCACTTGCCGATGTCGCCGAGCAGACACGGCCGCCCGACCTGGCCGGCCTGCCGGAACACCCCGGCCGAGCAGGTCCGCGCCGGGAAGACCCGCAGTAGCAGGTCGAGGGTCTCGCGGATCGCCCAGGCATGCGAGTACGGCCCGAAGTAACGCACCCCTTTGCGTTTCGCCCCGCGCATCACCTGCAGCCGGGGAAACTCCTCGTCCAGCGTCACCGCCAGGTACGGGTAGGACTTGTCGTCCCGGTAGCGGACGTTGAACCGGGGGTCGTACTCCTTGATCCAGAGGTACTCCAGCTGCAGCGCCTCGACCTCGCTGCCGACGGTCACCCAGTCGACCGACGCGGCGGTGGTGACCATCTGCTGGGTGCGCTGGTGCAGCTGCCACAGGTCGCCGAAGTAGGAGTTGAGCCGGCTGCGCAGGCTCTTGGCCTTGCCGACGTAGATGACCCGCCCGGTGGGATCACGGAACCGGTAGACCCCCGGCGAGTCCGGGATGGTGCCGGGGGCAGGGCGGTAGCTGGACGGATCTGGCATCGCCGTCAGCGTAGTCCAGGGCTGTGACAGCTCCGGTCGTCCGCGTCCGCGTGGGCGGCACGCACCCGGCGGACGCGGACGACCGGACCCGTCAGGCCACCGAGATGGTCTCGCCGTCGACGGTAATGGTCTTCTCCTCCAGCGGCGCCGACGCCGGGCCGGAGAGCACCGAGCCGTCGGAAATGGAGAAGCTGCTGAAGTGGCAGGTGCAGTTGATGGTGCCACCGTCGAGGTTGGCCACCGGGCAGCCCTGGTGGGTGCAGACGTTGCTGAATGCCTTGAACTCTCCCTCGGCGGGCTGGGTGACCACGACCCCCTGGGCGGCGAGGATGATACCGCTGCCGACCGGCACCTGGCCGGTGGTGAGCCCGTCGCCGCCGGACCCGGTGTCGCCGCCGCCGTCCGTTCCGCTGTCCGTACCGCCGTCCGTGCCGGCGGGCTGGCCCGCGTCGACCGGCGCGTTCGCACCGTCGCCCAGGTCGTCGTCGGTACCGGTGCCGCAGGCGGCGAGCGCCACGGTCGCTCCGACCCCGCTTGCGCCGATCAGCAGCGCCCGGCGGCTGGTCGGACCGGTGTCGGTCGTCGTCTGGTGCTCAGTCATTCAGCTTGCCTCCTGTCAGTTGCCACGGCTGGTCGTCCGTGGCCACGCCAGTAGAAACGGCGACGCGTCACGAACGGTTCATCCCGGTATGACGGTAGGACCATGATTCATACGCAGCCGTAGACGCCGCTGTACGGGAGCTGTGTCAATGCTGTGCGACGGCTTCGGCCGCCCGGCGCCCACCAGTGCCGCGCTTGGCTCTGGCCGTCGGGCTCTTCGTCCGGCCGGGCGTACCGTTGGCCTTCGCGGCCCGCGCGGACGCGGCGGCGGCTCCACCGGCGTCGCCGGCGCGGCCCAGGACCGGGCGCAGGAACGCCCCGGTGTGGCTCTCGGCGACCTCGGCGACCTCCTCCGGCGTGCCGGCGGCCACCACGGTGCCGCCCCGGTGCCCGCCCTCCGGCCCCATGTCGATCAGCCAGTCGGCGGTCTTGATCACGTCGAGGTTGTGCTCGATGACCACCACGGTGTTGCCCTTGTCGACCAGACCGGCCAGCACGGTCAGCAGCTTGCGGATGTCCTCGAAGTGCAGCCCGGTGGTCGGCTCGTCGAGCACGTAGACGGTCCGGCCCGTGGAGCGTTTCTGCAACTCGGAGGCGAGCTTGACGCGCTGTGCCTCGCCGCCGGACAGGGTCGGCGCCGGCTGGCCGAGCCGTACGTAGCCCAGGCCGACGTCGACCAGGGTCTTCAGGTGCCGGTGGATCGCCGGGATGGCCTCGAAGAAGTCGGCAGCCTCCTCGATCGGCATCTGCAGAATCTCGGCGATGGTGCGGCCCTTGTAGTGGACCTCGAGGGTCTCCCGGTTGTACCGGTCGCCCTTGCAGACCTCGCACGGCACGTAGACGTCCGGCAGGAAGTTCATCTCGATCTTGATGGTGCCGTCGCCCGAGCACGCCTCGCACCGGCCGCCCTTGACGTTGAACGAGAACCGCCCCGGACCGTAGCCGCGCACCTTGGCCTCGGTCGTCTCGGCGAACAACCGGCGGACGTGGTCGAACACCCCGGTGTAGGTCGCCGGATTCGACCGTGGGGTACGGCCGATCGGCGACTGGTCGACGCCGACGACCTTGTCCACGTGGTCCAGCCCGGTGATCCGGGTGTGCCGGCCGGGCACCAGCCGGGCGTTGTTGATCTGGTTGGCCAGTACGGTGTAGAGGATGTCGTTGACCAGCGTCGACTTGCCGGAGCCGCTGACCCCGGTGACCGCGATCAGCTGGCCGAGCGGGAACGTGACGGTCAGGTTGCGCAGGTTGTGCTCGCGGGCGCCGTGCACCACCAGCTCCCGGCCGGCCGTCGCCGGCCGCCGGGTGGCCGGCACCGGGATCGCCCTGCGACCGGACAGGTACGCCCCGGTCAGCGACTCGTCGCTGGTCAGTAGCTCGTCGACCGGCCCGCTGTGCACGATCCGGCCGCCGTGCTCACCGGCGCCCGGCCCGATGTCGACGATCCAGTCGGCGGTCCGGATGGTGTCCTCGTCGTGCTCGACCACGATCAGCGTGTTGCCCAGGCCGCGCAGCCGCACCAGGGTTTCGATCAGCCGGTGGTTGTCCCGCTGGTGCAACCCGATCGACGGCTCGTCCAGCACGTACAGCACCCCGACCAGGCCGGAGCCGATCTGGGTGGCGAGCCGGATCCGCTGCGCCTCGCCGCCGGACAGGGTGCCGGCCGGGCGGTCCAGCGACAGGTAGTCCAGTCCGACGTCGACCAGGAACCGCAGCCGGGCGTTGATCTCCTTGAGCACCCGCTCGGCGATCATCTTCTGCCGGTCGGTGAGCACCAGCCCGCCCAGCAGGTCGGCGCACTCGCCGACGGACAGCCCGGTCACCTCGGCGATGTTGCGCCCGGCCACGGTCACCGCGAGCACCTCGGGCTTGAGCCGGGCGCCGCCGCACGACCCGCACGGCACGTCCCGCATGTAGCCCTCGTACTTCTCCCGCGACCATTCCGACTCGGTGTCGGTGTGCCGCCGCTCGATCCACTGCACCACGCCCTCGAAGCCGGTGTAGTAGGACCGCTCCCGGCCGTACTTGTTGCGGTAGCGGACGTGCACCTGGTCGTCGGCGCCGTACAGGATGGTCTTCTGCGCCCGGCTGGGCAGTTTGCGCCACGGGGTGTCCAGGTCGAAGTGCTCCGCCTCGCCGAGCGCGGCCAGCAGCCGGGCGAAGTACTCCTGGGTCTGCCCGCCGGACCACGGCTGGATGGCGCCGTCGCGCAGGGAGCGCTCCACGTCCGGGACGACCAGCTCCGCGTCGACCTCTTTCTTGGTCCCCAGACCGACGCATTCCGGGCAGGCACCGTAGGGCGCGTTGAACGAGAAGACCCGCGGCTCCAGGTCCTCGATCGCCAGCGGATGATCGTTCGGGCAGGCCAGGTGCTCGGAGAAGCGTCGCTCGCGGGCCGGGTCGTCCTCGGCGAGGTCGACGAAGTCGAGCAGCACGATGCCACCGGTGAGGCCGAGCGCCGACTCCACCGAGTCGGTCAGCCGACGCCGGGCGCTGGCCTTGACGGTCAGCCGGTCGACGACCACCTCGATCGTGTGCTTCTCCTGCTTCTTGAGCTTCGGCGGCTCGGTCAACGGGTGGACCACGCCGTCGACCCGGGCCCGGGCGTACCCCTTGGCCTGCAGATCGGCGAAGAGGTCGAGGTACTCGCCCTTGCGCCCGCGCACCACCGGGGCGAGCACCATGAACCGGGTGCCCTCGGGCATGGCCAGCACCCGGTCGACGATCTGCTGCGGGGTCTGTCGGGAGATCCGCTCGCCGCAGACCGGGCAGTGCGGCTCGCCGACCCGGGCGAAGAGCAGCCGCAGGTAGTCGTAGACCTCGGTGATCGTGCCGACGGTGGACCGCGGGTTGCGCGAGGTGGACTTCTGGTCGATGGAGACCGCCGGAGACAGCCCTTCGATGAAGTCGACGTCCGGTTTGTCCATCTGGCCGAGAAACTGCCGGGCGTACGACGACAGCGACTCGACATAGCGCCGCTGTCCCTCGGCGAAGATGGTGTCGAACGCGAGGCTCGACTTGCCCGAGCCGGACAGCCCGGTGAACACGATGAGCGCGTCACGTGGCAGGTCAAGGCTGACGTCGCGGAGGTTGTGCTCACGCGCGCCACGGATGATCAATCGGTCGGCCACGGTCCGCCTGCTCCCGTAGAGGCTCACAAGATCTGCGTTGGTCGGGTGTCTGAATCGTCATTTTCGTCGCTTCTAGCCAGTGGTCTGTAGCTGACCTGGCCGACGCCCCGGCAACTGTAGCCCCAGGCTCCGACAACTCTGCCCGACACACGTCGTCACCCGATCGAGGTACCCCGGAACCAGTCCCGCCGATACCGCCCGGGCGGGCCGGATCGGCCGGCATACTGCACATACTGGTCAAGTCACCCATTGACCTGGCGTGGAGCAGGGGGTTCCTCCACGTGTCAGCGGGCCGGCCCGTCCGATCGGGGGGTGGGACGGGTCGGCCCCCGCTGCCACCCGGCCGGCAGGACCGACCAAGCCGGCAATGTCGGGCCGGTCAGCGGCACCGTATCCTCTGGTCCCATGTCCGACGCTGTCTCCGACGCCACGGTCGACGCGAACGCTACGCCCGATGCGAGAGTCATGCTCGATACGAATCTCAAACCCGACGCGGCCGTACCCGAAACCGACGGGTCGCCGCCCGGCACGACAGGGCAGCAGCCCTCCCGCCGCCGTGGCGGCCGCTGGCTGCGTCTCGCCCTGCTCGTCACAGGGCTGTCGCTGATCCTGGTGGTCGGCGGTACCGCCGCCGCCGGGTGGCTGTACGCCCGGTCCGTCGAGTCGCACGTCGACAAGGTGGAGATCTTCACCGCACTGCCCGAGGCGCAACGCCCGGTCAAGGCCGTCGAGCAGGCGAGGAACTTCTTGATCGTCGGCAGCGACTCGCGGGATCCGGACACCTCCGGTTCCCGCACCGACACGATCATCCTGGCGCACCTGCCGGCCGACCGCGGCGGCGTACAGATGATCTCCATCCCCCGGGACACCTGGGTCCGGGTGCCGGACCCGGACGGCGGCGACGGCCGCCAAGACAAGATCAACTCCGCGTACGCGACCGGCGGGACGCCGCTGCTGGTGCAGACCGTGGAGGGATTCACCGGGGTCCGGATCGACCACGTGGTGCTCATCGACTTCGCCGGCTTCGCCGAGATCATCGACGCCGTCGGCGGAATCGAACTCGCCGTCGACGAGTCGTTCACCTCGGTCCACCCGCCATACCGGCAGTTCACCGCCGGGCTGCAGCAGATGGACGGCGACACCGCGCTGGACTACGCCCGGCAGCGCAAGCAGTTCGCCGACGGCGACTTCACCCGGGTGCGGCACCAGCAGGAGATCATCGCGGCGGTGCTGGACCAGGCCAGCGGCAGTGGGCTGCTCACCAGCCCGGGCCGGCTCGACGACTTCCTGCGCGCCACCGCCGACGCGGTCACCGTGGACGAGGGCACCTCGGTGTTCGACACGGTGTGGGCGCTGCGGCAGCTGCGCAGCACCGACCTGACCATGCTCACCTCGCCGTCGGCGGGCACCGGTCAGCAGGCCGGGCAGAGTGTCGTGTTCCCCGACGACGCGGCCGCGGCCGACCTGTACGCGGCGGTCCGCGGCGACACCGTCGACGACTGGCTGCGCGAACACCCGACCGGCCGCTGACCCGGCGTCACCGCTGCCGGTTACGTGCCCGGTTCTCCTTCGAGATCCGCTTCCACCTGGCCCGCTCGGCGGCGGCCAGCCGCGCGTCCCGGCGACGCATCTCATGCGCGACCTCCCGCTGCAGGCGCTGCCAACTCTCCCAGCGGCGCACCGGCAGGTCGCCGGACTCGATCGCGGCACGCACCGCGCAGCCCGGCTCACCGCTGTGCGCGCAGTCGGCGAACCGGCAGGCGGCGGCGAGCTCGGCCACGTCGGAGAACGCCTCATCCAGGCCGTCGGCGGAGTCCAGCAGACCCACCGCCCGTACGCCCGGGGTGTCCAGCACCGCCCCGCCGCCGGGGATCGGGATCAGCGCCCGGTAGGTGGTGGTGTGTCGGCCCTTGCCGTCGACCCGACGGATGGCCTGCACCCCCATCACCTCGGTGCCGGCCAGCGCATTCACCAGCGTCGACTTGCCCGCCCCGGACGGCCCCAGCAGCCCCAGGGTGCGGCCGGGCGCCGCGAGCCGGGACACCTCGTCGATGCCGTCACCGCGCTGCGCGCTGACCGCGATGACCGGTACGCCCGGTGCCACGGCGGACACCTGGTCGCCCACCGCCGCCGGGTCGGCCACCGCGTCGCACTTGGTCAGCAGGACCACCGGCTCGGCGCCGGACTCCCAGGCCAACGCCAGGAAGCGTTCGATGCGGCCCAGGTCGGGTGCCGGGTGCATCGGTTCGACGACGGCGGCCGTGTCGACGTTGGCGGCGAGCACCTGCCCGGTGGAGTCCTTGTCGGCGGTACGGCGCACCAGCGCGGTCCGCCGGGGCAGCACCTGCTCGACGGTGGTCCGCTCGTCCGGCCAGGTCCGCACCAGCACCCAGTCGCCGGCGCAGGGCAGGGCCACCGGGTCGGACGCGGCGGCGGTGAGGACCGCGCCGGCGACACTGGCCCGCATCGGTCCGTCGGCCACCAGTACGGTGCACACCCCGCGGTCCACCCGGGCCACCCGGCCGGGCTGGTGGTCGGTGTCGGGAGCCGGCAGGGCACGGTCGTGGAAGGCGTCCCAGCCGAGGGACGCGAGATCGAACGTCATGGGAACCCTTGTCAGGTCGTGGGGTGCCCGCCGGCCGGACCGGCCGGACGACCCCGGTGGGAAGGAGAGGCGGACGGACCGCAGGGGACAGTCACGGTCACCACCACCTCCCTCCGGAGAGCTCTGCCTGACGCGTCACGGCAACGGTAGCCTTCTGACGGCAGCCGGGGAAAGCCAATTCCGCCCAGCCACGACCAGCAGGAGGTTCCGGTGCCCTACCAGGGAGATGTCACCGTCGGCGGCGCGCCGGACGTCCGGGAGCTGACCGGGCTCACCATCACCAAGATCGCGGTCGGGCCGATGGACAACAACTCCTACCTGCTGCGCTGCACCAGCACCGGCGAGCAGGTGCTGATCGACGCGGCGAACGAGGCACCCCGGCTGCTGGAGCTGATCGGGCCGGCCGGGCTCGCCGCCGTGGTCACCACCCACCAGCACATGGACCACTGGGTCGCGCTGGAGGAGGTGGCCGCCGCGACCGGGGCCGCCTCGCTCGCCCACCCGGCCGACGCCGACGGGCTGCCCCTGGTCACCGCCACCATCACCGACGGCGACCGGGTCGCGGTCGGCGACTGTGAACTGGAGGTCGTCCACCTGGTCGGGCACACGCCCGGCTCGGTCGCCCTGCTCTACCGGGATCCGCGCGGGGTGGCGCACCTGTTCACCGGCGACGCGTTGTTCCCCGGCGGGGTCGGCAACACCCGCGGCGACCGGCGCAACTTCCTGTCTCTGATCGACGACGTCGAGCGCAAGCTGTTCGACCGGCTGCCCGACGACACCTGGTTCTACCCCGGTCACGGGAAGGACTCCACGCTCGGTGCCGAGCGTCCGGCGCTGCCACAGTGGCGGACCCGCGGTTGGTGACCCGTCACCGGCGACGCGGCGACGCGGCGACGGTCAGATCGTGCGGCGACCGCCGGTCACGGCGAGCACCTCGCCGGTCGTGTAGCTGGACTCCTGCGAGGCGAAGAAGACGAACGACGGGGCCAGCTCCGCCGGCTGCGCCGGCCGACCGATCGGCGACGTGGTGCCGAACTTGCCCACCGCCTCCGGCGGCATGGTCGCCGGAATCAACGGCGTCCAGACCGGCCCGGGCGCCACCGAGTTCACCCGGATCCCCTGGTCGACCAGGTTCGCCGCCAGCCCTTTGGTGAAGTTCACGATGCCCGCCTTGGTGGTCGCGTAGTCCAACAACGACGGCGACGGATCGAACGCCTGGATCGACGACGTGTTGATGATGCTGGACCCCGGCGGCATGTGCGGCACGGCCGCCCTGCAGATCCAGAACAACGCGTACAGGTTGGTCTTCAGCACCCGGTCGAACTGCTCGGTGGAGATCTCCGCGATCCCCTTCTCCTGCGCCATCTGGTACCCGGCGTTGTTGACCAGAATGTCGATGCCGCCGAGCTCCTCGACGGCGCGTCGCACCAGCTCCACGCACTGATGCTCGGTGGTGATGTCGCCCGGTACCGGCACCGCCCGCCGGCCGGCCGACTCGACCAGCCGGACCGTCTCCCGGGCGTCGCGCTCCTCCTGCGGCAGGTACGACAGCACGACGTCGGCACCTTCCCGGGCGAACGCGAGCGCCACCGCGCGACCGATCCCCGAGTCCCCGCCGGTGATCACCGCCCGCCGGTCGGTCAACCTGCCGGAGCCGCGGTAACTCTCCTCGCCGTGGTCCGGCGGCGGGTCCATCCTGACCCCGGTGCCCGGTGGCGGCTGCTTCTGCACCGGCTGCCCCCGCCGCTGACCGTACTGCTCCGTCGGATCCTGCCGGCTGTGCTGGTCGGCCATGATCGTTCGCTCCTCACGGTACGGGCGCAACGGGTGTGAACACCGCAGCCGTACCCACACCACCCCGGACCGAAACCGCCTGCCGGTTCCCGAACCCAATCGCCGACCGCTCAGTTCTGCAGGAAGCCCTGGGCGACCCGGGCCTCGGCCAGCAACCGGGAGCAGGCCGCCGGGTCGGACTCGGTGATGGTGGGCACCTCGTCCTCGCCGCTGAGGCTGCGCAGGAACGCGAGTTCGGCGGGCCCGATGTGCCGGACCTTGCCGCTGTCGTGCACGACGTAGATCGGGTTCGGGGTCTGGATGGTGCACTGCACGAGGTACATGACGGTGTCTCCCGGGTCGTCGAGGTCGTCGATAATCCATCGTGGTCGGGGTGGTACCGGCGGTCGGATCGCGGTGACGATCTGCGCTGCTCGGGCGACGATCGTCGGTTTCTGAGCGACGATTGCCGGACCGGGACACTGGCTGTGTCCCCAGTCGAAGCCGTTCTCGGCACCCATGCTGTGGTGGCCCAGTCCGCGTTCGCGCGGGCTGTTCGCGTTGCGGACCGGCACGCCGTGTTCGAGGTGTGATCGGGCCAGCAGTTGGGCGTTCGCCTCCAGCTGGGGTGCGGTGAGCCGGTCCGGCAGGAACCCCTCGTTCTCGATACTGAGCCAGGTGCGGTTGCCCGCCCGCTGTGTCCACGCCCGGATCTCGGTGTCGACCATCTGCGCGATGCGCCCGTCCTTGGCCACGACGAAGTGCGACGACACCCGCGACGCGGGGTTGCGCTGCCAGGCGATGGTGCCCTCGAAGTATCCGGCGGCGATGTGCACCACGATGCCGTGGTGCGCGTCGAGGCGGTCCTCCGGCTCGTTCAACGCACCGGTGCCGTTGCCGCTGTTCACGGTGGGACCCCGCCAGGTAGCGAGATCGGTCCAGATTCCCATGTGGTGGTGCCTCCTTTCCCAGCCGGCGGATGGGTGGGTGGGTGGATCGATTCCGGTCGACGTCGGAGGAACGTGGGACCGTGGACCGGCTCGGCCGCCGCCTGCCGGGTGGCCCCGCTCACCGGGGCGGTTCCGCTCGCCGGTGCGGGCGCCGCCGCGACATCAGGTCCACTGTGCGCACCAGCTGGCCAGGCCGGTGACTCACCTCGACTGGCACGTCCGGCGACGACTCGACTCCGGTCCTCCCGGTGTCGTCAGTCCTGGTGACCGACGCCCTCCCGACGGTGCCATGTATCGAGAATAGCGTGACTAGCAAGCTCCTGACCAGGGCGAATAACTCTGAGTATTGGCAACGATGCGCAGGGTGTGAGTCGCTGCCGACTCTGGCCGGATGACACCGGCCCGCCGCCGGAAGATCCTCAGTCCTGTGTGACCGGCAACCAGACCACCGACGGCCGCTGCGGGTCGTGGAAGATCCACCGTTCGCTGCTCCGCAGCCGCGCGGCGGTACCCAGCGGCTCACCAGATCCCGGGTTCCTCGCCCACCGCGGATGCGCGCCACCGCTGACCTGCACCCGTAACCGCTCTCCTGCTGCCAGCCGGCAGGCGGTCGGCCAGAGGGTCACCGGCACCCGGACCACCTCGCCGCCCGCCTCGCCATCCACCCGGGACAGACCATCACAGATGTTCCAGGATCTACCGCGCAGGTCGACGCGGCACAGCCGGACGAACACGTCGAAGTACGCGACGCTGCAGCGGACGTACACCTCGGCCGTCACCGGGCCGATCAGCTCCACCGGCCGGTCCAACGGCCCGCTCGTGTAGGTCAGCACGTCCGGGCGGGCCTCCAGCCCCCGGTTGTCGCGCACCCCGGCGTGCTGGGCGATCAGCATCGGCCCGCCCACCGCCGGAGTCGGTGCGGCCGGGTCGTAGCGGTGCCGGTCCGGCGCCGACCGGGGCGGCACCGACCGGCCCAGCCGACCGCCCGGCCACAGGTACCACCCGGTGGTCGTCACCGGCGGCGGCCAGTCGGCGAGGTCACGCCACCCGGCCCCGGCGACGTGCACCCGCACCGGCCGGTGCCCGGACGCGGCGGGCCCCTCGCCGAAATGGGTCGCGAAGAACTCCGCCGCCTCCCGGTACGCCGTGACGAACAGTCCGGGACTGCCGTGCGTCCACGGCCCGACGATGAGCCGGGGCCGCCGGCCGGCCGCCCGCAACGCCGCGTAGTCGGCCAACTGGGCCGGCAGGAAGATGTCGTGCCAACCGGTCACCATCGACACCGGGGCCCGGACCTGGGCGACCTCGCGGTGGAAGGTGCGGGGCAGCCAGTACGGTGCCGCCGGACGGTGCTGGGTGAGCCACTCCTGGAAGAACGGCACGGTGGCGCCGGTCGCGACCCGGTCGGCCTCGGCCAGTGGCAGGTGCGCCAGACCTGCGGTCAGCCGGGGCAGGCCACGGCGTAGCTCACGCTGGCGGCTCAGCCACGGCACCTGCTGGGCCGACATCAGCTCCGCCCAGGTCAGCACCGTGTCCAGCGAGAAGCCCCCGCCGGCGTACGTGGAGTCGCGGGTCTGCGCGGCGGTGACCACCGCGACCATCGCCCGCAGGTCGTCGCCGGCGTGGGCGGCCGTGGCCCACTGCCCGAAGCCCTGGTAGGAGATGCCGAAGGTGCCGAGCCGGCCGTCGTACCAGGGTTGCCGGCGCAGCCACTCCAGGGTGTCCAGCCCGTCGGCCTGCTCGTGCAGCAGCGGCTCGAACAGCCCGTCGGACCCGAACGTGCCCCGGCAGGACTGGACGACGCAGTGCCAGCCACGGCGGGCGAACAGCAGACCGAGCAGCCGGACCGGACCGCCTCGACCGTACGGGGTCCGGATCAGCACGGTCGGCGCGGTGCCCGCACCCACCGGCCGATAGTGGTCGGTCCGCAGCCGCAACCCGTCGCGGGTCCGCACGGCGAGGTCGCGCCGGATCCGCACCCGCGACGGACCCCCGGTTCCGAACCGCCGCAGGCCCGGGATCCCGAACCGCCGCAGGCCGGCGACACCGTGCCGCCGATCGGGCCGGCCGCCGGCTACGCCGTCAGCGCCCACGGCCACCGTCCCGGGCGGCCGCGCGCACCTCGTCTCGGTGCTCCCGGGTTGACTCGCCCATCGCCGTCAGGAACCGGCGGACCGTCTCCAACTCGTCGTCGGTGAAGTCGGCCATCACGGCGTCGGTACGCCGGCCCAGCGGGGCGAAGAACTCGCGGGCCAGGGTGGCACCCTCGGCCGCGTACCGCAGCCGCACCTTGCGCCGGTCGTCCGGGTCCCGGTCGCGGTAGAGGTGTCCGGCCCGCTCCAGCCGGTCCACCAGTGCGGTGACCGAGCCGGAGGTCAAGTTGAGGTGTGCGCCCAGGCCGCCCGGGGTAATCGGTTCGCCGCTCTGTTCGGCGTCCATCACCGCGATCAGCGCCTGCAGGTCGGTGGCGTGCAGGTCGTGCAGCGCGGCGAAGGCATGACCGACGTGGCCGGCATCGACGGTGTAGCTGCGCAACCGGCGGATGATCTCCGCCACCACCGCTGGCCGACCGCTCGGCCGGGTCCCCCATACACCGGCGCCCACCGTGTGCCCTCCGATCCATGTCCTGACACGACCCTATCCCAGCCCGGCTATAGTCTTGATGAACGAGATACTGGATGGCCGTGAGATTTGGTACCCGCCCAATCGGCGACGAACGAGGTGCAAACATGCCCACACCGCTCGGCACCCGGCTCACCGGCATCATCTGCGGCCGGTGGACCGCCTGGCTGGTCCTGCTCACCGCAGCGGCCTTCTCCGCCGTGGTGATCGGCTTCGCCGGTGACCCCCGCACCGGTGACGACCCCACCGGGGCGCTGCCCGACTCCGCCGAGTCCGTCCAGGTCGCCGAACTGCGCCGGCAACTACCCGGCGGGCAGCTCAACCCGGCCCTCGTCGTCTACTCCCGCGGCGGTGCCCCGCTGACCGCCGACGACGACGCCGCGATCACCGCCGACCGCGCGGCCTTCGCCCGCGACGCCGTCGGCGACGTCGGCCCACCGGTGTACGCCCCCGACCGCACCGCCGCCCTGGTCGCCGTCCCACTACCCGCCGAGATCGACATCGAACGCCTCGGCGAAGTCGTCGACCGGCTCCGCGCCGAGGCCCGCGCCGGACTTCCCACCGGCGCCAAAGCCGAACTCACCGGCGGTGCCGGCTTCACCGCCGACGTCGCCGCCGCCTTCGACGGCGCCAACGTCACCCTGCTCGCCGCCACCGTCGCCGTCGTCGCCGCACTGCTGCTGATCACCTACCGCAGCCCTTGGCTGTGGCTGGTGCCGCTCGCCGTGGTCGGCACCGCCGATGTGGTCAGCAACGGACTCATCGCCATCGTCAGCCGCGCCGTCGACCTGCGGATCGACCCCTCCACCACCGGCATCGTCGACGTCCTCGTCTTCGGCGCCGGCACCAACTACGCCCTGCTGCTGATCGCCCGCTACCGCGAGGAACTGCGCCGCGAACCCGACCGCCGCCGAGCCCTGCGCCGCGCGCTGGGCTCCGCCGGGCCGGCGATCACCGCCAGCGCCCTGACCGTCGTGCTCAGCCTGCTCACCCTGCTCGCCGCCGTACTCGCCAACGACCGCGCGATCGGCGTCGCCGGCGCCGTCGGCATCACCACCGCCATGCTGTACGGCCTGATCGTGCTGCCCGCTGCCCTGTCCGTCTGCGGACGTGGCCTGTTCTGGCCGTTCGTCCCCCGCCCCGGCCAGCCCGACCCCACCCGCAGCGGCATCTGGGCCCGGGCCGGCGCCCTGGTCAGCCGCCGACCCCGCACCGTGCTCGCCGGGTCACTGCTGCTGCTCGCCGTGCTGGCCACCGGCCTGCTCGACGCCCGGATCGGGCTGAGCAAGACCGAACAGTTCCGGGTCAGCGCCGAATCCATCGACGGGCTGGCCACCCTGTCCCGGTCCTTCCCACCCGGGGCCGCCGACCCGGTGATCGTCGTCGCCAATGCCGCCCAGGCACCCGCGGTGCTCGCCGCCGCCGAAACGGTCGACGGAGTCACCAGCGCCCGACCGGCTGGCGGCACCGACGACCTCGCCGTCGTCGAGGTGGTGCTACGCGCCGAACCGGACAGCGCGGAAAGCTACCGCGCCATCCGGGACCTGCGGGCCACGCTCGACTCGGTACCAGCCGCCGACGCCCTCGTCGGCGGCTCGGTGGCCGCGAACCTGGACACCCGCGACGCCGCCCTGCGTGACCTGCGGGTCGTCGTCCCACTGGTGCTCGTGGTGGTGCTGGCGGTGCTGATCGTGCTGCTCCGGTCGATCGTCGCGCCGCTGATCCTGGTCGGTACGGTCGTCGCCACCTTCTTCGCCGCCGTCGGCGCGGCTACCACCCTGTTCACCCAGGTGCTCGGCTACCCGGCGCTGGACACCAGCGTGCCGCTGCTGGCGTTCCTGTTCCTGGTCGCCCTGGGTGTCGACTACAACATATTCCTCACCACCCGGGCCCGGGAGGAGGCGGCCGTCGACGGCACCCGGCAGGGCATGCGGACCGCGCTCGCCGTCACCGGCGGGGTGATCACCAGCGCCGGCATCCTGCTCGCCGCGGTCTTCACCGTCCTCGGCGTGCTGCCGCTGGTCACCCTGACCGAGATCGGGGTGATCGTCGGGTTCGGCGTACTGCTCGACACGTTGCTGGTCCGGACGCTGCTGGTGCCGGCGATCGCGATGGTGCTCGGCCGACGGTTCTGGTGGCCGAGCGCGCTCGGCCACCACCGCGTCCCGGAGCCGGTGCCGGTCAGGGCCGACCCGACGCCGAAGCCGGCCAGGGCCGACCCGATGCCGGGCCGGCGCGCCGATGCCGGAGGATAGGAGCATGCAGACCCGCTCCGATCTCCGTAACGTGGCCATCATCGCGCATGTCGACCACGGCAAGACCACGCTGGTTGACGCGATGCTGCGCCAAGGCGGCCAGCTGCACGCCCGCGCCGAACTGCCCGACCGGGCGCTGGACTCCATGGACCTGGAGCGCGAAAAGGGCATCACCATCCTGGCCAAGAACACCGCGATCAGCTACGTGCCCGACCAGGGCGACCCGGTCGTCATCAACATCATCGACACCCCGGGGCACGCCGACTTCGGCGGCGAGGTGGAACGCGGCCTCACCATGGTCGACGGCGTGGTGCTGCTGGTCGACGCCAGCGAAGGGCCGCTGCCGCAGACCCGGTTCGTGCTGCGCAAGGCACTGCAGGCCCGGCTACCGATCATCCTGGTGATCAACAAGGTGGACCGGCCGGACGCGCGGATCAAAGAGGTCGTCGACGACACCTACGAACTCTTCCTCGACCTCGACGCCGACGAGGCCCAGATCGACTTCCCGATCGTGTACGCCTGCGCCCGCGACGGCGTCGCCTCGCTGACCCAGCCGGCCGGCGGCGCGGTGCCGGACGACAGCGACAACCTGGAGCCACTGTTCCGTACCCTGTTGGAGACGATCCCGGCACCGGCCTTCGACCCGGAGGCGCCGTTGCAGGCGCACGTGACCAACCTCGACGCCTCGCCGTTCCTGGGCCGGCTGGCGCTGTGCCGGGTCCGGCAAGGCACCATCCGCAAGGGCCAGACCGTCGCCTGGTGCCGCACCGACGGCAGCCTGCAGAAGGTCCGCATCTCCGAACTGCTGATGACCGAGGGACTGGAACGCAAGCCCGCCGAGGCCGCCGGCCCGGGCGACATCATGGCGGTGGCCGGCATCCCGGACATCATGATCGGCGAGACCCTGGCCGACGCGGACGACCCCCGCCCGCTGCCGTTGATCACCGTCGACGAGCCGGCGATCTCGATGACCCTGGGCACCAACACCTCACCGTTGGCCGGCAAGGTCAAGGGGTCGAAGGTGACCGCCCGGCTGGTCAAGGACCGGCTGGACCGGGAACTGATCGGCAACGTGTCGCTGCGGGTGCTGCCCACCGAACGCCCGGACGCCTGGGAGGTGCAGGGCCGTGGTGAGCTGGCGCTGGCCATCCTGGTCGAGCAGATGCGCCGCGAGCAGTACGAGCTGACCGTCGGCAAGCCGCAGGTGGTCACCCGGGAGATCGACGGACGGGTCTGCGAGCCGGTGGAGCGGCTGACCATCGACGCCCCCGATGAGTACCTGGGCGCGATCACCCAGCTGCTGGCCACCCGGAAGGGCCGGATGGAGCAGCTGGTCAACCACGGCACCGGTTGGATCCGGATGGAGTGGCTGGTACCGGCCCGCGCGCTGATCGGGTTCCGGACCGAGTTCCTCACCGAGACCCGCGGCACCGGCATCCTGCACCACGTCTTCGAGTCCTACGAGCCGTGGTTCGGCGAGCTGCGGACCCGGCCCACCGGATCACTGGTCGCCGACCGGACCGGCGTGGCGACCAGCTTCGCCATGTTCAACCTGCAGGAACGCGGCTCGCTCTTCGTCGAACCGGGCACCCCGGTGTACGAGGGCATGCTGGTCGGCGAGAACTCCCGCGCCGACGACATGGACGTCAACATCACCAAAGAGAAGAAACTGACGAACATGCGTTCGTCGACCGCCGACGAGTTGGAGCGGCTGGTGCCGCCCCGCAAGCTCTCCCTGGAGCAGGCGCTGGAGTTCTGCCGCGAGGACGAGTGCGTCGAGGTCACCCCCGAGGCGGTACGGTTGCGCAAGGTGATCCTCGACCAGACCGCACGGGCCCGGGCGGCGGCCCGCCGCAAGCACCAGAGCTGAACCGCACTGCCGGTGGGAGCCCTCGGCACGGGGGTTCCACCGGCGGTGTCGGTCACTTGACGATGTCGGCGAGCTCCCGCTTACGGTCCCGGGACGTCTTGACCAGGCTGGCCACCGTGGTGACCAGCAGGGTCACGAAGATGACGGTCAGCGACAGCCAGATCGGGATGTGCGGTGCCCAGCCGACCGGATCGCCACCGTTGACGAAGAACAGGGTGTTGTCGGCCAACGCCTCCAGCACCAGCTTCACCCCGATGAAGCCCAGCACCACAGCCAGGCCGTAGCTGAGGTAGACCAGCCGTTCCAGCAGGCCGCCGAGCAGGAAGTAGAGCTGCCGCAGCCCCATCAACGCGAAGACGTTGGCGGTGAAGACCAGGTACGGCTCCTGGGTGATGCCGAAGATCGCCGGGATCGAGTCGAGCGCGAAGATCAGGTCGGTGACGCCGATCGCGATCATGACGATCAGCATCGGCGTGAACATCCGCCGGCCGGCCTCGGTCTCCGTGGTCAGCCGCCCACCGTCGTACGAGCCGGAGACCGGCAGCACCCGCCGGCTCCACCGGATCACCGCGTTCTCGGAGAACTCGTCGGTCGTCTCGGGCTGGCGTAGCTGACCGATCGCAGTGTAGATGAGGAAAGCGCCGAAGATGTAGAACACCCAGGAGAACTGGGAGATCAGCACGGCGCCTGCCGCGATGAACCCGCCTCGCAGCACCAGCGCCAGCACGACGCCGACCAGCAGCACCTTCTGCTGGTACTTCCGGGGCACCACGAACCGGCCCATGATGATCACGAAGACGAAGAGGTTGTCGACGGAAAGGCTCTTCTCCGTGACGTAGCCGGCGAAGAACTCGCCGGCGTACCGCCCGCCGGACGTGGCCCACACCCCGAGGCCGAAGATCACCGCGAGCACGATGTAGAAGACGGTCCAGCCGGCTGACTCGCGCATGCTCGGTTCATGCGGCCGCCGGACGATGATCAACAGGTCGGCGATCAGCACCGCGGTCAGTACGACCAGGCTGACCAGCCAAACCCAGGCTGGGATGTTCACTCGGACCTCCGGCAGACACAGGGCACCGCCGACCGGAACCGGGACGGGCTGCCCCGGTCTTCGTGGAGATGCGCACAGCAGTGACTGACGGAGGTCTCTTCCGCCACCATCCACCGAACTGTCTGCTTCGGGGACGACGACCGCAGGTGCCGGGTCGGTCCACCATGCGGTCCAACCGTGCTGACGACACCAGCGCGAGGGAATACTCCCCTCCTCCTGCGTCATTGTCGCGCAACTACCGGGCAAACGACACACCGGGCGGGTCACCGGTGACGACAAGCACAACTTCTGAAGGCGTCCTAGGAGGCTAGATGGTTCTCGAAGCGGTGGCACGCCGGCCTCAGCCGGCCCCTCGGGCCGGTCCGGGCGCAGCCGTGTGGCAGGCTGCCGCCATGGTGCTTGAGATCGCGCTGGTCGATGTCCAGCCCGGCCGGGAAGCCGACTTCGCCGCAGCGTACGCTGCCGGCCGCCACCTGCTGGCCACCACTGACGGCTGCCGGTCGGTGCGGATGACCCGGGGGGTGGAGAGTCCCAGCCGGTTCGTACTGCTGGTCGAATGGGACTCTGTCGACGCGCACGAGCAGAACTTCCGCGCCACCGACCGGTACCTGCGGTGGCGGGAACTGATCGGTCCGTACTTCGCCGCGCCGCCGGTGGTCGAACACTTCGTCGACCTGCCGGCGTGACCCGGACCCTGCCGGTGTCCGGCCGGTCCGGAGCACGTCGGAGCCCGCGGTGCGGATAGAGATCGTGACCGCTGGTAGCCGGGGCGACGTCGCACCGTACACCGGGCTGGGGCAGGCACTGCTCGCCGCCGGCCACCGGGTCACCGTGACGACCCACGGCACCTTCGACGCGCTGGTGACCGGCAGCGGCCTCGACTTCCGGCCGCTGCCGGGTGACCCGTACGCCGCCCAACTCACCCCCGGCGGGCGGCGGCTGCACCGGCTCGGCGGTGGGCTGCGCGGCACCGCCGAGTTCGTCCGGCAGGGCCGGCGCTACCTCGACGACCTCGCGACCGGGCTGGCCGACGTCGGCACCGACGCCGATGTGCTGCTGCTGGCCACCACGACCGCGCCGCTGGGCTACTCGGTGGCACAGCGACACGCGATCCCGAGCATCGGGGTCTTCCTGCAACCGGTCGCACCGACCGGCGACTTCCCGCCGGTGCTGCTCGGCGACCGGTCCTTCGGGCCGGTCGGCAACCGGGCGCTGGGGCGTGGCGCCGAGGCGGCCAGTGCCCGGGCGTACGACCACTCCTCGCGGCGGCTGCGCCACCGGCTCGGCCTGCCGCCGGTCCCGCTGGCCGCTCTGCTGCGGCAGGCCAGGCGCTCAGGCTGGCCGGTGCTGCACGGGTTCAGTCCGAGCGTGCTCCCCCGACCAGCCGACTGGCGCCCCGGGCTGGAGGTCGTCGGCTACTGGTGGCCGGCCACCGATCCGCACTGGACTCCCCCGCCGGAGCTGACCGGATTCCTGGACGCCGGCCCGCCGCCGGTGCTGATCACCTTCGGCAGCATGGCGGTGCTCGACGCGTCACTTCCGACACTGATCGGTACGGCGCTGCGCCGGGCCGGCGTACGCGCGATCGTGCAGGCCGGTTGGGGCGGGCTGCGGGTCGGCTACGACGGCGCCCGCCCAGTCAGCGACGACGGCGTCCTCGCGGTCGGCGACGTACCGCACGACTGGCTGCTGCCCCGGGTGGCGGCGGTGGTCCACCACGCGGGAGCCGGCACCACCGCCGCAGGGCTACGGGCCGGGGTGCCGGCGGTGACCGTGCCGCTCATCGCCGACCAGCCGTTCTGGGCCGCCCGGCTGACGCGTCTCGGAGTCGCCGCCGAGCCGCTGCCGGCCCGACGGCTCACCGCCGACCGGCTGGCCGACGCCATCCGCACGGTGCTCGACCGGCCCACGTACGCCGAACGGGCCCGGCACCTCGCGGCCCGGATTGCCGCCGAGGACGGGCACGCCGCGGTGCTGCACGCCGTCGACCGGGTCACCCGCCGCTGACCGGATCCGCAGCGGCGCCCGGCCCGGCCACCCCTGCGACCTCCGACGCCGTATCGGGGAGGCGTGCGGGATGCGTTCCAGGACGCCGCCGGCGAAGACGTCGTACAGCGGCAGCTCCCGCAGATGCACGTAGCCGATGTGACAGTCGCACGAGACCAGTGGGCAGGGGCGCGGGCGCAGTGCGGCCCGGTAGGAGCCGTCGTAGAGGTTGCCCAGCGGTTCGGCGACGAAGTGGCACCGGCGTACCGTGCCGGACCCGTCGACCGAGACCACCGACTCCCCGGTGCGGCACGACCGCCCGGCCGACGGGTGCGGGTGCACGCTGTAGCCGAACAGCGGGTCGAGCTCGGTCCACGCCCGCTGCTGGGCGGAGTCGTAGCGGTGCCCGTCGGCGGCGTTGACCCAGAGGTAGACCTCGGCCGGCAGCGCGGCCCGCAGCGACCGGGCGGCCGCCAGGTGCTCGGGCAGGCCGACGACCCCTACCGAGAACCGCACCCCGGCGGTACGCAGCGTGCCGCAGCGGCGCAGGAAGACCTCCCGGTCGACCTGGCCCGGGTGGTACGTGGCCCAGAACGCCAGCCGGCGACGCTGGTCGGTGTCGGCCTCGGCCAGAAAATCCAGCCGGGCGGCCAGGTTGGTCTGGATCGCCACCCGGCCCACCTGCGGCAGCCCGGCCAGCCGCAGCAGCGCCCGCCGGTACCAGGATCGGGTCAACGCCTCGCCCCACGGGGTGAACAGCACCGAGATCCGATCGTCGTGCGGATTACGCACGGCCCAGTCGACGAACCGGTCGAGCGCCACCCGGTCGGTGCGCAGCGTTGCCGGGTCGTCGCGGCGCTTGGCGAACGGACAGTACGGGCAGTCGTAGTTGCAGCTGGCCAGCGGACCCCGGTAGAGGATGCTCAGGTCCATCCGGCTCACCGGGCCGGCAGGCCGGCCATCGCCGCCCGCACCGGGGTCGAGACCAGCCACGGGCCGATCGCGTCACTGCGGGCCAGGCCCGCCGCGGTCAGCGCCAGCCTGTCCGGGGTCACCGTCAACCAGCCCCGGTCGACCAACGTCGCCAGCTGCGGGAAGTCGTCGACGGCCCGGGTGGCGAACCGCGCCGCGTACGCCGCCTGGTCGCATCCGTCGGCGCGCAGCAGCGAGGTGATCAGCCAGCGCCGACGCTGTTCGTCGCGGTCCAGCCGGAAACCCACCTCGGCGACGTCGAAGTCGGGCTCCGGCCGGCGCAGGTAGTCGACGATGATCGCCCGCACCTGCCCGACGGAGACCGCGTAGTCGAACGAGTAGTGCAGGTCGCTGGTGTAGGACCGGGCGCCGCAGCCGAGTCCGACCATCCCGTCCTCCTGGCAGGAGTACGCCGGGGCGTCGACGACCGGCAGCGCCGCGCGACGGAAGTGCCGCATCGACAGTTGCCGGTAGCCGGCGGCGCGCAGCCGGTCGACGCCGTGCCGGTACAGCGTCTGCCGTTGCGCGTCCCACTGTGGATCAGGCAGGTCGGCCGGGGCGCGGCGGGCCAGGCCGGTCAGTGGGCGGACATAGAGCGGGTAGAGGTAGATCTCCTCCGGCTCCCAGCGCAGCGCCGCGTCGAGCGACTGTGCCCAGGTGGTGTCGGTCTGGCCGGGGATGCCGTAGATCAGGTCGATGTTCAGCTCCGGGATCGGCTGGTCCCGGATAGCGGCCAGGGCGCGCTCGACCTCGACGCGACGCTGCGGCCGGCCGGCGGCCCGTGCCTCGGCGTCGAGGAAACTCTGCACCCCGATGCTGATCCGGGTGGTGCCGCGGGCGGCGAGCACCGCCAGCCGGTCCGGGGTGGCGGTGGCCGGTGAGGTCTCCACCGCCGTCGGCACGCCCGCCGGCCGGAACCTGTCGACCAGGTCGAACATCGTCGACAGCTCGTCCGCGTCCAGGTAGGTCGGCGTACCGCCGCCGACGGCGACCCGGGCGAACCGGGCGTCGTCGCCGAGCGCGGCGGCCACCCGTACCGCCTGGCGGCGCAGCTGGTCGAGGTAGGCGGCCACCTGCCCGGCCGGCGGGTTGGCCCGGGTGAACAGGTTGCAGAAGCCGCAGCGCATCTCGCAGAACGGCAGGTGCAGGTAGAGGAACAGCTCCGTGCGGCGCTGCCCGGACCAGACGTCGACCAGCGCGGGACGCGGCCGCAGCGGCCGGTACGCCGTCTTGTGCGGATACCCGTACAGGTAGCCCTGGTACGGCGAGGCGTCCAGGGCGGCGACGGTCACGCCGGGTCCGGTGTCGCGGCGTCGGACCAGGCGCCGGGGTCGATCACGAAATCGGCGTACGGGACCGTCCACACCACCTCGTGGCCGACCCGGTGTCCGCTGTGTCCGTCCTCGCCGTACGCGGTGCCGTGGTCGGCGCAGATGATCGTCAGACAGGGCCTGCCCCGTGAGCTGGCCATGGCGAACAACCGGCCGATGTGCCGGTCGACGTACTCCAGGGCGGCGGCGTGGCTGTCCCGGTTGTCGCGTTCGGTGCCCGGCAGGTAGTGCCGGTTCGGCTGGTGCATGGCGGCCACGTTGACGAACAGAAACAGCGGCTGGTCAGCGGGAACGGCCGGGACGACCTCGGCGATCCGGTCCAGCTGGGCCTCGAAGCAGCCGGGCGCGGTCACCCCGAACGCCGACTCCCAGTGCGACTCGGCGAACAGGCCCGGCAGGGTCGCGCCCAGCGGCGAGGAGCGGTTGAAGAACCCGACCCCGCCGACGCACACCGTGTGGTAGCCCTCCTTGCGCAGCGCGGTGACCAGGTCGGGTGCGTCGAAGACCCAGGTGTGCTCGTCGGTGGTGGCGCTGCCGGGGAAAGCCGCGGCGAACATCCGGGGGTGGCTGCCCGGTTCGGCCGGGGTGGGCAGGAAGCCGGTGAAGAACGCCTGATGTGCGGCGTACGTGAAGCTGGCCGGGCTGTGCCGGCGTTGCCACTGCCCGTCCGGTAGCGCGCGGGCCAGCTGCGGTGTCCGGCCGGCGGCGAGCAGCTCGACCGCCACGTCATAGCGCAACGTGTCAAGCGTGACGAACAGCAGGTCGTGGCTGCCGATCAGGTCCTTCATGCCGACCTCCCCATCGCGGCCGTGGTCCGCCAGGCGGCGAACCGGCCGGTACGTATGGCATGCAGCTGGGCAGCGTAGCTGTCCCGCCCGGCAGCGTCGCACACCGTGGGGAGCAGATCGCCGAAGGCGTTCACCTCCGCCACGGCGTGCCGCCGCCAGTCACTGCCGATCATCAGGTCCACTCCGACGTGCAGGCTGCCGGTGAAGCAGCGCGCCGCGCGTACACAGTCGGCCAGCGCCGCCGCCCACCGGCGGGGGCCGAACGCCGCCCGTACCGCCGCCGGGTCACCGCGCCGGTTGCCCAGGTGCAGGTTGGTCAGCGGACCGTCGCTGCTGCGCACCACCAGGTGGCCCGGCTCACCGGCGATCACCAGCACCCGCAGGTCGACGACCCGGCCGTGCAGGCCGGCCTTCGGGAACCAGCGCTGCACCAGCAACCCGTCCGGGGCCAACCGGTCCACGATAGAGGCGACCTCCCGCTCGGTACGGTAGGTCCGCACCCGCAGCGAGTTGAACAGCCGCCCGTCGTCGGTCAGCTCAACCGAGGTGACCGCCTGCGTCCGCCGGCCGTGCGCGTGCAGGGCGAGCACCCCGGACGCCGACGACCCGTGCACCGGTTTGACGAAGACCCGGGCCCAGCCGGCGTCGGACAGAGCGGTACGCAGCTGCGCCCAGTCACCGGGTGCGGTGTCCAGGATGGCCGGCTGGGCCACCCCGGCGGCGGCCAGCCGCCGGTGCCCGGCGCGTTTGTCGAACAGCACGGCGATGTCGGCCGGGTCGTTGAGCAGGGTCGCGCCGGCCCGCCGGGCGGCGTCGGTGAGCCGGCCCAGGGCGGCGCGCAGCCCGGCGTACCAGGCGGCACCGCCGCTGATCTCGCCGTGGTCGAGCGGTCGGCCGGCGCCGCGCAGCAGCCGATCCACCTCGGAGTCCTCGCCGGGCGAGTCGATCCGTACCGTCGCCCCGCCGGGCAGGGCGACATCCTCCCCGGCGGCGAGCTTCCGCCAGGGCAGCACCCGAACCCGCAGGCCAGCGGCGTGCGCGGCGGTGCGGAACGCCCCGACCCGCCGGTTGCCCGGGTTGCCGACCACGACCAGCGGCGTGGTGTGGCTCATCGGGTGAGGTTAACAACCGGTCATTCGCCGACCGAGACGTACCGCCCCCGGTGCGGGTCGACCTCCTGCTGATCGCTCAGGTCGACGTCGACGCCGGGCAGTGCGGCCGGCAGCCGGACCATCATCGCGTCGGACAGGTAGTGCCGGTGCAGGTCGAGACGGCGCAGATGGGTCAGCGGCTGCCCGGCGAGCAGGGCGGTGGCCCCGTCGTCGCCGAGGGTGCCCAACGACAGGTCGATGGTTTCCAGGCGGGGCACCACCGCCGCGGCGGTCAGCGCGGCGGCGACCGCGTCGGCGATCTCGGCGTTACGCAACCCGAGGGTACGCAGCGCGGGCAGCCGGGTGCCATCGAGGATCGACGCCAGGTCGTCCACTGAGGTGTCACCTTCGTAGTCGGGGGTGCCCAGCCACAGTTCCAGATGGGTGCAGGCCGGCAGGTCGCTGGCGGCGACGGCGCGGGTGAGGGCGGCCGGCAGCCCGCCGGACTCGATGGCGAACTCCCGCAGCCCGGTGTGCCGCACCGGCTGCAACAGCAGCGACATCGCACCGCGTACCCGCAGCACCTGCAGCGCCGGGTAGGCGGCCAGCAGCGGGGTGATGTCGGGCTGCAGGATCCAGGAGATCTCGCACTCGTCGAAGGTCATCTCGCCGAGGAAGACGGCCCGCAGGTTGGTCAGCCGGGGCGCGGCGTCGACCAGCAGCTCCAGCGGGAACGTGACGTCCCACGGTTCTCCCCAGTCGCCGGTCACCAGCGCCTCGACGCTCGCCGGGTCGACGGTGTCCAGCCAGGTGGCGAAGAGCTGGGCGAATTCGACCTCGTCCTCCTCCGACGCGCTGAGTCGCCAGGCGACCGGGGAGCCGGTGTGCTGCGCCGCCGTCTGCGGGTCGAAGTCGACCACCGGCAGTCCGGCGAAGTGGGTGATGTGCTCGTTGATGGTCATCGACGGTGCTCCGGGGGAGGGCGTGGGGCTGCGGACCCGGCACGATAGCAACCCGGTGCGACGCCGCGCTGCCCGTGCGGCCTACTGCGGCGACTGCAGTTCACTTGGTTGCCCGGAGTCGGCCACTGATGGAAGGGCCGCAGCGATGCAGTCGAAAACCCGCTGGAGTCCGTCTCGGAACTGGTCGTCGCGGCTCAGGTGTGGCTGACGCGCCTGCGTTACGATCTTGGTGAAGATCGGGTACTCGCCGCTTCTCACCAGCTGGTCGACGTACGGGTGGCTCCGCGCCATCCACTCCGACTCGCTGAGCCCACTGCGGCGCAGCTCCTTGGTTGAGCCGATCTCCTCGCGGACGGTGCCCTCGATGTAGCCGCTCAGCATGGCTATGAGGCCGAGGTTCTCGTCGATGGGGATGAGATCATCGAGCACGCCCATCAACCGTTCGATCAGGAGCAGCTGGTTAGGGCCGAAGCTGGGCAGTGACCGCTGCACGGCGGCCATCCAGGGATGCCTCAGCCACATGGCCCGAAGCCCGTCGGCATAGCGCGCCAGGTCCGTGCGCCAGTCGCCCGAGGGCATCCCCGCGACGTCGATCTCGCCTGTCACCTGGTCGGCCATGAGATCGACAAGGTTGTCGCGACTCGGGACGTACCGGTAGAGGGACATCGCACCGGCGCCGATCTCAGCGGCGATCCGTCGCATGGGTCGCCTGGGCTGGACGCTCACCGACGGGCTGACCCTGATTGGCCGCGAGTTCACACGGCTGCGGCAGGAGCCCGGGCAGATCATCGCCGCGCTGGTCTTCCCCGCCGTCATGGTGGTGCTGTTCGGCTACGTCCTCGGCAGCGCGATCCAGGTGCCGGGTGGCGGTGACTACCGCGAGTACCTCATGCCCGGCCTGTTCGCGATGGTGACCTTCTCCGCATGGTTGGGGGTCATGACGCGGACGGCCAGCGACGCCACTCGCGGCGTGATGGACCGATTCCGCTCCATGCCGATGGCGCGCTTGGCGGTGCCGTTCGGGCAGACCGGCACCGACCTGCTGACCGGCCTGTTGATGCTGACCATCATGGTGGGTGCGGGACTGCTGGTGGGCTGGCAGCCCCACCGTGGCCTGATCCCCACGATTCAGGCGTTCCTGTTGATGATCGTGCTGCGGTACGCGCTGAGCTGGGTGGGCGTCTATGTGGGCCTGGCGGTCAAGAACGACCAGGTCGCCGACGCGATGGTGCCGCTCGGCCTGCCGTTCACGATGCTGTCCAACGCGTTCGTCCCGACCGACGGCATGCCGGGCTGGTTGCGCTTCCTGGCGGACTGGAACCCGGTGAGCGCGCTCACCGCCGCCTCCCGGGAGCTGTTCGGCAATCCGGGCGCCCCCTCGGGAAACGTAGCCTGGCCACTCGCGCATCCGGTGACCGCCGTCCTGCTCTGGTCGGCCGTACTGTTGGTGATCTTCGTCCCGCTGTCGTTGCGCGCCTACACGCGCCGAGGACGCTGAAGGCTCCTGGTTTCCTACTCTTCTGACGCCAGGCGGGGCGGCTCGTCAGAGTGCGCCCAGCGGCGGTGCCAGCGGGCCGGCGGCGCGCTGCTGGAGCAGACGCCCGGCCTCGATCAGCAGGTCGACGAGGCTCACCGCGACGATGACGGCGACCCAGAACTTGGCGGTACGGTCGGCTTCGGGGCTCAGGTAGACCGGACCGGCGAACAGCACCCAGGTCAGCGCGGCGCAGATGGCCAGTCCGAGGAGCATCCCGACGGTACGGGTCACCGGCCGCCACCGGCCGTGGATGGTGACCAGGAGGTGGTGCACCAGTGTGGCGATCAGCAGGGCGAGCACGAGTGGGCCACGGAGCTGGGCGAACTCACGGTCGAAGGTGAGGGCCTGCACGGCCTGCGGCGCGGCCCCGAGCTGATCCAGCAGCCAGGCCGCGTTGACCAGCACGACCGTACCGGCGACGTAGAAGGCGAAGGCGGCGATCCGGCCGGACCGGTTGACGAAGCCGGCGGCCGACCTGCGCGGCCGCCAGGCGAAGCGGTCCGGCCACCGACGTCGCGCCCAGCCGGCGAGGCCGAATCCCACGACGAGGAACCCGGGCCACCAGAACGCCGGTAGCCCGTACGTCCAGTACCAGTCGACCGCGTCGGTCGCGGCGGCCACGCCGAGCAGCCAGATCACCAGCACACCGGCGACGCTGAGCCGGACGAAGCGGCGGGTGTCGGCCGGGTCGACGGCGATCGGCGGCTGCCCGTACCGGGCGGCCACCTCGGCGGGGCGGCCGAAGGCCCGCAGCCGGGCCACCGGATCGTCGCTGTCGGCCAGTTCGTCGCGCAACAACGTCGTCAGTTCGAGAGCCACGTCCCTACGCTGCCGGCGGGGTAGCAACCGCGCCACGTCGGCGACGTACGCATCGATCAGTTCCTCGGTGGTCAGCACTTACCTGTCACCTTTCAGCAGCTGGCCCATGGCCTCGTTCATCCCATGCCACGAGTCCCTGAGCCGGTCGTACAGCTCTTCGCCGGCGGGGCTGCGGCGGTAGTAGCGGCGTGGCTGCCCTTCGGTCCGCCACTCGCTGACCAGGACGCCCTGGCTCTCCAGCCGCCGCAGCAGCGGGTAGAGCGTTCCCTCCTCGATCGGGAGGCCGTTGTCGGACAGCGACTGGCGCAGCTCGTAGCCGTAGCGGAACTCGCCCAGCTGTGACAGCACCGCCAGGACGACAACGCCCCGGCGCAGCTCAAGCTCCAGCCTGTCGCCAACCATGTGCCACACAGTACTGTGCAGCGCACAGTCCGTCCAGTGCCAGGGATACGGTTCGACTGCCCGGTCGACACCCCAGGCCCGGGTAGGGCGGGCCCTGGCCCGCAGTGATGGGTGTGCAGGCTCGCTGGCTCTGGGAGAATCGACGTCATCAGCCTGGAGGACCTGGAGCGGCGAATCTCGGCGATGGAGGCCGAGCTCGCGATCGTGCGGCAGGAAGCCGCCGCCGCGCGGGCCCTGGAAGGCCGCCGTCGCGCGAGGGCCGGCACTCGGCGATGACCTCGCCGGTGGCGAGGTTGAGCGCGGCGAACAGGTTGGTGGTGCCGTGCCGGAGGTTCCCCGGATACCTACTGCCGAAGGTCGGTCGTCGCGGGACCCGCTGGGACGGCGGAGGTTCGAGGCCATGTCCAGGCGGAGCCCAGGATGAAGGCCAGAAGCAGCACCTCGAGTCCGATCGAGAGGCCGTAGAAGAAGGCCCAGTCCCAGGACTCCCCTGCCGCGTTGAACACCGTGAGGGGGATGTAGAGCGATGCGGTGACGAGGTTCGTGGCGCGGTTCGCCCGGGCGGGCAGCGTCATGGAGAGAATCACCATCAGGGCCGGGATCGCCACGGACGCGAGGAAAATGGTCAACAACGTCGGACTGATCTCGAACTCGAAGATGACGCCACCCCGGATTCCGTCGATGACGCCGGGCTTGTAGAGGTGGAAGTAGTCGACGTAGATGTAGAGGAACATGCAGCTGGTCCATGCGGCGGCGAGCTTGGCCTGCACCGGGATCGGTAGGTTGTCGAGCTGGTTCGGGGTTTTCGTTCGGATGGTCATCGGTTCTTCCTTCGAGAGGAGCGGCCCCTCCGCCGCAGTGGTGGCAGGTTTGGGCGTGCATACGCACGGGTGGTCGAGATCGAGGCGGTCGCTGCCGTCCCCGGGCAGCCCTCCACGGGGGTCCTCGTGCGCGTGCGCGACCTCGGCACAGCCCTCATCTCGGTCACGACCGGACGAGGCGCACGCCGGTCGCGAGCAGCCAGACGAGCCAGGCGACGAACCCTAGGAGTCCGACGAAGATCAGCGGCGAGCCGTCGGCGATCGCGAGGTTGCCCAGCCCCGCAGCAAGCAGCAGGCTCCCGCCCACCATGCCCAGCAGGCGCTGCCAAGCCGGAGCCAGCCCGCTCGCGTGCGCGGCGAGGGCCGAGCCGATGCAGGTGGCGCCGAGCATCGGCAGCGCCAGCGCGAACGCCGCCGCGTGCATCTGCCAGACGAGCCCGAACGCGGGCGTCGGCTCGGCGAGCCCGCTGGCGGAGAGCACGAGCCCGATCTGCAGGACGTTGACAAGCACGAAGATTGCCGACAGCGTCGCGCCAGCGGCCACGGCGAGGCGCGCCCAGTCGGTGCCTGCTCTGCCCCGCCGCTCCACGAGGCCACGCAGGCCCGTCACGAACACGAGCAGCAGCGGCAGGTACACGGCTACAAGACCGGACACGATCGCGACCGCGTCACGGTTGGCCGCGTAGTAGGCCAGCACGTCCTCGATCGGAGCGCCGTAGGGCAGCGCGCCCGTCACCAAACAACACGTTCTCGATCACCACCAACACCGCGAACACGATCGCCGCTGCACCGACGAGCCGGCCCCCTCGAACGAACAAACTGCGGGCTGGCGTGGTGGCGGTGTCCTCCGGGGATCTCATCTCTTACTCCTTCATCACGGTCGGATGGCCGGCGGATTGTCGAGCGCGTTCGAGGTGCGGCCGGCTCGTACACCGTACGTCGTACACCGTACCAGGATTCGTACACTGTACTATCGCCGTACGCTGTACGATCGTCAAGCCGTTCGAGGGAGCGAGGAGGCCCGGGTCTGTGAGGAAGCAACGCCAGGTCGCGTCAGACGCGGGGCTGAGCAAGCAGCGGGTGGTGGCCGAGGCGATCCGGATCGCTGACCGCGAGGGGGTCAACGGGCTGAGCATGCGCCGGCTGGCTAGCGCGCTCGACGCGGGCGCGATGTCGCTCTACTACTACGTGGCGAGCAAGGACGAGTTGCTGGACGCCATGATTGATGTCGTGTTCGAGGAGATCGAGCTCCCGCCCGAGGGGACCGACTGGCAGTCTGCGATGCGACGGCGGTCGGTGTCCGCCCGCCAGGTTCTCGCACGCCACCCGTGGGCGATCGGCCTGATGGAGTCACGGACGTCGCCGGGGCCCGCGCACCTGCGCCACCGCGAGGCGGTCACCGCCTGCCTGCGCAGGGCCGGCTTCTCGGTTCTGATGGCGACGCACGCCAACTGGTTGCTCGACGTCTACGTCTACGGGTTCGCCCTGCAGGAAGCCAGCCTGCCGTTCGACACCGCCGACAAGTTCGCGGACATGGCCGAGGACGTCTACCTGCCCCAGCTTCCTGCCGACGAGTTCCCCTACCTCAACGAGTCCGCCGCTGCGCTCGTCGCGGCCGGCTACGACCCGGCCGAGGAGTTCATCTTCGGCCTCGACCTCGTCCTAGCCGCCCTCGATCCGCTGAGAGCCTCCGCGTAGCAGCGCTCACGGACCGTCACGCAGCCCGTTGGGCAGACCTCAAGACATGCTGATCCAAACTTCGTCACTGACGATCGCAAGGCACCGAAGCTGTTCGGTCAGGCGCGCAGGCCGTCCACGAAGGAACGCCACGCGGTGGCGGGGAAGGCCAGCCGTGGACCGGTCGGGTCGGTGGAGTCGCGGACCGCCACCACCCCGCCGGCCGGCGCGACCTCGACGCAGTTCCCGTTCGCGTTGCTGCGGCTGCTCTTGCGCCAACACAGCGACTCGGTTGGGGTCGACTGCATGCCGCACCCCCTTTCGGCAGGCGATTCAATCAACTCTCTGCCACCAGCTTAGCCAGCAGATCCCGGCTTTCATCGGCCGGCAGCGCCGCCTGCTGAAGCCAGCGACCGATCCGGGCGTACAGCATCACGTCCTCGTCGTCGGTGAGGTGAATGTCGCTGGTCAACGTCTCCAGCACCACGGTGCGGGGATCGGCCGGGTCGGGGAACGAGTAGAGCGAGAAGCTGGTGTGCGGCATGAACGAATCGTGCACGACCGCTTCGAGCGGCAGCACCTGGATGGTGACGTTGTCCAGCTCGCTGAGCGCGGTCAGGTGGCGCAGCTGGCCGCGCCGGGTCTCGGGTGGCACGCTGGCCCGCAGCAGCGCACTCTCGTCGATGACCGCCTCGTAGTGCGGCGGATGTTCGCGACGCAGCACTTCCTGTCGGGCGGTACGCGCCAAGGTGTCAGCGTTGATGTCGAGGTCACCGTAGACGTCGCGACCGGAGCGGACCCTCAGCCGGGCGTACTCCGGGGTCTGCAGCAGCCCAGGCACCAGCAGTTGCTGGTACTCGAAGATCGTGGCAGCGCTGGCTTCGAGCTCGGTGTAGCCACGCTGGCGCTGACCCATCGAGCCGAGCGCCTTCCACCAGCCACGGGTGGCGGCGGCGTCGCGGGCGATGATGACCAGCTTCTCCCGCTCGGCCGGCACGACGTGGTAGACGTCGAGCAGGTCCAGAATGTCGGCCAGGTCTGGTCTGCTCTGGCCCAGTTCGAGCCGGGACAGCTTCGATGTCGACGCCCAGCCGAGCTGGTCGCAGACCTGCTCCAAAGTCATTGCGGCCGCGCGGCGGAGCCGACGCAGCTCGCCGCCAAGCCGCTGCCGCCTGATCGTGGGACTTGCAGGCATCGCCACTTTCGGCTCCCTCCGTTCGCGACCGAGGGTAAGCAGAACGTAGCGAGATTTCAAGACTTGAATATCCACCAGTTGCGGCGAAGCATGGGATTCCCACGAGATACAACTTGGAGGAACAGTGAGCGACGCTTCGGTTCCGGTGCAGTTCCTGCTGATCGAGCCGGTCGACCCGGTGGACGGGGCGCCTGAGTTTCCAGCCGTCGGGTGGGGTCTGGAGTACGCCGACGAGGCACTGGTCTACTTCCGGCACCCGCAGCGGGAGATCCGCGAAGTCGGCATCTTCCGCACCGTCGAGGACGCCTGGACGTTCTACCTGCAATGGGGTGAGCTGGAGCTGGTCCGCCCCGGCGAGCCGGGCTGGCCTGCCACGCCTGCCCAACCGACACCACAGCCCGGCCAGACCGCGCCCGACAGACAAGGCGACGACGAGGCAGGACTCGACGACACGTGGGGGCTACTGTGGCGGGCCAGCCAGCGCCCCGGTGCCGAGCTGGCCCAGCTCTACCCCGGACGGCTCAGCTGACGCCGGCGACGTCCATCGCCCGCAGCTCCTTCTTCAGCTCGGAGATCTCGTCGCGGATCCGGGCGGCCAGCTCGAACTGCAGCTCGCGGGCGGCGTTCAGCATCTGGTCGTTGAGCTCCTGGATCAGCTGAGCCAGGTCGGCGCGGGCCATCCCGGCACTCGACGGGGTGGCGGTGCCCCGGCCCTTGCTGCGGGTCTCCGGCACCGGGCCCTTGCCGCGCGACATCTGCCGTCCGGAGCCGCCGACCGACCGACCGGCGAGCGCGCCGTCGGTGTCGTCGGCCTCCCGGTAGATGTCGTCGAGGATGTCGTGGATCTTCTTGCGCAGCGGCTCCGGCGAGATGCCGTTGGCCTCGTTGTACGCCACCTGCTTGGCCCGACGCCGGTTCGTCTCGTCGATCGCGTCCGCCATCGACGGGGTCATCTTGTCGGCGTACATGTGGACCTCGCCGGAGACGTTACGGGCGGCCCGGCCGATGGTCTGGATCAACGACCGGCCGCTGCGCAGGAAGCCCTCCTTGTCGGCGTCAAGGATCGCCACCAGGGACACCTCGGGCAGGTCCAGGCCTTCGCGGAGCAGGTTGATGCCGACCAGTACGTCGTAGTCGCCCTTGCGCAGCTCGCGCAGCAGCTCGACCCGGCGCAACGTGTCGACCTCGGAGTGCAGGTAGCGCACCCGGATGCCGTGCTCCAGCAGGTAGTCGGTGAGGTCCTCGGCCATCTTCTTGGTCAGCGTGGTGACCAGCACCCGCTCGTCGCGGTCGGTGCGCAGCCGGATCTCGTGCATAAGGTCGTCGATCTGGCCCTTGGTCGGCTTGACCTTGACCTGCGGGTCGACCAGGCCGGTGGGGCGGATCACCTGCTCGACGAACTCACCGGCCGCCTGCTCCAGCTCCCACGGCCCGGGGGTGGCCGACAGGAACACCATCTGGCCGACCCGCTCCAGGAACTCGTCGAAGCGCAGCGGCCGGTTGTCGGCGGCGCTGGGCAGCCGGAACCCGTGGTCGATCAGCATCCGTTTGCGGGAGGCGTCGCCCTCGAACATGCCGCCGATCTGCGGGATCGTCACGTGCGACTCGTCGACGACGGTGACGAAGTCGTCCGGGAAGTAGTCCAGCAGGGTGTGCGGCGGACTGCCGTAGTCGCGGCCGTCGATGTGCATCGAGTAGTTCTCGATGCCGGAGCAGAAGCCGACCTGACGCATCATCTCGATGTCGTACGTGGTGCGCATCCGCAGCCGCTGCGCCTCGAGGAGCTTGCCCTGCCGGTCCAGCTCGGCGAGCCGGTCGGTCAGCTCGGCCTCGATGTCGCGGATCGCCCGCTCCATCCGCGCCGGCCCGGCGGCGTAGTGCGTGGCCGGGAAGATCAGCAGCTGGTCGACCTCGCGCACCACGTCACCGGTCAACGGGTGCAGGTAGTAGAGCCGCTCGATCTCGTCACCGAAGAACTCGATCCGGACCGCCAGCTCCTCGTACGCCGGAATGATCTCCAGGGTGTCGCCGCGGACCCGGAAGGTGCCCCGGCTGAACGACAGGTCGTTGCGGGCGTACTGGATGTCGACCAGGCGGCGCAGCAGCGAGTCGCGGTCCTGCTCGGCGCCGGCGGTCACCTTGACCGCGCGCTCGAGATACTCCTGCGGGGTGCCCAGGCCGTAGATCGCCGAGACGGTGGCGACCACGATCACGTCGCGGCGGGTCAGCAGCGACATGGTCGCCGAGTGGCGCAGCCGCTCCACCTCCTCGTTGATCGAGGAGTCCTTCTCGATGTAGGTGTCGGTCTGTGGGATGTACGCCTCGGGCTGGTAGTAGTCGTAGTAGGAGACGAAGTACTCCACCGCGTTGTGCGGCATCAGCTCGCGGAACTCCTTGGCCAGCTGGGCGCAGAGCGTCTTGTTGGGGGCCATCACCAGGGTGGGCCGCTGCAGCCGCTCGACCAGCCAGGCGGTGGTGGCGCTCTTGCCGGTGCCGGTCGCGCCGAGCAGCACCGAATGTCGGTCGCCACGACGCACCCGGCGCTCAAGCTCGTCGATGGCTGCCGGCTGGTCGCCGGCCGGCGAGTAGTCGCTGACGACCTGGAAGCGGCCGTCCAGTCGCGGGATGTCGAGCGCCATGGCCCCAACCTACGCCGTGGGTCCGACAGAGTGCCGCCGGTCGCGGATCGGCATCGATATTGTCATTGTGTGGGTTGCCTCACCCGCGATACCGTGACAGGGTAGGCCGCTCGCGGCGGCCGCGCGGACCACCGGCAGCGCCCATCGCGGCGCGCCACGGGTCCGGGTGTTCGGGTAGCTGCCCTGGCGCCAGCCGGTGAGCGCACCCGAAGTTGTCACGCCCCGCGTGACCCGGCCGCCGCGAGCGCCCCACCTACTCATCCCGCGCTGGCTGGTCCGTCGTCACGGCTGCCAGCCGGTCTCCTCGATCCACCGCAGCAGGCGTGGCCAGACCTGGTCGAACCACGGCTCCTTGGCTCCGGCGTACTCCCGGGTGGTCGGCGCGGTCGCCGCGATCCGCCGCTTGACGGCCAGGTAGTCGGCCCGCACGCCCGCATCGGCGCGCAGCAGGTCCCGGAACGCCAGCGCGTAGCGCCAGCCAGGTGAGCCGCCGACCCGCACGTGCAGGTTGACCGGTCGGCCCGGGTCGGCGTTGCCGTGCAGCCGCTTCGGCCAGTGTTCGCCCGGCCGGCCGGTGGCCGGGTCAGGTTTCGGGTTGTCCCACCGTCCGCCGGGGAACCGGGGGAACCCGGCTGCGGCGAGGGCGGCGGCGCACCGGTCCGCGTCGTCCAGCGACTCGACGGTGAGCTGAATGTCGATGACGTCCTTGGCCGGCAGACCGGGCACCGAGGTGGAGCCGATGTGGTCGACCCGCTGTCCGACGCCGACCGCCCGCCGTATCCGGGCGGCCAGCCGGTCGAACTGCTCCGGCCAGGTCGGGTCGGGTTCGGCGAGGACCGCCCGCGGCGGGCGCGGCGCGGTCCGGCCGGCCCGCAGGTTCGCCTCGTAGGGCACCAGCCGGTCCCGCCAGAGCCGGTCGACGGTGACGGTGAGGTCGTCGCGACTACCGTCGTTGGCCAGCAGGACGTCAGCGGCGGCCCGGCGTTGCGCGTCGTCGGCCTGGGCGCGGATCCGGGCCCGCGCGTCGTCGGGTGCCATCCCCCGGTCGCGGGTCAGCCGTTCGACGCGCAGCTGCTCGGCCGCGGACACCACGACCACCAGGTGGTACGTGGCGGCCAGCCCGGTCTCCACCAGCAGCGGTACGTCGTTGATCACGACCGCGTCGGGCGGGGCGGCGGCGGTCAGCTCGGCGGTCCGGGCCCGGACCAGCGGGTGCACGATCTCCTCCAGCCGGCGCCGCGCGGCCGGGTCGGCGAAGACCCGGGCGCCCAGGGCGGGCCGGTCCAGGGCACCGTCGTCGGCGACGACGTCCGGCCCGAAGGCCGCGACGACCCGGGCCAGCCCGTCGGTGCCGGGCGCCACCACCTCCCGGGCCAGCCGGTCGGCGTCGACGATCACCGCGCCGTGTGTGGCGAGCCGGTTGGCGACGGCGCTCTTGCCGGCGCCGATGCCGCCGGTGAGACCTACCCTCAGCATGTCGCCCAGTGAACCGGATCGGCTGCCCGGCCGGTCCGCCGGGGCTCGTGTCCGCCGGATCGGGTCAGTGGGTGGTCCCACAGGGGCGGGGCCGCACAGTGGGCGCGGCAGACAGCGGTGCGCCACGACAGACAGCGGTCCCGCCGGGCGTAATGCCCGGCGGGACCGCTGTCTGTGTCAACCGGTGTTGCTATGCCTCAGCTCTTGCCACCGGCCAGCTTCTCCCGCAGCGCGGCGAGCGCCTCGTCGGTGGCGAGGGTGCCGGCCGGCTCCTCGCTGGCCCGCGACGGAGTCGAGCTGGAGGTGGCCCCACCACCGCCGCCACCGCCACCGCCCGCGGGGGCGGCGACCGGCGGAGCCGGGTTGGCGGCGGCGTCCGCGTCGGCGGCCCGGGCGGTCTGCACCTGCCGGGTGTGCGCTTCCCAGCGGTTGCGGGCCTCGGCGTACTGCTGCTCCCAGGTCTCCCGCTGCTTGTCGAAGCCTTCCAGCCACTCCCCGGTCTCCGGGTCGAAGCCTTCGGGGTAGATGTAGTTGCCCTCGTTGTCGTACGTGGCGGCCATGCCGTACAGCGTCGGGTCGAAGTGCTCCTCGCCCTCGACGAAGCCCTCGTTGGCCTGCTTGAGCGACAGCGAGATCCGGCGACGCTCCAGGTCGATATCGATGACCTTGACCATGACGTCGGAGCCGACCTGGACGACCTGCTCGGGGATCTCGACGTGCCGCTCGGCGAGCTCGGAGATGTGCACCAGGCCCTCGATGCCGTCGTCGACGCGGACGAACGCACCGAACGGCACCAGCTTGGTCACCTTGCCGGGCACGATCTGCTGGATCGCGTGGGTCCGGGCGAACTGACGCCACGGGTCTTCCTGGGTGGCCTTCAGCGACAGCGAGACCCGCTCGCGGTCCAGGTCGACGTCGAGCACCTCGACCTCGACCTCCTGGCCGACCTCGACCACCTCGGACGGGTGGTCGATGTGCTTCCAGGACAGCTCGGAGACGTGCACCAGACCGTCCACCCCGCCGAGGTCGACGAAGGCGCCGAAGTTGACGATCGAGGAGACGACGCCCTTGCGGACCTGCCCCTTCTGCAGCTTGTTGAGGAACTCGGTGCGCACCTCGGACTGCGTCTGCTCCAGCCAGGCCCGGCGGGACAGGACCACGTTGTTGCGGTTCTTGTCCAGCTCGATGATCTTGGCCTCGAGCTCCCGGCCGACGTACGGCTGCAGGTCACGGACCCGGCGCATCTCCACCAGCGACGCGGGCAGGAAGCCACGCAGCCCGATGTCCAGGATCAGACCGCCCTTGACCACCTCGATGACCGAGCCACGGACGACCCCGTCCTCGTCCTTGATCTTCTCGATCGTGCCCCACGCGCGCTCGTACTGGGCGCGCTTCTTCGACAGGATCAGCCGGCCTTCCTTGTCCTCCTTCTGCAGGACAAGGGCTTCGATGTGGTCGCCCACCGAGACAACGTCGGCTGGGTCCACGTCGTGCTTGATCGACAACTCGCGCGAGGGGATGACGCCCTCGGTCTTGTAGCCGATGTCGAGCAGGACCTCGTCCCGGTCGACCTTGACGACGGTACCTTCCACGATGTCGCCGTCGTTGAAGTACTTGATGGTCTCGTCGATCGCCGCGAGGAAGGCTTCCTCGGTGCCGAGGTCGTCGACGGTGACCTTGGGGGCGCTCGAGGTGGCCTCGATGCTGCTCGTCATGTGGGCGGTTGCTCCGGATCGGATGGGTGTCACTGCTGGCTTGTCGTTGCGGTGACCTGGCGTGGCTCACGGATCCGCCGGCGGGCACACCGCGACGATGACGTCTTCGTCACCGACCGTGACCGAGGGGATCATCGACCGCCGCTGCCATCATCGGATGTAACCGCCGACCGCGGACCTGCTCCCTGCCGAGGCACACGATCCGCGAGCGCATCGTCTAGCCTACCGGTTGCATTACCACAGCGTGCAAGCCCTCCCGGGAGCTATCCGGGCGCACATGTCGGTGGTTGGGAAAAATCGGACCCACAGGCGGGGATTCCCGCGCTTTCGGGGACTCGCTGTGACCGAGATCACACCCGTTTCGCGGGCCGTCAAGCGTAGCACGCCGAGCCGGTAACGCTCCCACGCGACGCTACCCGTACCGTCTGCGCCGTGACCACCGCGACACCCACGCCCGGCGGCGGACCCGACGGCGGGCCGGATTCCGACCTCCTCCCGGATTCCGACCAACCCAGAGTGACCAGGCACGAGGTCACCGACCAGCAGGCCCGGCAGGCCAACCGACGCTGGTGGGACGCCGACGCCGACGACTACCAGGCCGAGCACGGCGCGTTCCTCGGCGACGCCGACCTGCGCTGGTGCCCGGAAGGGCTGCGGGAGGCCGACGCCGGGCTGCTCGGTGACGTCGCCGGGCGGCGGGTGCTCGAACTGGGCTGCGGGGCGGCCGCCGGCAGCCGGTGGCTCGCCGGACAGGGTGCCCGCGCCGTCGCGCTGGACCTGTCGGCGGGCATGCTGCGCCAGGCCGTCGCCGGCGCCGACCGCACCGGCGTACGGGTGCCGCTGGTGCAGGCCGACGCGCTGACGCTGCCGTTCGTCGACGCCGCGTTCGACACCGTCTGGACCGCGTTCGGCGCGGTGCCGTTCGTCGCCGACTCGGCGGCCGTGATGCGCGAGGTGCACCGGGTGCTGCGCCCCGGCGGGCGCTGGGTCCTCGCCGTCACCCACCCGATGCGCTGGATCTTCCTCGACGACCCTGGCGAGCGCGGCCTGGTCGCGGTGCACTCCTACTTCGACCGGCGGCCGTACGTGGAGACCGACGACGACGGCACCCCCAGCTACGTCGAGCAGCACCGTACGCTCGGCGACCGGGTCCGCGAACTCGTCGCCGCCGGGTTCCGGCTGCTCGACGTCGTCGAACCGCCGTGGCCGGACGGGCACGAGCAGATCTGGGGGCAGTGGAGTCCGCTGCGCGGGCGGCTCTTCCCCGGCACCGCGATCTTCGTCGCGGACCGGCCGCCAACGACCGGCTGAGACGGCCGTCGCGCACCGCGCCGCACCGGTCGCCGGCCCTCGCCAGCACCCCGACGACCGTACGCTGACCGGGTGAGCGCCGAGCCGATCCATCCTGCCGCAGCGTCCGGCGGGGCGCGGACCGCACCGTGGCAGCCGGACCCGGTCCGGCAGCAGCTGGCTGACTACAGCATCGAAGACGTCCTCGCCCTGCCCGCCGACGCCCCCCGCGTCGAACTCCTCGACGGAGTCCTCACCGTGGTTCCCTCCCCCACTCTCGACCACCAGGACATCTCGTCCCTGCTCTGCGCCTGGCTGCGCCGGCACGCGCCGGACGGCTACCGGGCCACCCAGGCGGTCGGGGTCGCCGTCGGGCCACGCAACACCTACGAGCCCGACGTGCTGCTGCACCGCGCCGAAGGCAGCCGCGACCGGCACTACCTGACCCCCGACGAGGTGCTGCTGGTCGTCGAGGTGGTCTCCCCGGCCACCCGCCGCCGGGACCGGTTCCACCGGCCCGCCGGGTACGCCGCCGTCGGCATCGGCCACTACTGGCGGGTCGAGCAGGATCCGGTGCGGATCTACGTCTACCAGCTCGGCGACCGGCCGGGCGCCAGCGGCGAGCGGGAGTACGCCCTCGTCGCCGAGTCCGCCGACCTGCTTGAACTCGACGCCCCGTTCCCGGTGAAGCTGCCGATCTCCGAGATCACCCCGTAGACCTTGCGCCGGCGGGATTGCCGGCCCGGCCGGCGGGTACCCGGCCGCCATGGCGAGGAACAAACGCCCCCGCGAGGGCGACCGGCCCGACCAGCGGCCCGGCCGACCGGTTGAGCATCCCCGACCCGGTGACCGGGTCAACTGGCGCAGCCACGGGGTGACCGTGCCGGGCACCGTCGAAGAGGAGATCACCACCCGGCGGGAGGCAGCCGGCCGTACGGTGGTCGCCGACCAGGAGCACCCGCAGTACCGGGTCCGCAGCGACAAGTCCGGCCGCGACGCGGTGCACAAGCCGGAGGCGTTGCGCCGTGCCGAGTGACCGCACCCGCACCGCCGGGCACCGCCCGACCCGGACCGACGCGTCCGACGGCGCGGCGGCGTACCGGGCGTTCGTCGAAGCGGTCAACATGAGCCCGGGTGAGCTGGAGAAGTGGCTGCGTACCCCGGAGTCGACCGCCGCCGGGCAGCACCACGACGGCGGCGAGTCGGTGGGGCACGCCTCCGGCCGCCGGATCGTCGACCTGCTGCGGACCAAGCGGGAGGCATTGTCCGACGACGACTACGCGCACATGCGCAAGGTGGTCGGGTACGTGCACCGGCACCTGGCCCAGCGTCCGTCCGGCGACGTCAGCGACACCCGGTGGCGGCACTCGCTGATGAACTGGGGGCACGACCCGCTGAAGGCGTGACCGGCGGCAGGTCAGTGCCCGGCGGTGTGCCAGTCGGTGCCGACCCCGACGGAGACCTCCAGCGGCACCGACAGCGGGTGGGCGCCGCCCATCTCGCGGCGGACCAGGCTCTCCAGCTCGGCCCGCTCCCCCGGCGCCACCTCGAAGACCAGCTCGTCGTGCACCTGCAGCAGCATCCGCGACCGCAGCGACGAGGTGCGCAGTGCGGTGTCGACGTGCAGCATCGCCACCTTGATCAGGTCGGCGGCGGAGCCCTGGATCGGGGCGTTGAGCGCCATCCGCTCGGCCATCTCCCGGCGCTGCCGGTTGTCGCTGACCAGATCCGGCAGGTAACGACGGCGGCCGAGGATGGTGGAGGTGTAGCCGTCCTGGCGGGCCTGGCCGACCAGCGCCTGCAGGTAGTCACGGACCCCACCGAACCGGCGGAAGTACTCCTCCATCAGCGCCTTCGCCTCGTCGGTGGCGATGCCGAGCTGCTGGGACAGGCCGAAGGCGCTCAGCCCGTACGCCAGCCCGTAGTTCATCGCCTTGATCCGCCGGCGCTGCTCGGCGTCGACCGACTCCAGCGGCACCTGGAACACCGACGCCGCGGTGACGGCGTGGAAGTCCTCGCCGGAGTTGAACGCGTCGATCAGCGCCTCGTCGCCGGACAGGTGCGCCATGATCCGCATCTCGATCTGGCTGTAGTCGGCGGTCAGCAACGACTCGTAGCCGGCCCCGACCACGAACGCCCGCCGGATCCGGCGGCCCTCCTCGGTGCGGATCGGGATGTTCTGCAGGTTGGGGTCGGTGGAGGAGAGCCGGCCGGTGGCGGCCACCGTCTGGTTGAAGGTGGTGTGGATCCGGCCGTCGTCGGAGATCGACTTGAGCAGCCCGTCGACCGTCGACTTGAGCCGGGCCACGTCGCGGTGGCGCAGCAGGTGGGCCAGCAGCGGATGCTCGGTCTGGGCGAACAACCACTGCAGCGCGTCGGCGTCGGTGGTGTAACCGGTCTTGATCTTCTTCGTCTTGGGCAGCCCCAGGTCGGTGAAGAGGATCTCCTGCAGCTGCTTGGGCGAGCCGAGGTTGAACTCACGGCCGATCACCCCGTACGCGGCCTGGGCGGCGGCCTTGACCTCGGCGGCGAACTGCGCCTCCAGCTCGGTCAGGTACTCGGTGTCGGCGCCGATGCCGGCCTGCTCCATGCCGGCGAGGACCTCGACCAGCGGCAGCTCGACGTCGGCGAGCAGCCGGGTCGAGGCGTCCCCGTCGCGGGCCAGCTCGGCGTCGATCGCCGCCGCCAGGTCGAGGGTGGCCCGGGCACGCAGCATCAGGTTCTGCTCGACCTCGCTCTGCGGGCCGAGCCCGTCGAGGGTCAGCTGGCCGTCGTCCGGGGCGTCGACCCGCAGCTCCCGGTGCAGGTAGCGCAGCGCCAGGTCGACCAGGTCGTAGGAACGCTGGTCCGGCCGGGCCAGGTAGGCGGCGAGCGCGGTGTCCCGGTCGATGCCGTCCAGCGACCAACCGTGCGCGGCGAACGCCAGCCGGGCCGGTTTGCTGTCGTGCAGCACCTTGCGCCGACCGTCGTCGGCGAGCCAGCCGGCGACCGCCGCCTCGTCGGCCGGGTCCAGCGCGGCCGGGTCGAACCAACCGGCGGCCCCGGCGGCGGTGGCCACCGCGATCGCGGTCAGGGCGCCGGTGCCCCGGCCGAAGCTGCCGGCGACCGCGACGCCGACGCTGGCCCCGGCCGGAGCGTGCGCGGCCAGCCAGGGGGCGACCGCCCCGGCGCCGAGCACCTCGCCGGCCAGGTCGAAGCCGGCTTCGGCCTCCGGCTCGACGGCGTCGAGGTACTGGTAGAGCCGGTCCCGCAGGATCCGGAACTGCAGGGTGTCGAAGACCTGGTGGACGGCTTCCCGGTCCCACCCGGTCCACCGAGAGTCGGCCGGGGTGAGCGGTAGATCCAGATCAGCCACCAGACAGTTGAGCTCGTAGTTGCGGATCACGTCGGCGAGCCGCTCCCGCAGGCTCTCCCCCGCCTTGCCCTTGATCTTGTCGGCCTGGGCGATCACCCCGTCCAGGCCGCCGTACTGGCTGATCCACTTGGCGGCGGTCTTCGGACCGACGCCGGGCACCCCGGGAAGGTTGTCGCTGGACTCGCCGACCAGCGCGGCCAGGTCGCGGTAGTGGCCCGGCCCGACGCCGTAGCGGGCGGTGACCGCCGACGGATCCATCCGGGCCAGGTCCGACACACCCTTACGCGGGTAGAGCACGGTGGTCCGGTCGTCGACCAGCTGGAAGGCGTCCCGGTCGCCGGTGCAGATCAGCACCTGCATGCCGGCGTCGCGCCCCTGGCTGGCCAGGGTGGCGATGACGTCGTCGGCCTCGTAGTTGTCCTTGGTGACGTACGGGATGCGCAGCGCGGCCAGGACCTCCTGCACCAGGCTGACCTGGCCGGCGAAGTCGGCGGGGCTCTCCGAACGGCCGGCCTTGTACTCGGCGTACCGCTCGGTGCGAAACGACCGGCGGGACACGTCGAAGGCGACCACGATGTGGGTCGGCCGCTCGTCGCGCAGCACGTTGATCAGCATCGAGGTGAAGCCGTAGACCGCGTTGGTCGGCTGGCCGGTGCTGGTGGAGAAGTTCTCCACGGGCAGCGCGAAGAACGCCCGGTAGGCCAGCGAATGGCCGTCGAGCAGCAGCAGGCGGGGCGCGTCGTCGGTCACGTCAAGCGACTCTAGTCGTGGGGTACGACACCGCGCCGGGCGGCTCGCGCCGGGCGCGGCGGCCTCGCGCCGGGCCCGAGGTCACCGCACCTCGCGCGAGGTCACAGCACCTTGCTGAGGAAGGCCCGGGTCCGGTCGTGCCGCGGATCGGCCAGGACCTGCCGGGGTACGCCCGACTCGACCACCACCCCGCCGTCCATGAAGACCAGCGAGTCACCGACCTCCCGGGCGAAACCGATCTCGTGGGTCACCACGATCATCGTCATCCCGTCCCGGGCCAGGTCCCGCATCACGTCCAGCACCTCACCGACGAGTTCCGGGTCCAGCGCGCTGGTCGGCTCGTCGAACAGCATCAGCTTGGGCCGCATGGCCAGCGCGCGGGCGATGGCCACCCGCTGCTGCTGCCCACCGGACAGCTGCCCCGGGTAGGCGCCCGCCCGGTCCGCCAGGCCCACCCGGTCGAGCAGCGCCGCCGCCAGCTCACGGACCGCCGGCCGGGGCTGGCGGCGGACCCGCAGCGGCGCTTCCATCACGTTGTCCAGCGCGGTCATGTGCGGGAACAGGTTGAACCGCTGGAACACCATGCCGATCTGCTGGCGCTGCGCGGCCACCTCCCGGGCGGGCAGCTCGTGCAGTCTGCCGCGCCGCTGCCGGTAGCCGACCAGTTCCCCGTCCACCCGGATCCGCCCGGCGTCGATCTTCTCCAGGTGGTTGATGCAGCGTAGGAAGGTCGACTTGCCGGAGCCGGACGGCCCGATCACGCAGCACACCTCACCGGGCCGGACCGCCAGGTCCACCCCGGTGAGCACGTCGACCGGGCCGAACGACTTGTGCACGTTCTCGGCGTGCACCATCAGGGTGTCCGACCCGGCGGGCGGCGTGGTCATCAGGTCCCCTTCGCAGCAACGGTGCCGAAGCCGCGGGAGAACCGCCGTTCGACGAAGGACTGGCCGACCATCAGCACGCTGGTCAGCGCCAGATACCACAGGCAGGCGGCGACCAGCATCGGGAAGACCTGGAAGGTCCGCGAGCCGACCGCCGACAGTTGGAAGAACAGCTCGTTGGTGACCGGTACGAAGGCCAGCAGCGAGGTGTCCTTGAGCATCGCGATGGTCTCGTTTCCGGTCGGCGGCACGATCACCCGCATCGCCTGGGGCAGCACCACCCGACGCAGGGTCAGACCCTGACTCATGCCGAGCGCGGCGCACGCCTCGGCCTGGCCTGGGTCGACCGAGCCGATGCCGGCGCGGACGATCTCCGCCATGTACGCGGCCTCGGACAACGCCAGCCCGAGCAGGCCGGCGACGAAACCACTGATCGCGGTACGGGCGTCGAAGCCCCAGATCCGGGCCTCGAAGTCGGTGATGCCGAACAGCGCGCCGAGTTGACGGTCGAACGGCAGCCCGAACTCCAGCCGCTCCCAGAGGATGCCGAGGTTGCCGAAGAGCACCAGCAGCACCACCCGGGGTACCGCCCGGAAGAACCAGGTGTAGAGCCAGGCGACGCCGGCCAGGACCGGGTTGCCGGACAGGCGCATCACCGCGACCAGCACCCCGAGCGCGACGCCGATCACCATCGCGAGCAGGGTCATCGTGATGGTGGTCCGCACGCCTTCGACGATCGGCGGCCGGAACATGTTGTCGACCATGAACGTCCACTGGAACCGGTCGTTGGTGACCAGCAGGTGGACGAACATCGCGGCGAGTACGCCGAGCACGCCGACCGCCAACCAGCGGCCCGGCCGGCGCACCGGCACCGCCCGGATCGCCTCGGGTCGGTCACGTGCCGGCTCCGGCGAACCCGACTCGGGCGCCGGCCGCCCGGATGGGAGTGCCTCCCCGGACGGCGTCACGCCGTCCGGGGAGGAAGGGTTGTCCGCGGACATCGGCAGCCGGGGCTCAGGGGTTGACGGCCGGGTCGGTGATTCCGCCCGCCTCGACGCCCCAGTTGCTCAGCGCCTGCTCGTAGCCGCCGTCGGCGATGATCGCGTCGAGCGCTTCGGCCAGGGCGTCAGCGAACCCGGCCTGGTCCTGGGCGACCACATAGCCGTACGGCGCCGAGTCGTAGATGTCACCGGACAGTTCCAGTTCGCCGTTGGTCTGCTGGACCGCGTACGCGCAGACCGGCGAGTCGGCCAGCATGGCGTCGTTCTTGCCGGAGACCACCGAGGTGGTCGCCTGGTCCTGCCCCTGGAACTGTTCGATGACGATCTCGGGGTCGCCGGCGTCGACGCACGCCGCCGAGCGGGCCTCGATGTCCTCCACCTGCACGGTGCCGGCCTGGACCGCCACCCGCTTGCCGCAGGCGGCGTCCGGGTCGACCGGTTCCCCGGCCCGTGACGCCCACTGGGTGCCGGCCGAGAAGTAGGACACCATGTCGACCTGGGCCTTGCGCTCGTCGTTGATGGTGAACGAGGAGACCCCGATCTCGTACTTGCCGGACATCACCCCGGGGATGATGTCGTCGAACTGGCTGGGCACGTACTCGGTGGTCAGACCGAGCTTGCCCGCGACGGTGTTGAACAGGTCGACGTCGAACCCGATGACGGTGCTGCCGTCGGTGTCGAGGAACTCCGCCGGAGCGTAGGTCGCGTCGACGCCGACCAGGATCTTGCCGTCGGCCTTGATCTCGTCGGGGACGAGCGCGGCCAGCTCGTCGTCGGCCGACGCGCTCGGCGCGTCGCCGCCGGGCTGTTCGACGCTGTCCTGCTCACCGCAGCCGGCGACGGCCAGCAGCAGAGCGAGCGCCCCGGCGATGCCGGCGGCGGCCCGCCGGATCCGGTGATGTGAGGTGGTCACGTTTCCTCCGAGGGGGTGGTCGGGTCGTACCGGTGCCGGGTCAGGCGACACCGAGGTACGCCTCCTTGACGGCCGGGTCGTGCAGCAGGTCGGCGCCGGTGCCGGACTTGACGATCCGACCGGTCTCCAGCACGTACGCACGGTGCGCCCGGGACAACGCCTGTTGGGCGTTCTGCTCAACCAGCAGGACCGTGGTGCCCTGCTGGTTGATTTCCACGATGATGTCGAAAATCTGCTGGATCAGCATCGGGGCGAGCCCCATCGACGGCTCGTCGAGCAGCAGCAGCTTCGGTCGGCTCATCAGCGCGCGGCCCACGGCGAGCATCTGCTGCTCGCCGCCGGACAGCGTGCCGCCGTGCTGCCTGCGACGCTCGGCCAGCCGGGGGAACAGGCCCAGCACCCGGTCCAGGTCGGCGGCGATACCGGCGCGGTCGCGCCGGGTGTACGCCCCCATGTCGAGGTTCTCCAGCACCGTCATGCCGGGGAAGATCCCCCGGCCCTCAGGCGCCTGGCACAGTCCGCGCCGGACCCGCAGGTCGGCCCGGAGCTTGGAGATGTCCTCGCCGTCGAAGGTAATCCGCCCGGCGGCGATCGGCCGGATGCCGGAAATCGCACGCATGGTGGTGGACTTGCCGGCACCGTTGGCACCGATCAGTGCGACGATCTCGCCCTCGTTCACCGTCAGGCTGATGCCGTGCAGCGCCTGGATCCGCCCGTACAGCAGGCTGACGTCGTCGATCTCAAGCAGCATCGTCGGGCACTCCCAGATAGGCGGCGATCACCCGGTGATCGTCCCGCACCTCGGCGGGCAGACCTTCGGCGATCTTCTTTCCGAACTCCAGCACCACGATCCGGTCGGTGACCCCCATGACCAGACGCATGTCGTGCTCGATCAGCAGCACGGTGACGCCCCGGTCGCGGATCTGCCGGATCAGTTGGAGCAGCTCCTCCTTCTCTGCCGGGTTGAATCCGGCCGCCGGCTCGTCGAGGCAGAGCAGCACCGGGCTGGTGGCCAGCGCCCGGGCGATCTCCAGCCGCCGCTGTTCGCCGTACGACAGGTTGCGGGCCATTTCGTCGATCCGGTGCCCGATGCCGACGAAGTCCAGCAGGTCGCGGGCCTTCTCCCGGCCGTCACGTTCCTCGCGCCAGTGCCTCGGCAGCCGCAGCATCGCCGAGACGACGCTGGTCTTGTGGTGGGCGTCCGCGCCGACCTGGACGTTCTCCAGGGCGGTCATCTCGGGAAAGAGCCGGATGTTCTGGAACGTCCGGGCCATGCCCATCTTGGTGATCTGGTGACGCTTCTTGCCGGTGATCCGCTGACCGCGGAACCGGATCTCGCCCTCGGTGGGCCGGTAGATGCCGGTCATCGCGTTGAAGCAGGTCGTCTTGCCGGCCCCGTTCGGACCGATCAGGCCGAGGATCTCGCCCTTGTAGAGGGTGAAGTCCACGTCGTCCAGGGCGACCACACCGCCGAAGCGCAGCGTGACGTGGTCGACCTCGAGCAGGGGTTCGCGGGTCACGGCGGTCGGGCCGGTCCCGGTCGCTTCGGTGTCAGCCACCGACGGCCACCTCCTTACGGCGGTCCTTGAACTCGGCGGATCGTCGCCGGTTGGCGATCAGGCCCTGCGGTCGGAAGATCATCATGACGACGAGAGTCAGGCCGAAGACCAGGAACCGGTACTCGTAGAGCTCGACGCCGAACAGCTCGATGCCCCGGAAGCGTTCGATCAGGTACGCCACCAGGCCGCCACCGACGATCGCGCCGACGATGTTGCCGGAGCCGCCGAGGATCACCGCGGCCAGGATGATGATCGAGTTGAGCAGTTCGAAGTTCTGCGAGCTGACGAAGTTCTGCTTGCCGGCGAACAACGCGCCGGCCAGGCCACCGATCGCCGCGCCCATGGCGAACGCCCACAGCTTGAACTTGAAGGTGGGCACCCCCATCAGCTGGGCGGCGTCCTCATCCTCCCGGATCGAGACCCAGGCCCGGCCGACCCGGCTGCGGTTGAGATTGCTGACCAGGATCACCACCACGATGATCAGGGTGAGCACCAGCCAGTAGTACGGGCGGGCGTCCAGCACGCCGAAGACCGGTTTGCCGTCGGCGTACTCGCCGGGCGGGTGCGGGATCTGGTTGAGCCCGCGCTGGCCCTTGAGGAACTCGGAGCTGACCGCGGCGATCCGGATCATCTCGGCGAAGCCGAGGGTGACGATCGCCAGGTAGTCGCCGCGCAGCCGCAGGGTCGGGGTGCCGAGCATCAGACCGGAGATCATCGTGATGCCGATCGCCAGCGGCAGCGCCATCTCCCACTGCCAGAGCGTCTTCAGGTCGCTGCTCGGCGAGGTGAGCACCGCGACCGTGTACGCCCCGACGGCGAAGAAGCCGAAGTAGCCGAGGTCGAGCAGGCCGGCGAAGCCGACCACGATGTTCAGCCCGACCGCCAGCAGCACGTAGATGGAGACGGTGAACAGCACCTGACCGAAGTTGGACTCGGTGGTCGGGATCGGCCCGAGGTGCTGGTAGAAGCCTTCGTTGGGCAGGGCATAGAAGAACACCACCACGGCGGCGATCAGCACCCAGCGGGTCCACTTGGGCATGTGGTGCCAGCGGTCGGAGAGCTGGCCGCGTGCGTCGTGCAGCTTGGTCCGCAGACTGGTCATACCCGCGCCCTCCCCAGGGACTCGCCGAGTAGGCCGGTCGGCCGGAACATCAGTAGGACGACCAGCACGGCGAAGGCCACGAAGTCCTTCCACTGCGTACCGAACAGGCCGGAAGCGTAGTTCTCGACCACGCCGAGCAGGAAGCCGCCGAGCAGCGCGCCGCGCAGGTTGCCGATCCCGCCGAGCACGGCGGCGGTGAACGCCTTGAGCCCGAGCAGGAAGCCGACACTGTAGGTGAGCACCCCGATGCGGACGTTGTAGAGCAGGCCGGCGACGCCGGCCATCAGGCCGCCCATCACGAAGATGATCATGATGATCCGGTCCTTGTTGACCCCCATCAGCGCGGCGGTGTTCGGGTCCTGGGCGACCGCCCGCACGCCCCGGCCCATTCGGCTGCGGTTGATGAAGAAGTCAAGGCCGATCATCATGCCCAGCGCCGCGACGACGGTCAGCACCTGCACGATGCTGACCGGCACCCCGGCCACGGTGAACCACGGCTCGTTGCTGACGATGGTCGGCAGGCCCTGCGGCAACCGCCGGGTGTAGATGCCGAACGCCTCCGCCATCACGATGGACGCGCCGATCGCGGTGATCAGGAAGGCCAGCGGCGGCGCGTTGCGCTTGCGCAACGGCCGGTACGCGACCCGCTCGACCAGGGTCGCGGTCGCCGCCGACGCCAGCGCGGCGGCGACCATCGCGATCAGGAAGTAGAAGATGATCTGGCCCACTCCGCTGACCACCGAGTCCTGGGTCAGGCCGAGCGCGCCCCAGGTCCACAGCGCGGCGAACGCGCCGGCGATGAAGACCTCGGAGTGGGCGAAGTTGATGAGTCTGAGTACGCCGTAGACCAGCGTGTAACCCAGCGCGACCAGGGCATAGATGGCGCCCTGTGTCAAGCCGGTTGTGGTGAGCTCTCCGAAGTTCGAGAGCAGTCCGTTGACGTCCAAGGAGGGTGCTCCATCGAGGGCTGGGAAAAGAGTCGGGTGCGGCCGGGAGCGTGCTCCCGGCCGCACCCGCTAGACAGCTGATCTCGCCGATCGGGCAGATCAGGGCTTGGGGATCTCCTGGTCCGCCACGACCTCGCCGTCGACGACCTTGAACGCCCAGACGACGACCTGGTTGACGTCCATCTCGCCCTTGTCGTCGAACTTGTAGCTGGCCGCGACGCCTTCGCCTTCGTAGCCACGCACCCACTCGAGCAGCGCCTCGCGGGTGGTGTTGCCCTCCTTGATGCCCTCGAGCATGATGTTCGCCGCGTCGTAGGCGGTGTCGCTGTAGGTGCCCGGCGGGCTGCCGTGCAGCGCCTCGAAGTCGGCGGCGAAGCTGCCGCGCGCCTCGGTGGCCGGCTGGCAGGGGCAGGTGAGGATGGTGCCCTCGGCGGCGGCCGCACCGGCCGACTCGACGAACGCCGGGTCGTTGACGCCGTCACCGGCAACCATCGTCGCGGTGATGCCCGCGTCGGTGAGCTGCTTACGGATCAGGCCGGCCTCCTGGTAGTAGCCACCGAAGAAGACCGCGTCCGCTTCCGAGGAACGCACCTTGGTGACGGTCGCGGAGAAGTCGACCTGCTTGCCCTCGCCCTGGACCTTGTCGGAGTCGACGACCAGGTCGCCGAGGACGTTCTTGACCTCGTCGGCCAGCCCGGCACCGTACGCAGACTGGTCGTCGATGACGAACACCTTCTCCGCGTTCAGCACGTCGCGGATGTAGACGCCGGCGGCCGGACCCTGGCTCAGGTCGTTGCCGACGCCACGGAAGAAGGTCGGCCAGCCCTGGTCGGCCAGGCTCGGCCGGGTCGCCGACGGGGTGATGGTGACCAGACCGGCCTCGGCGAACAGCGGACCGGCCGCCTCCGACTCACCGGAGTACGCCGGACCGACGACGCCGAGCATCTTGTCGTCGTCGATGGCCCGCTGGGCCAGACCCGGCGCCTGGTCCGGACTGCCCTGCGAGTCCAGCCCAACCAGCTCGACCTTGCAGTCCGGGTTCGCCTCGTTGTACTGCTCGACCGCGAGCGCCGCGCCGTTGTTCTCGTTGATGCCGAGCGCCGCCGAGGGGCCGGTCAGCGCCCCGAAAAAGGCGATCTTGTAACCACACGCATCGCCGCCAGCTTCCGTGGTGTCGCCATCGCCGCTGCCGCAGGCGGCGCCGCCCGCGACGAGCGCCATCATGGCGACGCCGCCGAGCACGCGGACAAGATTACGCTTCAAGGCTCGAAACCTCCTAGATCCAATTGGCCCGAACCACCCACTGCCGATTGGCTCTTGCGGGAAGCACGCACCCGGCCGCTATCCCGGCCTTGGGGCGGGACGCTATCCCACCTGCCGGGCACGCCGTAAGGTCCAGGAAGGGCCGTTGACAAAAACGTTACGTAGCGTGGCCTGACTGCCCGTATGGCTGTAACACGCGTCGGCTGTCATCCCCCGACGCCGATGCCGGGGCGACGGCTCACTGCTGCCGCCGGCGTCACCGCTCTGCTGCTGACTGGCGGCCTCGGTTCACTGCTGCTGGCTGGCGGCCTCACCGGGCGTCTCGGCCAGGATCCGGTCGGCGACGTCGCGCATGGTCATCCGATGGTCCATCGCCATCCGCTGGATCCACTTGAACGCCTGCGGCTCGGTCATGCCGTACGAGGTCATCAGCATGCCCTTGGCCCGCTCGACGACCTTGCGGGTCTCCAGCCGGTCGGTCAGGCCAGCGACCTCGGACTCCAGCGCGGCCACCTCGGAGTAGCGGGACAGCGCGATCTCGATCGCCGGCACCAGGTCGCTCTTCTGGAACGGCTTCACCAGGTACGCCATCGCACCCGCCGCCCGGGCCCGCTCCACCAGGTCCCGCTGGCTGAACGCGGTGAGGATGACCACCGGGGCGATCCGGCCACCGGCGATCCGCTCGGCCGCCGCCAACCCGTCCATGATCGGCATCTTGATGTCAAGGATGACCAGGTCGGGCTTGAGCTCCTCGGCGAGCCGGACGGCCGTCTCGCCGTCCCCGGCCTCGCCGACCACGTCGTAGCCCTCCTCCAGGAGCATCTCCGCCAGATCGAGGCGGATCAACGCCTCATCCTCCGCGATCAGCACCCGCCTGCGCTCGGCACCCGCCTGCCTGTCGGCCACGTACCCCTACCCCCAACGCTTGCCACCCGACACCCACCGGGTTGGGTGTCACCGCCTTCAGCGTAGTAGGTAGGCTTGGCGTAGCCGGGCCCCAGACCCGACAAAGGTCCCCGTACTCCAACCGGTAGAGAGACGGAGCTCAAACCTCCGACAGTGTGGGTTCGAATCCCACCGGGGGCACCACCCAGCTAGGCGCGGCCCTTCGGTCCGGTGGGCCGGACTCGATATCAGCGCTGTCCCGCCGTTGGCCCGTGGCTTCCGCTGCGCAGCATCGGCGGATACAGCACGGTCGCCCCACCGGCACGGTAGAGCGCGGCGGGCCGGCCCACGTCGGTCACCCGGCGATGGCCGGTAGGAACGAGAAAGTCGTCGGCGTTGACCACCTTGCGGTGGAAGTTGCGGGGATCGATACCCATCCCCCACACCACCTCGTACACCCGCCGCAGCTCGGTGATGGTGAAGGTCGGCGGGCAGAACGCCGTCGCCAGGGTCGTGTACTCCAGTTTGGCGCGGGCCCGTTCGACTCCGTCGGCCAGGATCGTGGCGTGGTCGAAGGCGAGGTCGTCCGAGCCGAGCTCGTCGACCGGCGACCACCTGGCGTGTCGCGCGTCGGTGCCGGCCGCCGGCAGCGGCAGGTCCGGAGCGAGCGCGAGGTACGCGATGCTGACCACCCGGCCTCGCGGATCGCGCCCGGGCTCGGTATAGCTGTACAGCTGTTCGAGGTGGAGGGCGCGGCCGTCGATCCCGGTCTCCTCGGCGAGCTCCCGCAGGGCGGCGGCACCGGAGTCCTCATTGGCGCCGACGAACCCTCCAGGTAGGGCGGTCCTGCCCAGAAAGGGCTGCTTGCCTCGTTCGATCAGCAGCACGTGCAACCGCTCGTCCCGCACGGTCAACACGACCAGGTCAACCGTCAGTGACACCAGGGTCACTACTCCTCGACCGTTCACGGCCCGAGTGTATCCAATCGTCACCTTGACGATAACCGATTGCCCACTTACGCTTGGTAACTGATATCGTCAGCCTGACGATATCTATCGGCTACCTGTGACGACCCGGTCCCGCCCGGTCGTCGTTCAACCGCGATCCGATTTCAGCACCCTCCCCGGAGGTCGCCCTCATGACCGATCAGATCTCCCCCGTGCCGCCGCAGCGGCCGCCCACGCCGCAGCCGGCCACACCGCAACCGCCGACGCCGACGGTGGCGGTGGCGGTGGCGCCCACCTCAGCTACCCGACACCTTGTCGTCGGCGCGTACCTCGACGAGCGGTTCTGCCGGGCCGCGCTACGGGAGGTGTACGACCAGCCGACCCGGGCGGTGGCACCGTCCTACGGGTTCGACCTCGGCACCGTGCTCGGGCACTGCCGACAGGCCGGGCGCATCCTCACCATCCGGGACTCCGTCATCGTCGGAGTGCTGCTCCTCAGCCTCTGCATCGGAGGGTTCGGCATCCTGGCGACCGGCATGCTGCTCGGCGCCGTGCAGTCGGTTGTCTCGACAATCCGGTTGGTGCGCGACTCGCTGCACCGGACAGCCGTCGACGAGTCGCGACGGCTGAGCCGGATCGTTGGCTCCGCCGTCGCGAGTCTGGTCAGCATCGGCGCGTTCTGGCTGTTCCTGGCCCTGCTCTTCGGCTCCGCCAGCCTCCTGGTGACCAGTCAGGCGTTCCAAGGCGAAGACCCCGTCACGAGCTTGTTGGTAGTCGTCCATATCGGAGCCGTGATGGCTTTGTGCGCTGCGTTCGGGCCCACCGTGGTCGCCAACATCGTCCGGTGGCACGAGGCCGCGCAGCATGGGCCCGCCAGCCGTCCGCCGGCCCTGCCGTCGGACGGCCGGATCCAGGAGATCCTGCGGCAGCAGGGCGGGAACACCATCGTCTACTCCGGCTACTCTCCCTTCGTCGGATCGGGAAAGGTCCTGGGAATCTCGGACCTGGCCGTCCGGATGATCCGCCCGCAACAGGGCTTCGATGACCGGTCCTCCGAGTCACAGCGGGAGATCGACGAACTCCCGTTCGCTGCGGAGCAGCTCGTCGGATACGTCCGGGACCGGCTCGCGACGCTCAGCCAGGCGGACTCGCCGGAGCACCTGTTGCCGGGCCTGACGGTGGTGGACAAGGTCTTCACCGCGGGTACCGAGACCACCGAACTAGCCCAGATGACCTGGGGACCCACCATGGTGGACATCATCCGGCAGCCGCGCGACGCCCGCCGGCACTACCTCGCCTGCCAGGTCACCTCCTGGCGGGGCGAGCTGGTCACCACCGTGTACGCGCACTTCGCGCTGCAGGGCCGCACGCTCTACCTCGAGATCGCCACCTGCGCGCTGGCCCCGTGCCGCGACGAGTACCGGATCGTTGACGACGTCAGCAGCATCGGACTACTGCCCTACGCCAGGGCCGCCCTGTCCGGTCTGGCCGAATCACCGCAGGTGGTGGCGATGGCTCCGGTCAACCTGGCCCGGACCGTCGTACGGTCGCTGATCCGGCGCGTCGCGACGAGTCGGTCGGCCCTGCCGTACGGCATCGACCGGGGCGCCCGGGTCGGAGTTCGCGAGCTGGCCACCTTCGACGAGGTCCGCAACGACTTCCAGAACCAGGACGTCGCGAAGTACCAGGAGATTGTCACTCGCCGCCTGGTCGCCGCCACCCTCGACTTCCTCGTCGAGCAGGGGGTGGACGTCACCGAGTTCCGCCAGCGCGCAAACGTCCTGATCAACAGCGGCTTCTACGCCGTTGGCAACGTGCAGACCGGCAACATCTCCAACTCGTTCAACCCGGTCCGGAAGTGAGCATCTGATGAATCAGCCAGGCGTCAGCCACAACAGCGGCTTCTACGCCAGCGGCAACGTACGCACCGGCAACATCTCCAACTCGTTCAACCCGGTTTCCGGCGGCGCCACGCCACACCGGGGCGACACCCGTGCCGTACCGCAGCAGTCCGAAACCGACCCCGCCCAGGAGCGGGCCGATCTGGGTGTGCTGACCGTACTGCCGCAGGAGACGCGCGCCGTCGTCGAGGTCTTCCAGCAGGCCGAGGAGTACCGCCGCAAGGTGCTCCCCGACGGCAGCCGGGTGCACGAGGCCACCTTCGAGACTCCGCACGGGCCGCGCACAGCGGTGCTGATGCAGACCCTGGACCGGGGGCAACTGTCGGCCACCGCCGCCTACACCCGGCTACGGCACTGGTACTCGCCGCCGATCATCGCCCTCGTCGGCATCGCCGGTGGCATCAGCGCCCAACTCGACGTCGGCGACGTGGTCCTCGCCGACCAGATCATTTTCTACGACAACCATCGGGACACCGCGGACGGTCCCCGCTGGCGGGGCGAGTCGACGGCGCTGACGGCGGCACTGACCATCGCGGTAAACGACCTGTTCAGCACCGAGGGCGAGCCATTGCGAATTCCCTCACCGGATCACGGCGGCGACTTCCGCGTACGACGCGGGCCGCTGGGTTCCGGCAGCGCGGTGATCACCGACGAACACTCCCGGATCCGTACGTTCTTGCATGACTTCCAGGAGAAGTGCCTCGCTGTCGAGACCGAGTCCGGTGGCCTCGTACAGGGCTTCCGGGAGGAGTTCGCCGACGGTACCGGGCTCACCGGCTGGCTCGTGCTCCGCGGCATTTCCGACCATGCAGACGCGGCAAAGGGCCACCGCGACCACGACCTGGCGGCCCGAAACGCCGCCCGGGCGTTCCACCGCGTGCTGCCCTACCTGTGGGACGCACGCCGCTGACAGGTGCTGCCCGGACCCGGTCCGGGCAGCACCTGCCGTACCAGGAGGATGCGATGCCAGGTCCGGTTCGCGCCTGGCCACCGCGCAGGCGTGGTCTGTTCAGCCACCGGCTGGACACCGTAATCACCGTCCTGCTCGCCCTGGCGCTCGGTCTGCTCGGCGTCCTTGACGTGGTCGACACCGCCACCGTGGCTGCCGCGACGCTGGGAACGCTGGCCCTGCTCACCACGACTGTGGCCGGGGAGCGCCGGCAGCTGGACCAGGTGGTGCGCCGGCTGGACGGCGCGGTACGGCTGATTCGGCACCTGCCGGCCCAGCCGTCCGGCGGGATGTCGCTACGGGCCTCCACCTCCGGTGCAGACGTCGACCTCACCGACGTCGAGGACATTGCCCTAGTCGGGGTGACCCTCGGCCGGACCCTGCGTAACCAGGTCGATCAGATCGCCAGCCGGCTTGCCGCAGGTGCCCGCATCAGAGTGGCGCTCATCGACCCGGCGACCTCCGTACCGGCCGAGGCCGCCCGGCGGGCCACCCTTCCGGACGACCGGGACATCTTCGTCAACCGGGCCCGGCCTACTCTCGACCTGTTACGCGAGCTGGCCCGTACCGCCCGTCCCGGCACCGGCTCCCTGGAGGTACGGTTGCTGCCGCTCGTGCCGGCGTCGGGGATGATCCTGCTGGACGCCGACGAGGAGACCGGACGCATTCACGTCGACCTCTACTCCCACCGCCCGTCGGCAGCCGAACCGATGATGACGCTGACCACCGCCAGTCTGCAGTGGTACCGACACTTCCGTGACGAGTTCGAACACCTCTGGCGGCACGGACGGCCGGTCGACCTCACTGGTGCTCCGGTGCCCTGACCGGCCGCTCTGGTTCGGCCCGGCTGCGGTGCAGGTGGCGTACGCTCGGGCGAGCTATCAGTGCAGGCCGCCGGGGTCGCTGCGTCACCGCTGGCGAGGCAGGGAGCAGGAGGACATGGAACTGGCCATCGGGCTCTTCTGCCTGATTTGTATAGTTGTGGTAGTCTTCGCCGGGTACGGCGTCGCGGTGTACAACGGACTGGTCACCGCCCGTAACGCGTTCCGGAACGCGTTCGCCCAGATCGACGTACAGCTGACCCGACGCCACGACCTCATCCCCAACCTCGTCGAGGTTGCCAAGGGGTACATGAGACACGAACGTGAGGCGCTCGAAGCGGTGATCGCCGCTCGCGGCGGCGCGGTCGACGCGCAGGCCGCCGCGACCGGTAAGCCGGGCGACCCCGCAGCGATGCAGCAGCTAGCCGGGGCCGAGAACATGCTGACCCAGAGCCTGGGAAGGCTGTTCGCGCTCTCCGAGGCGTACCCGGACCTCAAGGCCAACCAGAACATGATGCAGCTGACCGAGGAGCTGACCTCCACCGAGAACCGGGTCGCGTTCGCCCGGCAGGCCTACAACGACGCGGTGATGGGCTACAACAACAAGCGGGAACGCTTCCCCGGCAGCATCGTGGCGAGCATGTTCTCGTTCAGCCCGGCCGCCCTGTTCGAGGTCGACGATCCGCAGCAGCGGCAGGCTCCCCAGGTGAACTTCTGAGCGAATGAACTTCTTCGAACGGCAACGTCAGGTCCGACGGGTCTCCGCCCGGCTGGTCGTGCTGTTCGTGGCCGCCGTCGTCGGCATCGTGGCCGTGGTCGACCTCGCCGTCTTCGTCGTCTTCGACGGCGCGTCCCGGCAACCGGTCGCGCTCCTCGGCATGCTGGTGGTGACCAGTCTGGCGACCGTCGCGGTGATCGGCCTGGCGGCGCTGGTCCGCACCGTCACGCTACGCGGTGGCGGCGGACGGGTGGCCCGGGAGCTCGGCGGCGTACCGGTGCCGCCGGACACCACCGACCCGCAGCTGCGCCGGCTGCGCAACGTGGTCGAGGAGATCGCCATCGCCTCCAGCGTGCCGGTGCCGGAGATCTACCTGCTGCCGCGCGAGGAGGGGATCAACGCGTTCGCCGCCGGCTGGTCGACCTCGGATGCGGCGATCGCGGTCACCCGTGGCACGCTGGAGCGGCTCAACCGCGACGAGCTGCAGGGCGTCATCGCCCACGAGTTCAGCCACGTGGTCAACGGCGACATGCGGCTCAACATCCGGTTGATGGGGCTGCTGTTCGGCATCCTGTTCCTGGCGGTGATCGGCCGTGGCCTACTGCGCACCGGATTCGTCAGCGGTGGCCGCTCCCGCAGCGACAACCGGGGCGGCAATCCGCTGCCGCTGATCGGGCTGGCGATGGTCGCCGCCGGGTACGTCGGTGTGCTGGTCGGCCGACTGATCAAAGCGTCGGTGTCCCGGCAACGCGAGTACCTGGCCGACGCGTCGGCCGTGCAGTTCACCCGGCAGACCGCCGGGCTGGCCGGTGCGCTCAAGAAGATCGCCGGGCTGCCCGCCGGGTCACAGTTGAAGAGTCCGAAGTCCGAAGAGGTCGGCCACATGCTGTTCGGCCCGGGTGGCAGGCTGACCGCGCTGTTCTCGACGCATCCGCCGATCGCCGACCGGATCAAGGCACTCGATCCCAGCTTCGACGCGACCGAGCTGACCACACTGTCCCGGCGGTGGGCGGCGGCCCCGCCGTCCGGGCTGGCCGAGGACCGCGCGCTCGGGCTCACCGGCGGCACCCCGGGCGGCGCCGCGTTGCCCGCCGACGCCGCGTTGCCCGCCGACGACACCCAGGTGCCGATGGACCCGGCCCAGGTCGTCGACCGGATCGGCGCGCCGCCGGCGAGCGCCTACCAACACGCCGCCGACCTGCTCTCCCGGATCCCGCAGGAGCTGACGGAGCAGGCCCGTCGACCGGACACAGTGGCACCGTTGATCCTCGGCCTGCTGCTGTCGGCCGACCCGCAGGTCCGCGCCGGCCAGCATGCCGCCATCGCCCAGCGGTACGGCTCCGCGCTCGCCGACGCCGCCTGGCAGGCCGGTGCGCGCACCGCCGGCCTGCACCCGATGCTACGGCTGCCGCTGGCCGAGGTCGCCTTCCCCGCGTTGGCGCAGCGGTCACCGGCCGACCGGGACGCGCTCGCCGACGCGATGGCCACCCTGGTCCGGGCCGACAGGCGGATCAGCGTCTTCGAGTACTGCCTGTCCCGGCTCGTCGGCGACGAGCTGCGCGAATCGCTGCGGCCATCGTCGCAGCCGGGCCACGGCCGCCGTACGCTGCGCGCCAGCCAACCGGCTGTACAGACGCTGCTCAGCGTGCTCGCCCAGGCCGGGCACCCGGACCCGGCCGCCGCGCAGCGGGCCTTCGCCGCCGGTGCGGCGCACGCTCTGCCCGAGGCATCCGCCCGGTTCACCCCGCCTGCGGGCGGCGTACTGGAACTGGAATCGGTCTGGCCGCTCCTCGACGAACTGCGCCCGGTGGAGAAGTCCCGGCTGGTGGCGGCGGCGGTCGCGGTGATCGGACACGACGGGGTGATGACCGTGCCGGAGGTCGAGCTGCTGCGGACCATCTGCCTGATCCTGCACAGCCCACTGCCACCACTTCCGGTGCCGGCCTGACCGCTCACAGCCTGCCCCTGGAGCCGCGCTCGTGACGACGTCCTCGCTGACCGACCTCGTACAGCCGTGATCCACAGCGTCTCTTCGACCCGACACGCCGGCGTGTGGTCAGCTGGAGCGCAGCGGATCACGGCACATGCGTCTGAAGATGGGCGGCTACCTCGTTACTGTGGCGAAAACGAGGAAGGCATCCCGTCCGTGGGACGTGAAGATCAACGTCGCCCCTTCCCTATCTTTGCTGTCCCGGACAGCGACGATTCCTGGGTAGTTAGTTGCAACCTCGACACAGTTGCCTTGTGAGCTACTTCGGCTGCTCTTCCGCCGCTCCGCACCGGTCAGATCAGACATGATTCCTCCCCGGTTGACTTCCGCCTATCTCCTACCTACCAGGGTAGTAGCTTGCGGTTGTAGAAGAGGTCGCCGGTGGGTCCATCGTCGGGGAGCGTGGCCAGCCAGGTGAAGGTGTCGGCTGCTTCGCCGGGAGTGTCATTGGCTTTTCCGTAGGCGAGGCGGGTGTCGACCTTCCCCGGCGACGCCGCGTTGACGAGGATGTTGTGCTCGTGTAGCTCTGCGGCGAGGATCTGGGTGAACGCGTTGACGCCTGCTTTGGAGACTCGGTAGGAGACGCTGCCGGTGCCCATTTCGGCGGACGTACCCATGTGGCTGGTGACGTTGACGATCCGGCCGTACCCGTTTCGCTTCATCTCGGGGATGGCGGCTGTGCAACAGCGCCAGGTGCCGATGAGGTTGGCGTCGAGGGTCGCAGCGACCTTCTCCATGTCGGCTGCGCTGGCGGCCTGGCCTCGGTCGATGGCGATGGCGGCGTTGTTGACCAGGACATCGAGCCGGCCGTACTGGTAGCCGACGTCGGCCATGGCGCGCGCGACGCTGGCGGGGTCGGTGATGTCGAGCTGGTGGCCGGAGGCAGGCAGGCCGAGGCCGGTCAGCTCTGTGGCGGTGCGCTCTGCGGCTTCGTCGCTTCTGGCGGTGACCACGACGTGGAGTCCGGCCTGTGCAAGCTGCTGGGCGATTGCTCGGCCGAGCCCTCGGTTGGCTCCGGTGACGACGGCTACCCGCTGGACGTCCGATGTCATGGTGCTATGCGACCAGACCCCGTACGCGTTCGTCCAACTCGCGGGTGGCGGGGGTGTCGTACCTGGTGAGGCGGCTGTGGATGTCCTCCAGTCGGAGACAGGAGCCCCGCCCGGCTTGTCATCGCTGGGCGGGGCTCCTGCCGGCCTACGGTCGGTCACCTATCGCAGTTGGCTCAGTGTCTGGTGGGTACCTCGTTGATGAACGACCGCCAGACGGTCGGGGTGAAGGCAAGGGTGCCGCCATCGCGGTCCTTCGTGTCCCGCACGTACACCCGGCCCGGGATGTTGTCCGCCACCTCTACGCAGGCCGTGGTGTCGGATCGAGTTGACTTGTGCCACTTGGCACCGCTCATGTCCACTTCTCGGCCATCCTTACGATGAGTTCCCTGGTTTGCCGGCTTGCAAGAGTATGCGCACGGATCGACTCCCAGTCCCGATCAAGCTCCGCGACATCATCAGGCGACTCGACAACCCTGCCTCCCAGCCGACCCTCCGCGTATCCGATTCCTCTCGCTTCCACAGTGGCGATAGCGAACGGGCCGTCAAGACCAGGGTAGGCCCCGGTCACGGTCGGCACCACATGGATGATCACGTTTGGCCGGGTCGCAGCCACAGCAAGCGCGTTCAGCTGCTCCCGCATCACGTCGGCATCGCCGACCTCCCGGTGCAGAACGTTCTCCCAAGGACCGCCACCAGGCGACATGGCTCCGGTTCACGGTTGAGGATCTCCTGGCGGCCCAGCCGGGTGGCGATAGCCGCATCCTGCTGAGGGCCGACGACATCATACGAAGCGAGCAGCGCTCGGGCGTACGCCTCGGTCTGCAGCAAGCCCGGCACCACGAGTGGTTGGAACAGCCGAAGCATGCTGGCGCGAGCTTCGTAGTCCACAAACTCGCGGAACCAGACCGGATCCTGTTCACCAACGACAAACTCCCGGTAGAACTTCATGAACGTGGTGCCGAACACCTTGTCCACCATGCCCAGGTAGTTGGGCAGGGCAGGCCGCTCACCGCGCTCGATGGAGCCGACGTGCTTCGCAGAAAAGTGGACGCGCTCGCCCCACGACTCCTGGGTGAGACCCATCGACTCACGCACTCGACGTAGCTCCGATATCAGATATTCGCTACCGCTCACAAGCCCTCACATCCCTCAAATTCCCTCGTGCTGGCCAACGCATTGGCGGCATCGGCGTCCCGCCGTACACGGGTCACCAAACATGTTCCGCCAAGCGCCATTAAGAGTCCAGGGTGGATGCGTCGACAGTTCACTGATCAAAGGATCTTGGCTGTGCATAGTAGTCACGGAATCGACGAACAACTACCGCTGGACCTCGGAGCGGCCCGCCGGATGCGATCGACCTGTGGTACCCGGGTGAACCGGGGACGGTGGTCGCGGTGAAGGGGCGGTTGCGGGAACTGGCCGCTGCCGGTGGTGGGGTGCTGGTCATCCGGCACGACGGGCAACCTGGGGTCGGCCGGGTCGCGGGTACGGCGTACCGCGATGTGGCCGGCGCGGACCCGGCGGCCGACAGCGGTGGTGGTGGTCATGTGGCGGTGCGGCCCTTGTGGTCGTGTGCCGGCTGCGGCGGATCCTGGCCGTGTCTGGTGGCGCGGGTCGAGTTGGCGGGGGTGTTCGGGCCGGTCGCGTTGGCGACGTACATGGTGGAGCGGATGACCGAGGCGGCGTTCGACCTGCCCGACGTCACGGCGGCCGAGCTGTTCGACCGGTTCCTGCTGTGGACGTGGCGGCCATGCTGACCATCCGGACCGCCACAGCCGCTGATGTTGAGCCGTTGGCCGAGTTGCTGGCGCAGGCATGCGTGCTGGACCCGGTGGTGTCCTGGCTGATCAGCGACCACGCGCTGCGCTACCTGACGATGCACCAGCTCTTCACCGCCGAGCTGGAGTTCGGCGTACGGCACGGCATCGTAGACGTCGTCGGCCATTGCGACGGGGTGGCAATCTGGTACCCGCACCCGTTCGACCGGCTGCTCGCGGCGGAGCATCAACGGCGCAGGTTGCGGGCCTGCGGCGACCGGCACGGACCGTACGCGCACTACACGTTCACCGCCGGCCGCATGGAGCCGACCGGCCGGCACCACCATCTGGCGTTCCTGGCGGCGGCACCATCTGGCGTTCCTGGCGGCGGCACCCTGGCTGAGACGGCGAGGCATCGGGTCGGCGCTGCTGGCCGCGCATCATGCCCGGCTCGACCGGATCGGGATGCCGGCCGTGGTCGAGGCGAGCAGCCAGCGACAACGGGTGTTCCACGAACGCCACGGCTACCGGATCGTCCGGGTGGCCCACCTGCCGGCCGGCGGCCCACCGCTGTGGGCGATGCGCCGCTCCGGTGACCCGGTCGACCAACCGCCCATGGCGGTAGCCCGGCGTGTCGGCTGAGCCAGAAGAGCCGCAGCGCCTCGTCGATGTAGAGGCTGAGATACCTCAAACCTGCGTCATAGGGTATCTCAGCCTCACATCGACGCGTGCCGGCGAGGAACCGACCGGCCTGGTCGGGTCACCAGTTGTGCATCGACCCGTCGGTGAGGCGGTTGACCGGCAGCGAGGCCGGCGCGTACGGGTAGCGCGCCGCCGCGGACTCGTCGATGTCGACGCCGAGCCCGGGTTCCTCGCCGGGGTGCAGGTAGCCGTCGGCGAAGTGGTACGAGTGCGGGAACACCTCGTCGGTGGCCTCGGTGTGCCGCATGTATTCCTGCAGGCCGAAGTTGGGGATGCTCAGGTCGACGTGCAGCGCGGCGGCCATACACACCGGGGACAGGTCGGTGGCGCCGTGCGAGCCGCTACGGACGTGGTGCAGCGCCGCCAGGTCGAAGATCCGCCGCAGGTGACTGATCCCGCCGGCCCGCACCACCGTGGTCCGGACGTAGTCGATCAGCTGCTCGGTGATCAGCTGCTGACAGTCGAAGATGGTGTTGAAGACCTCCCCGACGGCGATCGGCGTGGTGGTGTGCTGGCGGATCAGCCGGAAGCCCTCCTGCAGCTCGGCCGGGACCGGGTCCTCCAGCCAGGTCAGCCGGTACGGTTCCAGGTCCTTGCCGAGCCGGGCCGCCTCGATCGGGGTGAGCCGGTGGTGGGCGTCGTGCAGCAGCTTCAGGTGCGGGCCGAACTCGTCGCGTACCGCCGCGAAGACCTGCGGGGTGTGCACCAGGTAGCGCTCGGTCGACCAGGTGGTCTCGGTGGGGATCGCGGCGTCGGCCGGCTCGTAGAACATCCGGTCCTTGCCGACGCCGTAGGTGGCCGGCAGGCCCGGGACGGCGGTCTGCACCCGCACCGCCCGGTAGCCGAGGTCGACGTAGCGGGCCACCTCGGCGAGCACCTCGGGGACCGTCTCGGCGTTGGCGTGGCCGTAGACGGTGACCCCGTCGCGGCAGCGACCGCCGAGCAGCTGGTAGACCGGTAGTCCGGCGGTCTTTCCCTTGATGTCCCACAGCGCGGTGTCGACTGCCGCGATGGCGCTCATCGTGACCGGACCGCGCCGCCAGTAGGCACCCCGGTACAGGTACTGCCAGGTGTCCTCGATCCGGCTCGCGTCCCGACCGATCAGCGTCGGCACCACGTGGTCACGCAGGTAGCTGGCGACGGCCAGTTCGCGGCCGTTGAGGGTGGCGTCGCCGACGCCGGTCACACCGTCCGAGGTGACGATCTTCAAGGTGACGAAGTTGCGGCCCGGGCAGGTCACGATCACCCGGGCGTCCACGATCCGCATCGACCAGTCTCCTCGTCTGCGCGGCCGGCTGCCGCTCGCCGCCGAGGTTAGCCGAATCGACGATGCCGGGAGATCCGGGCGGCGGGAAGATCCGGGCGGGTACCCGGGTTGGGCACAGGTGTGATCGACGTTCCGCTCTCCGTCCTCGACGTGGCCCCGGTCGCCGCCGGCAGATCCGCCGGTGAGGCGCTGCGGCACACCACCGAGCTGGCCCGCCGGGTCGAGCAGCTCGGCTACCACCGGTTGTGGGTGGCCGAACACCACAACATGCCAGCCATCGCAAGCTCGGCACCGGCGGTGCTGCTCGCCCACCTGGCCGCGGCCACCTCGACGATCCGGGTCGGCTCCGGCGGGGTGATGCTGCCCAACCATCCGCCGCTGGTGGTCGCCGAGCAGTTCGGCACGTTGGAGGCGCTGCACCCGGGCCGGGTCGACCTCGGCATCGGCCGGGCCCCGGGCACCGACCAGGCCACCGCGCTGGCGCTGCGGCGAACCATGGCCGGGCTGGGCGCTGAAACGTTCCCGCAGGAGCTGGCGACCCTGATCGGCTATCTGCGCGGCGACGCCGGACCGATCGCCGCGACCCCGCACGCCGGGCAGTCACCGGCGATCTGGCTGCTCGGTTCCAGCGGATTCAGCGCCCAACTCGCCGGCACCCTGGGCCTGCCGTTCTCTTTCGCACACCATTTCAGTGCGGCCAACACGCTGCCGGCGCTCGCGCTGTACCGGCGGCATTTCCGCCCGTCGGCGTGGTTGGACCGGCCGTACGCGATGGTCGCGGTCAACGTCGTCTGCGCCGAGTCGGACGAGCGGGCCGAGTGGCTGTCCGGCCCGGCCGCCCTGGCGTTTCTGCGGCTGCGCGCCGGGCGGCCGGAGGCGCTGGTCAGCCCGGAGGAAGCGGCCGCCTATCCGTACACGGATCTCGAGCTGCAGTTCATCCGCCAACGCAACGAGGAGCAGGCGGTCGGCTCCCCCGACACGGTCCGGCGGGCGCTGCACGAGTTGCGCGAGCGCACCGGTGCCGACGAGCTGATGTTGACCACGATGGTGTACGACGTCGCCGACCGGGTGCGCTCGTTCGAGCTGGTGGCCGGTGACCCGGGTCACCCCACGGACGGCGATCAATAGCTGGAAACAGGAGCTTCATCAGCCGGTCACCGCCGCGCGACGGTCCGCTGGCTATCGTCTTTGGCAGGTGATGGTTCGACGCACGAGATCACGCGTGGGGTGGATGTCGTCGCGTCCGCCGACGGGGGACCGGGTTCCGGTCCCCCGTCGGCGCGTCTACGGCCGTCGACTCACTCAGTCGGCCGCCGGATTCACTAGAAGGGAAACATTCACCGCAGGTAGACGTTCGGCGTCGGTGGTGCCGGCATGTTGGCGCCAATGAAGAACGACGGGTGTGGCGGCTGGTTGTAGGCGGTGTTCTGCCAGGCGACCGCCACCCGGTACTGCGGGTCGTGCATCAGGGTGTGGATCCGTCGATCGGTGGCGTGCGGTGTGGCGTAGATCCGCAACGCGCGGGAATCGCTGGTCCGCCAGATGACCTCCTCCCGCCAGTCGCCGAACAGGTCGGCAGACAAAGCGGGGGTCGCCTTGGTGCCGTTGTTCGATGCCACCCCGGAGCCGGTCAACAGCCGGGTGTCGCCGGAGGTGCCGTACTTGTCGATCCGGGTCTGGTCGAGCAACTCCCGGACCGGGTCGCCGTCCCACCAGCTGAGGAAGTTGGCCGACGACGGCTTACGTCCGACGTTGCCGCCGGTCGGCGAGCGCAGCTCGGAAACGGCCGACGACCAGGACTCGGCACCGGCGCTGCCAGCCCAGATGTCCGCCGATACGCCCCGGCCGTTGTCCCCGCCGGTCGGGGTCTGCCAGATGATCTGCCCGGTACGGGCGTCGATCAGCGCCGACGACGGCTTCGAGCCGTCCTCCTGGACCTTGAAGTACTCCAGCCCGGCACGGCGCGGGTCGAGGTCACCGACGTGGCCGGCGTCGCCGTGGTTCAGGCTGGTGTTCCACAGCCCGCGACCGTTGTCGTCGATGGTGGCACCGCCGAAGACGATCTCGTCGCGGCCGTCACGGTCGACGTCGGCGATGGACAGCGAGTGGTTGCCCTGCCCGGCGTAGCTGCCGTTACCCGACGAGTTGGAGTCGAAGACCCACCGCTGGGTGAGGTTGCCGTTGCGGAAGTCCCAGGCGGCGATGACGGTACGGGTGTAGTAGCCGCGTGACATGATCAGCGACGGCCGCTGGCCGTCAAGGTAGGCGGTGCCGGCGAGGAACCGGTCCACCCGGTTGCCGTACGAGTCACCCCAGGACGACACCGTGCCCCGGGCCGGCACGTAGTTGACGGTGGACAGGGCGGCGCCGGTCAGACCGTCGAACATGGTCAGGAACTCCGGGCCGGACAGCACGTAGCCGGACGAGTTGCGGTAGTCGGCACCGGAGTTGCCGATCACCGTGCCCCGGCCGTCCCGGCTGCCGTCGGCGGTCTTCATCGCCACCTCGGCCCGGCCGTCGCCGTCGTAGTCGTACACCTGGAACTGGGTGTAGTGGGCGCCGGCCCGGATGTTGCGCCCCAGGTCGAGGCGCCACAGCCGGGTCCCGTCGAGCCGGTACGCGTCGACGTAGACGTTGCCGGTGTAGCCGGAGTGCGCGTTGTCCTTGGCGTTGGACGGGTCCCACTTCAGGACGATCTCGTACTGTCCGTCACCGTCGAGGTCGCCGACGCTGGCGTCGTTCGCCGAGTAGCTGTAGCTCTCCCCGGACGGGGTGGTGCCGCCTGGCGGCACCTGCAGCGGCACGTCGAGGTAGCCGTTGGCGAAGGTCAACGACGCCGGCGACGCGGGCTGCTCGACGCCACCGACCACCGCCCGGACGGTGTAGCTGGCGTTGGACGCGGTACCCGCGTCGTAGTAGTTGGTCGACGCGGTGACCGGCGACGAGGTTATCCGGGTGGAGCCACGGTAGACGTGGAACCCGGTGCCGGCGGCCTCGGTGCCGAGCAGCCGCCAGGAGACCAGGTTGCCGGATCCGGAACGGACGCTGATCAGCCCTCGGTCGAGGTCTTCCATCTGCTTGGCGCCGGGCCCCGGCGTCGGCGGCGCGGTGGTGGGCGGTGGCGCCGTGGTCGGTGGGGCGGTCGTCGGTGGTGCCGTGGTCGGGGGTGCCGTCGTCGGCGGGGGTGCGGTGGTCGGCGCGACGCCGCCGGTGCAGGTGGTCCCGTTGAGCGCGAAGGTCGTCGGCACCGGATTGCTGCTGTTGTTCCAGGATCCGTTGAAGCCGAACTCGGTGCTGGCGTTGGTGGCCAGGTTCCCGTTGTAGCCGACGTTGTCCGCGGTGACCTGGGCACCGTTCTGCGTCACCGCCGCGTTCCACGCCTGGGTGATCGTCTGCCCGGCGCCGAACGACCAGGTCAGCTGCCAGGAGGTGACGGGGTCACCGAGGTTGGTCACGGACACGCTGGCGCCGAAGCCACCGGGCCATTGGCTGGTGACGCGGTAGTCGACCGCGCAGCCAGCGGCTGCGGCGGCCGGCGACGCGAGGATCGTGGTGGCCACACCGGCACCGGCCGCAGTGGCCACCGCGGTCGCGACGGCGAGCAGGGCTCGGCGGGGAGTCCCGGGCTGGGACCGGGAACTGTTGGGAGGGACATTGCGCATGGGAGTCTCCGGGAGCAGAGGGCGGGCGGCAACGGACGGACGCCCGGCTGCCCGGCCGGGGCGTGCGCCCGGTGGCGCTGCGCTGGATCGGTCGACCTCGGTGCGGCGGTCGTCGGTCGGCTCCCGTGCAGGCCAATGCTAGGGCAATCGCTTTCCTCGATCAATGTCGATGTCCATCGGAGCCCGGCGGGGTCCGTGTCGGCGGAGGCGGTCACCCACCGGGTGGTCCGGCTCCCGCAGCACCAGCAGCCCGCCCGCTGGCACCCGGACCCGACGAGCGCCCCGGCCGCGACCCGGTGTGCCGGTGACACCGGCCGAGCTGACCGGCCATCGGCCGGTCGACCGGCCGGAATCAGCCGAGCCGGCACCGACCGCCAGCAGGACCTCACCGGCGGGCAGAACGTCGCTGGCCACCATGATCTCCCCGGACGGTAGGACGCCACCGGAGACCAGCACCTCACCGGTGGCCGCCACCACCGCCTCCTCCCGGCCATGGTTGAACAGGAACAGCCACCGGGTGGTGCCGTCCACCCGGCGTACCGCCTCCACCCCGGCGGGCGCGGCGGGCAGCACCGGTGCCACCCCGGCCTCGGCGGCGACCACCGCCAGCAGTTCCCGGTAACCGTCGTCGTCCAGCCTGGTGGACAGGTACCAGGCGGCCCCGGCACCGACCGCCCGGCGGGTCACCGCCGGTTGGCCGGCCAGCACGCCGTCGACGTAGTCGAGTACCGGCTCGGCGGCGCCGGCCCCGAAGCGTTCCCGCCACAGCCGGCCGGTACGCCCGCCGGACAGCCGCACCGTGCCGTCCGGACCGAGCGGCAGTAACTCCTCGCTGCGGACGCCGAGCAGTTCACGCAGGGCGCCCGGATATCCGCCCAGCCGGACCCGGGCGTCGGAGTCGGCGACCCCGGACAGGTAGCTGACCACCAGATGGCCGCCGGCGCGCACCCAGTCGCCCAGGGCGTCCGCGACGGCGTCGTCCATCAGGTACAGCGCGGGCAGCACCAGCATCCGGTAGCCGGTCAGCTCCGGCGGCCCGGCCGCCGGGCAGACGAAGTCGGTGGTGATCCCGCACCGCCACAGCGCCCGGTGCGCGGCGGCCACCTCGTCGGCGTACGAGATGTGCCCGGACGGCATCCCGGGATGCTGCAGCGCCCACCCGCTGGCGGCGTCCCAGCCGATCGCGGCCCGGGCCGCCACCGTGGCGGTGTCGGTCGCGGCGAGCAGCCGCAGCGCCTCGCCGAGCTGTACCGCCGACCGGAAGGTCCGAGAGTCGGCACCGGCGTGCGGCACCATCGCCGAGTGGAACGCCTCGGCACCGCCGCGCGGCGCCCGCCACTGGAAGAACATCGCGCCCCGGGAGCCGCGCGCGACGTGGGCGACGCTGTGCCGCAGCATCCGGCCAGGCTCCTTGGCGTAGGCGGTCCCCTCGGCGTACCGGTAGATCAGGTTGGGCGCGCTCTCCATCAGCAGCCAGGGCCGGTGCCGGCCGGCCGGTGCCGGTGACCTGTCTCCGGTGACCGGGCGTGACCAGGACCGGGCGAGGTCGGCGGCGAGCGCGGTCTGTTCCTCGGCCCGGCCGTCGGTCTCGGTCGGATAGTGGTCGACGGCGACCAGGTCGACCTCCCGCGCCCACCGGGCGTGGTCCACCGGAACCCAGTCGCCGAACACGTAGTTGGTGGTGACCGGTACGTTCGGCGTGTGCTCGCGGAGCAGGTCGCGCTGGTCGCGGTAGGCGGCGAGCAGTTCGTCGGACCAGAACCGGCGGAAGTCCAGCGCCTGCGTCGGGTTGGCCAGGTACTGGGTGGCGCGCGGCGGTTCGACCTGCGCCCAGTCGGAGTAGCGCTGGCTCCAGAACGCGCCGGTCCACGCCTCGTTGAGCCGGTCCAGGTCGCCGTACCGCTGCCGGAGCCAGCGCCGGAACGCGGCGGCCGCGTGCGGGCAGTGGCAGACCGTGCCGTACTCGTTGTGCACGTGCCACATGGCCAGCGCCGGGTGGTCGCGGTAGCGGTCGGCGAGCATCGCGGCGATGCGCCGGGCCGCGACGCGGTACGCGGGGGCGGCCGCGCAGTACGTGTCCCGGCTGCCGTGCCGCAGCCGTACCCCGTCGGCCGTGACCGGCAGCGCGTCGGGGTGGGCGAGGGAGAACCACGGCGGTGGCGAAGCGGTCGGGGTGGCCAGGACGACTCGGATCCCGCCCCGGTGCAGCAGGTCGAGTGCCCGGTCAAGCCAGTCGACGGTGTACTCGCCGGGGTGCGGTTCCAACCGGGACCAGGCGAACACCCCGACGGTGACCAGGTTGACCCGGGCGCGTCGCATCAGCTCGACATCCTCGACCCAGGTCGTCTCCGGCCACTGTTCGGGGTTGTAGTCCCCGCCGTAGCAGAGCCCGTCGAGTCCTTTCGGCCAGCGCATCGGCGCTCCCTCCGACGTTGACAGTTTGTTGGGTTAGCAAAGAAACTAATTTAGTCGCCCCCAGGCCGCAGGTTCCACCAGGAAGCGTCGAGCGCCGGACCCGACGAGGGTCGAGCGCCGGACCCGACGAGGAGAGCCCATGCCGTACCGTCCGCCCCTGGTCCCCCACGAGACGTTCGTGGCCGACCCACCCGACCTGCCGGTCCGCGCGCCCGGCGAGGAGGGCCTGTCCGCGCTGGTCCGCGCAGAGTTGCTGGGCACCGACGCGGCCGGGATCACCTGCAAGGGCGGCACCGCCGACGGCGAGACGCTGACGGTCGCGGTCAGCGCCGCCGGGGAGGGGGTGATCCGGGTCCGGCTCAGCGCGACACCCGACGCCCGCAGCCGGTCGGCCCGGGCGCTGCCGCTGGTCGATCCCCAGCCTTCTCCGGCCACGGTCACCGTGGCCGGCGACACGGTACGCGTCGACGCCGGTACGGTCGTCGCCGAACTGCGGCTCGACCCGTGGCATCTGCGGTTCCTCGACCGGCAGGGTCGGGTGCTGCTCAACCAGAACCGGGGCGAGCGTGACATCAGCGGCCGGCTGCGCACCCTGCCGTTCGGCCGGTCCCTGGTCGACGGGACCGTCGCCGCGTACCACGAGAGCTTCGACGCGCCCGGTGACGAGCGCTTCGTCGGCCTCGGCGAGAAGTTCACCCGGCTGGACAAGCGCGGCCAGCGGGCGCTGATGTGGAACTTCGACGCCTTCGGCAGCGAGTCGGACCGGTCGCACAAGAACGTCCCGCTGTACCTGTCCGACCGTGGCTACGGGGTGCTGGTCGACAGCGGCATGCCGGTGGAGTTCGACATCTGCTCGTCCACACACAGCTGCGTCCAGATCCTGGTGCCGGACGACCTGATCGACTACTACGTGATCGCCGGCCCCACCCCCGCCGAGATCCTGGACCGCTACGACGGGTTGACCGGCCGACCGGTGCTGCCACCGAAGTGGGCGTTCGGCACCTGGATCTCCTCCGGCTTCTTCGTGGACAGTCAGGACAAGGTCCTGGACCGGGCCCGGCGGATCCGCGCCGACGGCATCCCGTGCGACGTGCTGCACCTGGACTGCTACTGGCAGGCCGACGGTGCCTGGTCCGACCTGGCCTGGGACGCCACCAACTTCCCCGACCCGGCCGGCATGCTGGCCACCCTCGCCGGGCAGGGGTTCAAGGTGAGCCTCTGGATGAACCCGTACATCATGACCGGCAGCCCGGTCTTCGCGCAGGCCGACGCGGCCGGCTACTTCCTGCGCCGCCCGGACGGCTCCACCTACATCGCCGACGTCTGGCACGGCTCCTACCCGGTCTGCGGGATCGTCGACTTCACCAACCCGGCGGCCACCGAGTGGTTCACCGGTCTGCTGCGCGACCTGCTGCGGCAGGGCGCGATGGTGTTCAAGACCGACTTCGCCGAAGGGGTGCCGGCCGACGCGGTGGCACACAACGGGATGACCGGCGTCGAACTGCACAACGTCTACACGTTGCTGTTCAACGACGCGGTCGCGGCGGTCACCCGGGAGGTCGCCGGGCACGGCATGGTGTGGGCCCGGTCGTCGTTCCTCGGCGGGCAGCGGCATCCGGCCCAGTGGAGCGGCGACGTCAACGCGACGTACCCGGGGATGGCCAGCACGTTGCGCGGCGGACTGTCGCACGGCCTGTCCGGCGTACCGTTCTGGAGCCACGACGCCGGCGGCTTCCACGGCACCCCGACCCCCGACCTGTACGTGCGGTGGGCGCAGTTCGGGGCGTTCTCGCCGCTGGTGCGCTTCCACGGCACCACCAGCCGGCTGCCGTGGGACTTTCCCGACGACGCCGCGCGGGACGCGGTCGAGGCGATCCGGCTGCGCTACCGGTTGATGCCCTACCTCTACTCGGCGGCGGTCACGGCCGCCCGCACCGGTGCCCCGATGATGCGGGCGCTGCTGGTCGACGCGCCGGACGATCCGGCCGCCTGGGGTGCCGAGCTGGAGTACCGGCTCGGCACCGACCTGCTGGTCGCGCCGATGATCAGTCCGGACGGACGGCGGCACGTCTACCTGCCGGCCGGTGACTGGGTCGACCACTGGACCGGCCGGACCCACACCGGCGGACGCCACCTGCTGGTCGAGACGCCGTTGGACCGGATCCCGTTGTTCGTCCGGCACGGCGCGCTGATCCCGACGTCGGAGCCCCGGGACACCGTCGGCGACGGCCCGTTCACCGACGTGACCCTGGTCAGCTGGGGCGGGGTCAGCGCCGAGACGGTGGTCTGCGACGTCGACGGCGACACCACGGTCCGGGCGGTACGCGACGGCGGCACGTTGCGGGTCGACGTCGACGGGCCGCTGCCGGTCCGCCGGGTCGAGGTCGTCGCGGTGACCGGCACCGAGCCACCAGCCACGGTGCTGCTCGACGGCGTACCGCTGTGACCAGCGGTGCCGGCCGGTCAACCCTTGATCGCGCCGGTGATGACGCCCTTGGTGAAGTGCCGCTGCACGAACGGGAAGATCACCACCGCCGGCAGTACGGTGATCACCACCACCGCCATCTTGACCGCCAGGGTCGGCGGGTACGCGGTGACCCCGGGGATGTTCACCGGCGCGCCGGTGACCGACGGCGACTGGCCGGCCAGGATGTAGCTCTGCAGCACCCGCTGGATCGGCCACTTGTCGTTGTCGTCGATGTAGAGCACGGCGTTGAAGTACGCGTTCCAGTAACCGACGGCGTAGAACAGCCCGACGACGGCGATCACCGCCCGCGACAGCGGCAACATGATCCGCCACAGGATCCGGAACTCCCCGGCGCCGTCGATGCGGGCCGCGTCGATCAGCTCGGCCGGCACGTTCATGAAGAACGCCCGGATCACCACCAGGTTGAACACGCTGATCGCGGTCGGCAGGATCAGCGCCCACAGGCTGTTCTTCAGGCCCAGCCCGGTCACCACCAGGTAGCTCGGCACCATGCCGGGATAGATCAGGAAGGTGAGCAGGAACAGGAACAGCAACGGACGGTGCGCGACCGAGTCCTTGCGGGACAGCCCGTACGCCGCCAGCACCGTCAGCACCAGGCTGAACGTCGTGCCGACGACGGTGACCAGGGTGCTGACCCACACCGCCCGGCTGATCTGACCGCCGGAGAAGATGTTCACGTACGCCGACAGGTCGATCTCCCGGGGGATCACCACCATGCCGCCGGTGGCGTTGATGGTCTCCCGCGACGCGAGGCTGGTCACCAGGACCGACCACATCGGGAAGATCACGGCCAGCACCATCGTGGCGAGGACGAGCCCTTTGACGCCCTGGCCGACCGGGCTCGGCGGCTCCTCCCAGACCGGCCGGCCGCCGCCGGGGCGCCGCCGTCGGGGCGGCTGGTTCACCGGGTTGAGCCGGGGTCGGCGCCCGGCGGCCAGCGTACGCGCGATGCTCACCTGGAGTACACTCCCTGCTCGCCGAGGCGGTGGGCGAACTTGTTCGCGGCGATGATCAGCACCAGCCCGATGACGCCCTTGAACAGGCCGGCGGCGGCACCCATCCCCCACTGCTGCGGGATGATCGCCTGGTAGTAGACGTAGGTGTCGAGCACCTCGGCGGCCTGCCGGCCGACCGCCTCACGCTGCAGGATGAACTGCTCGAACCCGACGGTGAGCGCGTCACCGAGCCGCAGGATCAGCAGCAGGATGATGACCGGACGCAGCCCGGGCAGGGTGATGTGCCACAGCCGCCGCCAGCGTCCGGCGCCGTCGGCCGCCGCCGCCTCGTAGAGGTTCTGGTCGATGGCGCTGAGCGCGGCCAGGAAGATGATCGCCCCCCAGCCGACGTCCTTCCACACGGACTCGGCGGTGACCAGCACGATGAACGTGTCCGGGTTGCCCATCACGTTGAGCGGGTCGAGCCCGGCGTCGCGCATCCGCTGGGCGAGCAGGCCGGCCCCGCCGAGCATCTGCATGAAGAAGGTGACCACCAGCACCCAGCTGAAGAAGTGCGGCAGGTAGACGACGCTCTGGATGAACCCGCGCACCCGGGTCGACAGGATGCTGTGCAGCAGGATCGCCAGCAGGATCGGCAGCGGGAAGAAGAAGACCAGCTGGAACGCGGTGATGGTCAGGGTGTTGACCACCGCGTCCCAGAACGCCGGGTCACGGAACAGGGTCTCGAAGTTGCCGAACCCGATCCATTCGCTGTAGACGAACGCCTCGAACGCGTTGTCGCCGACCCACGGGTTGTAGTCCTGGAAGGCGATCACGTTGCCCAGGGTGGGCAGGTAGTGGAAGACGAGCAGCAGCAGGGCGGCCGGCGCGGCCATCACCAGCAGCGGCCAGTCCCGGCGCAGCCGGGCCCGCAGCGGCACCTTGCCCGGTGTCCGCCGGCTCCGGTTGGCCCCGGAACCGGCGGACACCGGGGTGTCGGTGGACCTCATCGATTGTTGTCTTCGAGCGCCTTGAGGAAGAAGTCGCGCCCCTCGTCACCGCCGCCGCTGCGCCACTCCTGCGTGATCTGCTCGAGGTCGCTGGTCGGCCGGCGGCCGCGCAGCACGTCGAGGATCTTGTCCTCGGTCGGCTGCTGCACCCGCGACAGGTTGGCCGGCAGCTCGAACTTGATCCCGGCCCACGGGTTCGGCTCCAGGTACTTCACCGTCTCGTTGGAGTAGTCCAGCAGGGCCTCGACGAAGCCGGGGACGTCGGCGGTCTGCACGATGGTCGGGTAACGCCCGACGATGAAGGTGTACTGGTCGGCGATCTCCTGCCGGCCCAGCTCGGTCAGCTCCGGGCTGCCGTCGGCGCTGACCGTGTGGTGCTGGTCGGCGACGCCGTACTGGCGCAGGTGGTACTCCTCGGTGCCGAGCGGCGCGGCGCACCAGTCGAGCACCCGCAGGATCTCCTCGACGCGCTCCTTGCCCAGCCCTTTCTTGATGAACGTGTAGAAGATCGGCTTTTCCTCGCCCCAGGCGACCGGGGTGCTCTGCCCGTCGGCGGAGAAGATCGGCACCGGCCGCATGTCGAACGTCGGGGTGATCTGCCGCTGCTCCGAGTACATGCCGCGCCAGGCGCCGACGCCGTCCTCGTAGCAGACCATCTTGCCGCTGTTGAACAGCTGCTTGGCGTCGGCGGCGCCCTTGCTCTCCACGATGTCCGGATGCACCAGCCCTTCGGCGAACAGTCTGGTGGTGAACTCCAGGGCCTCGCGGTACTCCTCGGTCTCGTACTTGAATTCCAGGCCGCCGCCGTCGGTGCGCCGCCAGCCGCCCTGCGAGCCGGGCACACCGTAGAACATCTGCACCATGTTGAAGATCGAGCCGAAGGCCCAGACGCCGTTGGCCGGATCGGTCATCGCCTTGCCGAACTCGTGCAGCTCCTCAATGTTCTTCGGGGCCTGCACGCCGGCGGCGTCGGTGAGGTCCTTGCGGTAGAACAGCGCGTACGGGAACGGGCCGTCGGTCGGCCACGGGACGGCGGCCAGCCGGCCGCCCCAGACCGCGTACTGCCAGGCCCCGGTCGGGAAGCTGGCCAGGTGCGGGTAGGCCAGCGCGGCGTCACCGGCCAGGTGGTCGGTCAGGTCCTCGAACAGCGCCGAGACCGCGTCGGAGAACCGCGGGATCTTGTCAATCTCCCAGTTCGGGGCGCAGAGCAGGTCCGGCACGTCGCGGGCACCGAGGATGGCGCTCAGCTTGTCGGCGTAGGTGTTGCCGTCCTGGACGCTGAAGTCGATCGGCACGCCGAGCCGCTCGTTGACCGCCTGCAGGTAGGCGTTGCGGTCGATGCCGGGCGGGGTCGGCCCCCACCAGGGCGTCATCGCGGTGAGCGGCTCACCGCTGCTGCCGGGCGTCTCGGTGACCGCCCTGACCAGGTCGGTCGGGTACGTCAGGTAGCCGTCGGCGATCGGGCGTACCCCGGCGATGTCCGGGGTGATCAGCTCGACCGGCTGGTATCTGGGCAGAACCGCGCTGACCGCGTCGACGTCGGTCGCCGCGCCCTGGGTGCCGGCCGGCCGGCTGCAGCCGGAGAGAAAACCGCCACCGGCCATCGCGGTGGCGCCCAGGCCGACCAGGCCCAGGAATCGACGTCGGTTGGTGGCCGCGCCCGCGAGGGATCGATCCACGGCGCGCTCCCTTCATATCGGCGAGCCAGGCATCCCGGCGACGGTGGGACGAACCAGCTCGAAATGGGGGTGTGGGGGTACGGTTCGCACGCTAGAGTTAGTTCGGCTGCTGACTAAACAAAGTAGCCGACGGTGACAGGTGCCACAAGGGAGGCCGACATGACGCGAACCGCCGGTGGCTGCCCACCCCGCGGTGACCGCCGCGACACGCCGTCCCGCCGGGGGGCCGGCCCGAGCCACCCGGCCGGGACCCGGGGCGTAACGTGATCACCATGCGGAGCGGCCCGCAGCCAGCGGACCTGACCGACGTACGCGCCACCAACCTCGCGGTCGTGCTGCGCTACGTCCGGGCCAACGCGCCCTGCTCCCGGGCGGACATCGCCGGTGCCACCGGGCTCAACAAGGCCACGGTCTCCAGCCTGGTCGGCGACCTGATCGACCGCCGGCTGCTCCGGGAGACCGGCCTCACCGAACACCGCATCGGACGCCCAGCCACCATGCTGGTCGTCGACGGCGACGCGTACGCCGCGATCGGCATCGAGATCAGCGCCGACCACCTGACCGCGGTCGCGCTCGACCTGGCCGGCGGTGAGCTGCTGTCCTGGCGACGCGCCTTCACCGGGCTGGCCGCCACCCCGGGCAAGGCGGCCAGCACGGTGGCCGCACTGGCCGGCCGGGCGGCGGCCCGGGTGACCCGGCAGGGGCGACAGGTGCTCGGGCTCACCGTCGGGGTGCCCGGCCTGGTCGACCAGCAGGGCCGGGTCAGCCTCTCCCCCGAGCTGGGCTGGCACGACGTCGACCTGCACGCCGATCTGGTCCGGGCGCTGCGCGGGCCGGTGTACGAGGTCGTGGTGGACAACGACGCACAACTGGCCGCGCTCGCCGAGCACCGGCACGGGCCGTACGCCGGCACGGCGAACCTGGTGCACCTGACCGGCGGTGCCGGCATCGGCGCGGGGTTGGTGGTGGACGGGCGGCTGCTGCACGGCGCGCGGGGGTTCACCGGCGAGATCGGGCACATCCAGCTGGATCCCCAGGGTCCGCCGTGCCGCTGCGGCGCGAACGGCTGCCTGGAGGCGCTGGCCGCCGTACCGGCGCTGATCCGCCGGGTGCTGCCGGACGCCGAGACCGACGGGCCGGTCACCGACTTCGCGCCGGAGATCGACCGGGTACAGGCGGCGGCGCGCGCCGGTGATCCGGCGGCGCTCGACGCGCTCGACGAGGTCGGCCGGCACCTGGGCACCGGAGTGTCCATCCTGGCCAACCTGATCAACCCCGAGGTGGTACTGCTCGGCGGCTACTACGTTCCGCTCGCCCAGTGGCTGCTGCCGGCGGCCCGGCAGCAGCTCGCCGACCGTACGGTGGCTCCGGCCGCCGGTGGCACCCGGCTGGCAGCCTCCGACCTGGCCGGCGGAGCGGCGGCGATCGGCGGCGCGGCCCGGGCGATCGCCGCGATCGACAACGGCCTGATGCCGATCCGTCCGGCCGGCTGACCGCGCCGGCGTCTGACGTCAATTTGTGGCGGCCAGCCCCTTGACCATCCGTACTGATGGATGTCAACCTCAAAGGGCTCCACGGTTAACACGACTGAAATCGTGTCGACAGTGGAGCGTTTTCGGGATGGTCGTCGAAGCGCTTCGAGCCAGCGCTTCCCGGGCTGACGGCCAGCCTCCACCGCGTACCGACGCCTGCCCGTGATCCGGTGACCGCTGCGCTGCCCGCACCGCAGCCGCAACCCACACGGGTGCCCTTGCCGATCCCGGAAGGCGATCCACGTTATGAGCGACAGCACGTTCCGCGACCCCGACCAGCCGGTGGCCGCCCGGGTCACCGACCTGCTCCGCCGGCTCACCCTCGACGAGAAGATCGCCCTGCTGCACCAGCATCAGCCCCCGGTCCCCCGACTCGGCCTGCCCGCCTTCCGCACCGGGACCGAGGCGCTGCACGGGGTGGCGTGGCTCGGCCCGGCGACCGTCTTCCCGCAGGCGCTCGGGCTGGGCTCCAGCTGGGATCCGGACCTGCTGCGGCGAATCGGCGAAGCGGTCGGCGACGAGGTACGCGCGTTCCACCACAAGGATCCCGTCAGCGTCGGACTGAACGTGTGGGCGCCGGTGGTCAACCCGCTGCGCGATCCACGGTGGGGCCGCAACGAGGAGGGCTACGCCGAAGACCCCTGGCTGACCGGGGTGCTGGCCACCGGGTACGCCAGCGGGCTGCGCGGTGACCATCCCTACTACCTGCGGACCGCGCCGACCCTGAAGCACTTCCTCGGTTACAACAACGAGACAGACCGGGCCACCACCAGCAGCAACCTGCCGCCCCGGGTGATGCACGAGTACGAGCTGCCGGCGTTTCGCGCCCCGATCGCCGCCGGTGCCGCGGTCGCGGTGATGGCCTCTTACAACCTGGTCAACGGACGGCCGGCACATCTGAGCCCGCTGATCGACGAACAGCTGCGTCGGTGGACCGACGACGACGTCCTGGTCGTCGGCGACGCGGGGGCGGCCACCAACATCGCCGGCGCGCAGGGCTACCACCCGGACCACGTCACCGGCTACGCGGCCGCGCTCCGCGCCGGGATCGACAGCTTCACCGAGGACGATACCGACTCGCTGCCGACCGTCGCGCGGATCACCGAGGCGGTGGTGCGCGGGCTGCTCACCGAAGCGGACGTCGACCGCGCAGTCCGCCGGACCCTCTCCGTCCGGATCCGGCTCGGCGAACTGGATCCACCGGAACGCAACCCGTTCGCGAAGACCGGCATCGATGTGATCAACTGCCCGGCCCACCAGGACCTGGCCCGGATCGCGGTACGCGAGTCGGTGGTGCTGCTGCGTAACGAACCGACCGAGTCCGGATCCGACCCGGTGCTGCCGCTGGACCCGGGCCGGATCCGGCGGGTCGCGGTGGTCGGACCGCTCGCCGACACCGTCCACACCGACTGGTACGCCGGATCGATGCCGTACGCGGTCACCGCCCGCGCCGGGCTGACCGCGCGGCTGCCGGCGGCGACCGTGACCCACCACGAGGGAGTGGACCGGATCGCGTTGCGGCTCAGCACCTCGGCGACCGTCCTGCGGGTCAGCGGCGAGTCCGCCGGTGGACCGCTGCGGGCCGACAGCACGGCGGTGGGCGGACCGGTGCGGGCTGCCGGGCCGGAGGCGGTGCCGCAGTGCTGCTTCGACGTGTTCGACTGGGGCGACGGGGTGGTCGCGCTGCGCAGCGTCGCCAACGGCCGCTACCTGGCCGCCGGTGACGACGGGGTACTGGTCAACGACCGGTCCGGTCCGGGCGGGTGGGTGGTCAACGAGACCTTCCGGCTGGTCCGCGCCACCGACGGCCGTGCGGCACTGCACCACCTGGCCCGGGACCGCTACGTCACCGTCGGCCCGGACGGGCTGCTGCGGGCCGAGGCCGCCAGCGTCGACACCGCCGCCACGTTCTCCGTCGAACTGGTCACCGACGGCGCCCGGGAGGCGGCGGCGCTGGCCCGCGACGCCGACGTGGCGGTGGTGGTGCTCGGCAACCATCCGATGGTGTGCGGGCGGGAGACCGAGGACCGGGTCGACCTGGCGCTGCCCGCCGCCCAGGCGGCGCTGCTGCGGGCGGTCCGGGACGCGAACCCGCGCACCGTGCTGGTGCTGTCCAGCAGCTACCCGTACGCGGCGGAGTGGGCCGACCGGCACGTCCCGGCGATCGTCTGGTCCGCGCACGGCGGTCAGGAGTACGGCACCGGGCTGGCCGAGGTGCTCTGCGGGGACGCCGATCCGGGCGGCCGGTTGACCCAGACCTGGTACCGGCGTACCGCCGACCTGCCCGACCTGCTCGACTACGACGTGATCGCCTCGGACGCGACGTACCTCTACTTCCGGGGGGAACCGCTGTACCCGTTCGGCCACGGCCTGAGCTACGCCTCCTTCGACTACCGTGACCTGCGGTTGTCGGCCACCGAGGTGGATGCCGACGACACGGTCGAGGTCAGCGTCACGGTGCGCAACACCGGCGCGCGGGCCGGGACCGAGGTGGTGCAGCTCTACACCCGCCAGCGGCACTCCCGGGTCAAGCAGCCGCTGCGCCAACTGCGTGACTTCCGCAAGATCAGCCTCGCGGCGGGGGCGCAGACCACGCTCCGGTTCCGCCTCGCCGCCGCCGACCTGGCGACCTGGGACGTCACCCGGGACCGGCCGGTGGTGGAGAGCGCCCGGCACACCGTGTCGGTCGGCCGGTCCAGCGCCGACCTGGTGGCAACCACCACCCTGACCGTACGGGGTGAACGGATCGGGCCCCGCGACCCGCTGGCCGGACCGTTGTGGGCTGCTGACAATGACGACTACGCCGGCACGGCCCCGGCCGATCATCCCGACGGTCGGGACGCGGTGGGCGCGGCGGAGGACGGTGGTTGGATCGCGTTCACCGACGTCGACTTCGACTCCGGACCTACCGCGGTCACCGCCCGCGTCGCGCACCGGCCGCCCCGGGCCGGAGCCGACCCCGGTGCCGTCGGCCGGGCGGCGGACGGGTCGACCGTCACCCTGCGGCTGGACGATCCGCTGGCCGGCCCGGTCGCCGGTAAGCTTCCGGTACCGGCGACCGGCGGCCGCGACGACTGGGCAGAGGTACGGACGGAGCTGCACGGGCTGCGCGGAACCCGAGACCTGTATCTGCTTTTCAGTACGGCAGGCGCTACGGTGAGCTACCTGAGTTTTGCCGGGTCCGCCACCGACGGTCCGGCGAGGGACATGGATGGAGGAGCCTAGTGTCAACTCCGTCACAGCCGACCGGCGCCGGGCCCGACCCGACGCGGGACCGGACCGGCAAGCGGGCCGACATGGTGACGATCGCCGACGTGGCCCGGCACGCCGGCGTCGCGGTCAGCACGGTGTCCTATGTGCTCAGCGGCAAGCGGGCGATCTCGGCGACCACCCGGGAACGCGTCCTGGCCAGCATCCACGCCCTCGGCTACCACCCGCATGCCGGCGCCCGGGCGTTGGCCAGCCGGCGGGCGAACGTGATCGCCCTGGTGCTGCCGCTGCGCTCCGGGATGCACCTGCCGGTGCTGATGCAGTTTGCCACCAGCGTGGTCACCACCGCCCGGCAGTTCGACCACGACGTACTGCTGGTCACCGCCGACGAAGGGCCGGCTGGGCTGCGGCGGATCGCGGTCAGCGCCATGGTCGACGGCATCGTGGTGATGGACGTGGAGATGCACGACCCACGGGTGCCGCTGCTGCGTGAGCTCGAACGGCCCAGCGTGCTGATCGGTTTTCCGGCCGAGTCCGCCGGTCTGACCTGCGTCGACCTGGATTTCTACCGGGCCGGCGAGGCCTGCGTCGAACATCTCGTCACGCTCGGCCACCGGCAGCTCGCCCTGCTCGGTGCCCCGGCCGTGGTCTACGAACGGGAAACCGGCTTCGCCCACCGGACCCGGGCCGGCTTCACCGAGACGGCGGCCCGCTGCGGCGTCACCGCGGTCGCCCAACCGTCCGAGGAGAACTACGACGCGGTACGCCGCGAACTGGCCGGGCTGCTGCACCGGCACCCGGGGCTCACCGCGCTGGTGGTGCACAACGAGGCTGCGGTCGGGCACGTGCTGGCCGCGTTGCCGACCCTGGGCCGGCGGGTCCCCGACGACATCTCGGTGGTGGCGATCTGCCCGGACGAGGTCGCCGAGCGGGCCGGCCCGGCGCTGACCTCGGTGCTGATCCCGGCTGAGGAGGTCGGTCGGCAGGCAATCAGCCTGCTGATGCGCAAGGTCCAGGGCGACGCGGTGCCGGCCGCGACGCTGCTCGACCCCCGGTTGACCGTCCGGGCCAGCACCGGCCCCGGCCCGGCCGGCGCGATGCCGGGCGGCGAGGCCGGTGACACCGGCGTCGCAGGCACCGGGCCGGAGGCGATGGTGGCGCTTGCCCGCCGTACCGATTCCTGATCAACTCGTCCGCATGGCAGGCGACGCATCCGCGCCGGGCACCACGTCGGGCGCAGGCACCACGGCCGGCGCGCACACCACGGCCGGCGGGCACATGTCGGCGGACGAGTTCCGCCGGGCCGGGCACGCGGTGATCGACTGGATCGCCGACTACTGGCAGACGCTGGAGAAGCATCCGGTGCGACCGTCGGATCCGCCCGGCACGGTCGCCCAAGCGCTGCCGGTGACGCCACCGGAGCACGGCGAGCCGTTCGACCGGATCCTCACCGACCTGGACCGGGTGGTCGTCGGCGGACTCACCCACTGGCAGCACCCCGGCTTCTTCGGCTACTTCCCGGCCAACACCTCGGCCCCGAGCGTGCTCGGTGACCTGGTCAGCGCCGGCCTTGGCGTCCAGGGCATGCTCTGGGCCACCAGTCCGGCCTGCACCGAGGTGGAGACGGTGCTGCTCGACTGGCTGGCCCAGCTGCTCGACCTGCCGCAACGGTTCCGGTCGGGGTCCACCGGCGGCGGCGTCATCCAGGACTCGGCGTCGTCGGCGACGCTGGTGGCCACCCTGGTGGCCCTGCACCGGGCCAGCGGCGGCAGCTGGCGCACGGCGGGCACCACCGCCGGCTACACCGTCTACACCTCGACCGAGGGCCATTCGTCGATCGAGAAGGCGGCCCGGATCGCCGGGGTCGGTGATCAGGGAGTACGGCTGGTCGACGTCGATCCGGTGACGCTGGCGATGCGGCCGGACGCGTTGCGCCGCGCCCTCGACGCCGACCTGGCCGCCGGGCGGCGACCGGCGATCGTCGTCGCGACCGTGGGCACCACCTCGACCACCGCCGTCGACCCGGTCGAACAGATCGGCGCGATCTGCGCCGAGTACGGGGTGTGGCTGCACGTGGACGCCGCGTACGCCGGTGCCGCAGCGGTCTGCCCGGAGCTGCGCTGGACGCACGCCGGGCTGGATCGGGCCGACTCGTACTGCTTCGACCCGCACAAGTGGCTGCTGACCGGGTTCGACTGCGACGCATTCTGGGTGGCGGACCGGGCCGAGCTGGTCGAGGCGCTGACGGTGATGCCAGAGTACCTGCGCAACGCGCTCAGCGACACGGGCACGGTGATCGACTACCGGGACTGGCAGGTGCCGCTGGGTCGCCGGTTCCGGGCCTTGAAGCTGTGGTTCGTGCTGCGCTGGTACGGCGCACAGGGGCTGCGGGCGCACATCCGTTCGGCGGTGGCGCACGCGGCCTGGTTCGCCGACCAGGTGCGCGCCGACGACCGGTTCGAGCTCGTCACGCCGGGGCCGTTCTCACTGGTCTGTTTCCGGTTGCGCGGCCAGCCCGACGAGGTCAACTCCGCCCTGCTGGCTGCGGTGAACGCCAGCGGCTCGGTGCTGCTGACCCACACCCGGGTGGCGGGCCGGTTCACCTTGCGGCTGGCGGTCGGCGCGCCGCGTACCGAGCGACGGCACGTCGCCGCCGCCTGGGAGCTGATCGCGGACACCGCCACCGGGCTGCTCGCCGACCAGCGCTGACCGGCGCTGGTCACGACGGGCCGTGCGCAGCACCCGGACGGCCAGCCCGAGGGCCAGCGCCCAGCCGACGACGATCACCGCGTACCCGGTGAACCTCGGGCTCTGGGGCAGGTCGACGGCGCGCATCAGCGACCGGGCGTTGGTCAGCACGATGAGACCGCCGACCGCGGCGCCGAGCAGTTGTGCCGGCACGATCCGCACCAGGTAGGCGGCCAGCGGGGCGGCGAGCAGGCCACCGGCGAGCAGCGCCGCGACGACGGGCAGGACGAAGCCCTGGCCACCGAGCCCGATCAGGAAGCCGGCGCTGGCCGCCGCCGCGACGAGGAACTCCGAGGTGTCCACCGAGCCGATCACCTTGCGCGGCTCCATCCGCCCGGAGACCAGCAGAGACGGGGTGGCGACCGGCCCCCACCCGCCGCCTCCGGTCGCGTCGATGAAGCCGGCGGCCAGCCCGAGCGGGGTGAGGAACCGGCTGCGCAGGGGTCGGCTGACCCGCCGGGCCGGGATCGGCCGGGCGAACCGGATCAGCAGGTACACCCCGAGGGCCAGCAGGATGCCGGCCATCCACGGCCCGGCGGCCTCGGTGGAGACGGAGCTGAGGACGGTGGCACCGGCGAAGGCGCCGACCGCCCCGGGTACGGCGATCCGGCCGACGACCCGCCAGTCGACGTTGCCGAACCGCCAGTGCGCAGTGCCGGAGGCGAGCGTGGTGCCGATCTCCGCCAGGTGCACCGAGGCGCTCGCCGAGGCCGGGGCGATTCCGGCGAGCAGCAGCAGCGTGGTCGAGGTGACGCCGTACGCCATTCCCAGCGCGCCGTCCACCAGTTGGGCGAGCAGTCCGACGAGGGCGAGGACCAGCAACTTTCGCACAGCACACCTACTTGAGATAGCAAACCTATCGGCTTAGCAGAGAATGCGGACGGCCGGTGCTGTTGTCAACCACATCGACGAAGCCGGTCGCGGCCGGTCAGGTCCAGGCGCGTGGGTTGGCGGCGAGATCCCGGATCCGCTCGGGAAGCCGGCCGGTGGCGACGTCGGCGACGGTGACCGACTCGAGGATCTCCCGCTCGCTGGCCCGCAACGCTATCCAGACGTCCTGCAGCGCGACCGCCGCACCCTGGTAGCCGAGCTCCTCCGGCCGGCGGCCCCGCACGTGGGCGAGCGGGCCGTCGATGACCCGGATGAGCTCCGCGAGACTGATCTGCTCGGCCGGGCGGGCCAACCAGTAGCCGCCGTCCGGGCCGCGCTGGGCCTGCACCACGCCGGCCCGGCGCAGCTGCAGCAGGATGCCCTCGAGGAACTTCGGCGGAATGCCCTGAGCCCGGGCGACCTGCTCGGCGGTCAACACGACCCGCGCCGACGCCGCAGCCGCGACCGCCAGCTCGGCGGCGGCCCGCAGCGCGTAGTCGACCCGGGCAGAGAGACGCATACCTCTCAGGTTACGGCACTGTTTCCATTATCGGACCGGCCGACCGACGCCAGCCATCGACCTTGATCGCGGCCGGCCGGGCGGTCGGCCCCGTCACGAGCCGACCCGCCGGACCAGTCCCTCCTGTACGGCGCTGGCGATGTGCCGGCCGTCGCGGGTGAACATCCGACCGGTGGCCAGCCCGCGCCCGCCGGCGGCCGACGGACTCCAGCAGTCGTAGAGGAACCATTCGTCGGCCCGGAACGGCCGGTGGAACCACAACGCGTGGTCCAGGCTGGCCCCGATCACCCCGCCCGGACCCCAGACCTCTCCGTGCACGGACAGGACCGAGTCGAGCAACGTCAGGTCGGAGGCGTAGGTGAGTACGCAGGCGTGCAGCAGCGGATCGTCGGGCAACTTGCCGTCGGCGCGGATCCAGACCCGCTGGTACGGGTCGGCCGGGCGGTCCCCGGGGGCGACCAGACCCGGTGCGCCGACGTACCGCACGTCCATCGGCCGGGGGATCACCGCCCAGACACCGAGCCGCTCCGGATAGCGGGCGAGCCGCTCCACCATGGTCGGCACCGCGTCCGGCGGCGGGACGTCCGGTGGCTGCGGGGCCTGGTGGTCCAGCCCGTCCTCGGGCCGGTGGAACGACGCCGACATGAAGAAGATCGGTTTGCCGTGCTGGTACGCCACCGAACGGCGGACCGAGAAGGACCGGCCGTCGCGGATGTTCTCCACTTCGTAGTCGATCGGCTCGGCGCCGTCGCCGGGGCGGACGAAGTAGCCGTGCAGCGAGTGCACCAGCCGCTGCGGGTCGACGGTCCGCCCGGCGGCGACCAGCGCCTGACCGGCGACCTGGCCGCCGAAGACCCGCTGCGGCCCCACCTTGGGACTCATCCCGCGAAACGCCGACGGCCCGGTCCGGCTCAGGTCGAGCACCTCGAGCAGTTGATCGACGGCGGCCTGCCCGCCGACCGGATCACCGGTCACTGCAACGCCCGGGCCGCCGCGGCGTCGACGAGGCTACCGAGCTGGTGCACCCGCAGCGTGTTGGTGGAGCCGGGGGTGCCGACCGGGCTGCCGGCGACGATCACCACGTACTCGCCGGGATTGGCCCGGCCGAGGCCGAGCAGTGCCTGGTCGACCTGGCGGAACATGTCGTCGGTGTGCTGCACGAACGGCATCAGGAAGGTCTCCACCCCCCAGGAGAGGGCAAGCTGGTCGCGCACCTCGGCGACCGGGGTGAAAGCCAGCAGCGGCAGCTCGCACTGCAGCCGGGAGAGCCGACGCACGGTGTCACCGGTCTGGGTGAAGGCGACCATCGCCTTGGCGCCGATCGCCCGGGCGATCTGCGACGCGGCCGAGGTGAGCGCACCGCCGTGGGTACGGGGGTCGTGCTGCAGCCGGGGCACCGAGATCGAGCCGTGCTCGGTCGTCGTGACGATCTTGGCCATGGTGCTGACCGTGAGCACCGGGTACTTGCCGACGCTGGTCTCGCCGGAGAGCATCACCGCGTCGGTGCCGTCGAGCACCGCGTTGGCCACGTCGGAGGCCTCCGCGCGGGTCGGCCGCGAATTCTCGATCATCGAGTCGAGCATCTGGGTGGCGACGATGACCGGCTTGGCGTTCTCCCGGCACAGCTGCACCGCGCGCTTCTGCACCAGCGGCACCTCGTCGAGCGGCAACTCGACGCCGAGGTCGCCCCGGGCCACCATCACCCCGTCGAACGCGTCGACGATCGCCTCCAGGTGGGTGACCGCCTCCGGCTTCTCGACCTTGGCCAGAACGGGTCGACGAACCCCCTCCTCGTCCATGATCGCGTGGACCAGCTTGATGTCCTCGGGCGACCGGACGAACGACAGGGCGATGAAGTCGGCGCCCAGGCCGAGCGCGAACCGCAGGTCGTCGGTGTCCTTGTCCGACAGGGCCGGCACGCTGACCGCGACGTTCGGCAGCGAGATGCCCTTGTTGTTGGAAACCGGGCCGCCCTCGACCACCAGCACCCGGATGTCGTTGCCGTCCACCGCGCTGACCTCGACGGCCACCTTGCCGTCATCGATCAGCAGCCGGTCCCCGGGACGAACCTCCTGGGGCAGTTTGCGGTAGGTGCAGGAGACCCGCTCCCGGCTGCCGAGGACGTCGTCGCTGGTGATGACGACCGAGTCGCCGGTGCGCCACTCGTGCGGCCCGTCGGCGAACCGGCCGAGACGGATCTTGGGGCCCTGCAGGTCGGCCAGCACGGCGACCGCCCGGCCGGAGGCCTGGGCTGCCTCCCGGACCAGCTGGTACACCTGCTGGTGGTCCTCGTGGCTGCCGTGGCTGAAGTTCAGCCGGGCCACATCCATGCCCGCTTCGACGAGCCCGCGGATACGCTCCGGGGACGCGGTCGCGGGGCCAAGCGTACAAACGATCTTTGCGCGGCGTGTCACGCCCATGAGGCTAGTCTCTCCCCTGAACCGGCCGATCGGCCGACCCTGTCTGATGTCCGAACGGAAGTGCCCACCAGCGCTCGGCGCTCCGCGAGACATCGTACTGGTGGGTGGAACCGTGACGGTGGACCGGCGGGCATCGACGACCGCGCCCTCAGGGTAGCGCGGTAGTTGACCATCGCGGTACGCCCGGACGGCCGACGCCCAGACGTTCGGGGTTCATTCGCCGAACCGTCACATAGATCCGGTTAACTGGTCACCACACGACCGGAGGGTGGCACGGTGACACAGCGGGTACGGACACGAACGGTGACCGCTCTGGTGGCGATGATCGCCACCGGTCTGGCGGCAGGGCTGGCGCCCGGGACAGCGACGGCAGGCGGCAGGCAGGGCGACGAGCGCGGCGGCGTCCGGTTCGCCACCTTCAACGCCTCGCTCAACCGGAGCGTCGACGGCGGCCTGGTGGCCGACCTGTCCACCCTGGGCGACCGGCAGGCCGCCAACGTCGCCGAGGTGATCCAACGGGTCCGCCCCGACGTGCTCCTGATCAACGAGTTCGACCACGACGCCGAGGGGCGGGCCGTCGAACTGTTCCAGCGCAACTACCTGTCCCGCGGGCAGGGCGGGGCCCGGCCGATCCACTACCCGTACCGGTTCAGCGCCCCGTCGAACACCGGCGTACCGTCCGGGCACGACCTCAACCGCGACGGTACGGTCGGCGGCCCGGACGACGCGTACGGCTTCGGGCTGTTCCCCGGCCAGTACGGCATGGCGGTCTACTCGCGCCACCCGATCGACCGGCGGTCGCTGCGCACCTTCCAGACGTTCCGCTGGCGTGACATGCCGGGGGCGCTGCTGCCGGACGACCCGGACACCCCGGAGCCCGCCGACTGGTACTCCCCCGAGGCCCTCGCGGACGTACGGCTGTCGTCGAAGAGCCACTGGGATGTGCCCGTGCGGATCGGCCGACGCACCGTGCATCTGCTGGCCAGCCACCCCACGCCGCCGGTCTTCGACGGTCCGGAGGACCGCAACGGCCGGCGCAACCACGACGAGATCCGGTTCTGGGCCGACTACGTCACCCCGGACCGGTCCGGCTACATCTACGACGACCGGGGCCGCCGCGGCGGGCTACGCCCGGGTGCCCGGTTCGTCATCGCCGGTGACCTCAACTCCGACCCGTACGACGGCGACAGCATCCCGGGATCGGCCCAGCAGGTCACCGGGCATCCGCTGGTCGACGACCGGCGGCCGCCGACCAGCGCGGGCGGGCCGGCGGCCAGCCAGCGCCAGGGCGGGGCGAACCTGACCCACGAGGGCGACCCCCGCTACGACACCGCCGACTTCGCCGACGGCACGCCGGGCAATCTGCGGGTCGACTACCTGCTGCCCAGCCGCCGACTGCGCACGGCGGGCAGCGGGGTGTTCTGGCCGACGCCGGAGGATCCGCTGTTCCGGCTGGTCGGCGACTACGACCCCGCGCTGCCCGGCGGGTTCCCGACCTCGGACCACCGGCTGGTCTGGCTCGACCTGCGCTGCTGAGCGGCGGCGCCGAGCGGTCAGTCGGTGCCGGTGGCGGCGAGCGATCCCGGTGGGCGGGCGTCGCGGGAGGCGATCGCGTTCATCGGGATCTGCGCCGCGCGCACCCCCATGTCGAGCCGGGCCCGCTGGTAGAACTGCGCCCGGGCACGGCGGTAGTCGGCGAACCCGGTGCGCCAGGTCTGTTCGTCGACCGGTTCCTCACCGGTGGCGAACCCCTCCAGCCGCCACAGCGTTTCCGTGAGGGCCTGCGCGGCGGCGATGGTCGGCCCGTCGGCGAGCAGCAGGATCGACTCGAAGCACACGGACCGGTCTGACTCAGCCTGTCCGAGCCGGGCCAGCCCTTCCTCGCGGTCGATCGGGCTGATCGCGGTGACCAGACCGCGGCTGGCCAGCACCCGCGAGGTGAGCAGGGCGATCTGCTTGGCGGTGGCGGCGAATTCGACGTACCCGGCGAGCCGCCGCTCGTCCCACCGCACGGACTGTTCCCGACGCCACCGGTTGCGCTCGGTGATTCCGGTGCCGACGTAGGTGAGCACCCCGCCGACGACCACCGCGAGGATGGTCGGCAGATGTTCCAGCAGAGACATCGCACTCTCCGTCGCATGGCCGGGCTTCAGGGTAGGAAGCCGGCACAAGCCCGTGTGCCGACCGCTCGCCCCGGTCCCCCGCAATCTCCGCTTGCTCCCGCCTTACGCTGTAAGTTAATCTGCCTTACAGCGTAAGATCGACCGGTCGCGTCTACGGACGCCCGGCGGACGAGAAGGGGGATCTCTCATGAGCGATCTGGTCCGCACGGCGCGGCTGACCGGCGTGTTCTATCTGGGACTCGGCGTCACCGCCATGCTCGGTTTTCTGGTCGTCCGACCCCAGCTGTTCGCCGCCAGCGACCCCGCCGCGACACTGGGCAACCTGGTCGGGCACGACATGCTCGCCCGCGTCGGCGTCGCGCTCGAGCTGGGCGTCGTCGTCACCCAGGCACTCGCCGCCGTCTGGTTCTACCGCCTCTTCCGCACCGCCGACCCGGTCGCCGCCGGCAGCATCGGCGCGTTCGGTCTGGTCAACGCGGTGGCGATCATGGGCAGCGCGGCGATGCTCGCCACGGCCGGCGAGGTCGCGGCCGAGCCGATCGGCGACGCCGCAACCACCGTCCAGACCCTCTACCTGGTCAGCGACAACCTGTGGGGGGTCGGCAACCTGTTCTTCGGGCTCTGGCTCATCCCGATGGGCACCAGTGTGCTCCGGTCACGCTGGATGCCGCAACCGCTCGGCTGGGTGCTCGTCGGTGGCGGAATCTGCTACCTCGCGAGCGGATTCCTGCTCTACCTCGCGCCCGACGCCCGGATCGTCGCCGACCTGCTCGTGGCGCCGGCCACCGTCGGGGAAATCTGGATGATCGGCTACCTGCTGACCGTCGGCGTCCGGCGACAGGTGCCGTCGCGGGTGTTGCCGCACCGTCAGGGCGGGTAGGCGAAGATTGCGGCGAATCACGTGCGACGCCGCGATCGGGCCCGACGAGGTGCGGAGAGCTGGCGAGGAGAGCTTCATCGGCAACGGGCAGTTCCTCAAGTCGATGATCCCGCACCACTCGCGGGCGATCCTGGTATGCGAGCGGTCGGACATCACCGACCCGGAAATCATCGAGCTGTGTGGACAGATCGTCGAGACGCAGCAGGAGGAGATCGACCAGATGAAGCAGATCCTGCAGCGGTACGAATGAGTCACCTCCGCGCGGCGCTCGGCGTCGTCCTCGCTGTCGTCGCCATCGGGGCGGGCACCCTGGCGGCCTGCACCGCCGACCCGCCGGAAGCCGATACCGGCCCGCCCGCCACCAGCGGCGCCGACCCGGTCGACCAGCGGTCAGCGGCGCCGCCGCCGGTCGCGCCCGCTCCGACGATCGCACCGCTGCCCGGCCCAATGGCCGACGCCCGGCCCGTCGCCTCGGTGGCCGCCACCAGCGGCCCGGTCTCGGTCGGCACGGTCGAGGTCCCGCCCGGCCGGTTGTCGGTCAGCCTCGACTGCGTCAGCGGCGGCCGCGGGGATGCCGCCGCCGCCAGCGGCGCGGCCGACCTCGCGGTGTTCCTCGACCCGGAGATGCGGTTCGAGCTGCAGTGCCCCGCCGACGAGGTGACGATGACCCGCAACGTCGACCAGGACCACCCGGGCGGTCCGGTCACCATCCGGGTCGAGGCCGGCGCGGACGTGCGGTGGAACCTGCTGGTCGAGCATCAGCCGGGCTAGGCTGCACCGGTGAACGGGTGCGTGTTCTGCCGGATCATCGCCGGGGAGTCCCCCGCGTGGCGGGTAGCCGACTCCCCCACCGGGGTGGCCTTCCTGGACACCCGGCCGGTGTTCCCGGGCCACGTGCTGATCAGCCCGCGCCCGCACGTGGTCACCCTGACCGACCTGCCGCCGGCCGATCTGGCCGGGTACTTCTCACTGGTGCAGCGGGTCGCGGCGGCGGTCGAGGCTGGCCTGGACGCGGGCGGCACCTTCGTCGCGATCAACAACCGGGTGTCCCAGTCGGTGCCGCACCTGCACACCCACGTGGTGCCCCGGACCAGGGGCGACGGGCTGCGCGGCTTCTTCTGGCCGCGCCGGCGCTACGCCGACGACGTCGAGGCCCGGCGGTACGCCGAACGGGTCGCCGCCGCGTTACCTCCCGGGCCGGATCTGCCGTGAAGCCGCCCTCGTGATCAGGCGGAGCGACGCGCGGAGTCAGCCTCGCCCGATATCCGGCAGAATATATAGACGTGCATATATTGACCTGGTGCGTGGACCCGACGGACCGCCCGGTCCCACGCCGGGTGGTACGGGAGTGGGGCCGGGCGGCGGATGGTCACCAGCGAGCGGTTATCCGGACCACCGTGTACGGCAGCACCGGGTCGGTCGCCCCGTACTGGAAGTTGACCAACAGCAGGTCGCGGCCGTCGAATGCGGCCGTCGACGGGCCGTGCAGCCGGGGGTCGGTGACCCGGGCCAGCAGCGTGGCCCGGGTGGCGTGGCGGTGCAGCCGCAGCACGTTGACCGTGTCGCCGTTCCCGTCGATGTTGCTGACCGCGTACAGCAGGTCGCCCCGGATCAGCAGGCCGTCGCCGTGCACCGCCGCGCCGCCCAGGTCGATCGCGGAGACGGTACGCCGCCGCAGGTCGACGCGGTGCAGCGCGCCGTCGTTGTAGTCCGCGACGATCAGATACCGCTGGTCCGGGGTGACCACCAGTCCGTTGAGGTTGAACCCGTCGTCGTAGTCGATGCCGGTGCCCCGCAGGTCGACGAACGGCCGCAGCGGCGCGGTCGCCCCGACGCCGCCACGCAACTGCCCGGCGGTGATCCGGTACAGGGTGGGCTGAAACGAGTCGGTCACGTAGACGTCGCCGTTGGCGGCCAACGCGACGTCGTTGAGCATCGAGTTCGAAGTGGCGGTGGCGAAGCGGTGCAGCAGGTCGCCGCTGCGGGTGTCGTACACCCAGACGTAGCCGGTGCCGCCGCCGGCGACGATCAGCCGGCCTGCCCGGTCGACCTTCATGCCGCCGGCGGTGGTCCGGCCGTCGGCATCGTCGCCGGCCAGCCAGACGGTGGTACGTGGGGAGCGAACGTCGCCCCGGTAGATCCGCCCGTCGGTGAGGCTGCTGACGTAGAAGTACGGGCCGCGCGGGTCGCGGGCGATGCCTTCCGGGTAGGCATCGTCGCCGGCCAGCACGTAGCTGCCCGGCCGCTGGTGGTGCTGGTGGTGCTGGTGCGCTTGCGCCGAGCCGGCGTGAAATGCGATCGGTGCGGCCGCGGCGGGAGCTGCGGGTGCCGCCGGCCCAGCGGCGAGTACGCCGGACGTCGCGGCGACGGCGGCCGCGACGAGCAGTCGAGATGTGTGCACTGTGTCCCTTCCGGTGGTCGGTCGATTCGAGCCTGACCGGCGGGAACGACCCGCAACAAGATCACCTGAGTATGTCGGGATACCGTGCCGGTATGTCGGTCGAGCTGCGCGTCATGCGGTACGTCGTCGCCGTCGCCGAGGAGGGCAGCTTCGAGAGCGCGGCGCGCCGACTGCACATGGCGCAGCCGCCGCTGAGCCGACAGATCCGCGACCTGGAGCGGCAGCTCGGCGTACCACTGTTCGAGCGTCGGCCGACTAGGCTGACCGACGCGGGGGCGGCGTTCGTGGCGTCCGCCCGGCGGCTGCTCGACGACGCCGACTCGGTGGTCCGGGCGGCCCGGGCCGCCGGGCAGGGTCAGATCGGGACGGTGCGGATCGGGTTGGTCGCCAGCGCCACGTCGCAGGTGCTGCCGCGCCTGCTAGCGGCGGTACGGGCCGCCCATCCGCAGATCACCGTACGGACGCGGGAGGCGTGGCCGGCCGAGCTGGACGCCGGGCTGCGGGCCGGCCGGTTCGACCTGGTGCTTTCCCGGGGGATGCCGGGCTACCAGGACCTGGACCGCCAGACGGTACGCCGGGAGCCACTGGTAGCGGTGGTCGACGCCGGACATCCGCTGGCCGGGCGTACCGCTGTCGGGTCGGACGCGGTGGGGCCGGACACGGCCGGGTCGGAGACGGTCAGGTCGGACGCGGTCGGGTTGGCCGACCTGGCCGGCGGCCGGCTGAGTCTGCCGCCGGAGGAACTGACGCCCGGCTACCGGTCGGCGATCCTGGCCGCCTGCGCCCGCGCCGGGGTGGTCGTCGAGGTGGTCGACTGCGAACAGGTGGGGTGGCGCCGGATCGGGCTGGCCGACGTCGACGGTTTCGCCCTGGTACCCCGATCGCTCACCCAGTTACCCACAGTGGACGGGGTGGTGCTCCGGCTGACCGACGAGCTTCCCGCCCCTGATCTGGAGCTGGTGTGGCGGCGGGACGCCACGTCACCGGCCGGACTGGCCGTCGCCCGGCTCGCCCACGACCTTCATTGATCATCGAACGGGGCCGCTCAGCTGTCCGACGACCGACGGGTGACCGCGCGGGCCAGCGGCGAAACCTTCGTCAACCGGGCCGAGGCGGCGGCGGTGAGCGCCTTACGGCCGTAGGTCTGCAGGGTCGCCCGGTAGACGGCCTCCGGCTGGTGCCAGCCGAGGACGCTGGCGTGCCCGGCCATCACCTGCGCGAGTTCGGCGGGCGGCACCTCCTCCAAGGTGCGTGGACCGAGCGCCCGGGGCAGCGCCGGCGGTTGATGGGCGAGCCGGTAGGTGCTCGGCTGGACTCCGGACTCACCGAGGGGGTTGTCCCGGACGAGCAGACCTCTGCGTACCACTGCGGTGACCACCTTGTTGATCGCGCTCGCCGAGGCCCGGCCGACGCGCTTACCACCGGCCGCATGCACGTACGCGGTCTGCAGCCGCTCGCCGGTCATCGGGCCTTCGCAGGCGACGATGGCGAGAATGGCCTCCTGCATCCCGGGCGGCGGCGGAGTCTCGGCGCGCGGGGCGTCGCCCTGGAAGATCTCGTACGGCTTGAGCCCAGGCGCCGGGTCCGAATCCCGCTCGGCGGGTTCCACCGGACCGACCGGCTCCACCTGCTCGACGGGTTCCACCGGACTGACTGGTTCCGCCTGGCTGACTGGTTCCGCCTGGCTGACTGGTTCCGCCTGGCTGACTGGTTCCGCCTGGCTGACTGGTTCGCGCGCCGGTTCGGCTGCCGCTGCCCAGCCGGACGGGCGGATACCCCGCCGGTCCAGCGCCGCCCGCAGATCCTGCAACACCGCCGCTTCATCGACGACGAACGACGACTGCGGGATACGGAAGAACTCCCAGCCGCAGCGCTCCAGTTCCCGCTGCCGGGCCATGTCGGCCTCGTAGCGGTCGGGCCCGTGCCAGGCGTCGCCGTCGCACTCGACCGCGAGCCGTCCGTTCGGACCTATCACCACCAGGTCGATGAGATAGCCGATCGCCTCGAACTGCGGCACGACGGTGAAGCCGGCGGCGACGAGCCGGTTGTAGACACGCTGCTCGAACAGTGAGTCGAAGGGTGCGACCCGGCGGTCCTCGGGCACCTCGGTCGGCAGTCGGGTGCCGTCGTGCTCGCTCGGGCGGGCGGTCACGCCGTAGCAGTAGTCGAGCAGCTGGTAACGCATGTCCTCGGGATTGCCGAGGTCGCTGAGTCGGACCGAGTGGAAGACCCACATCTGGTCCTTGGCGCGGGAGGCGGCGACGTTGTAGCGCTGCACGTACATCTCGGCTATGGCGGCACCGATCCGTACGCCGTCCTCCATCGCCGCGACCATGCTGAGGAACACGACGTCGCGTTCGGATCCCTGGAAATCGGCGGAGTCGCCGCACCGCAGCTCCCGGCGCTCCCATTCCGCCGGATCGAGCTGTTCCAGCAGCAGCCGTTCAATCCGCTTGGCCTGATGGACTCCCTGCAGCGAGATCACGCCGAAGGTCAGACCGTCGTAGCGGGGGTCCTGCGCACAGGCCACGATCTGCGCGACGACCGCCTCGGCCTCCGGCGGGTTGACCTTGTTGCTGGTGCCGCTGACATAACCGTTCCCGACGTGCACCGGCCGGATCGGTTCGAGGCGGTCGGCCCCGTACTGACGGACGGGGATCAGCCGGATGTTCTCCGGCTCGTACGCGATCCGGTTGGAGAAGTTGATGATCTCCGGAACGCAGCGGCGGTGTTCGGTCAACGGAATCAGGCCGCTAAACCGCATCTTGGCCTCGTCGAACAGGCTTCGCTTCGGGTCCTGCCACGACGCCCGGTACGGGTCGTCGCCGAGGTACTGGTCCGCGAGGTCGCGCAGATGTTGCTGGTCGACGCCGACCCCGCTCGGTGAGACCTGCTTGTCGTCGCCGATCACCACGATCTTCGGCGCCAGGTACTGCAGGAACGTCGCGGCCAGCCCCGCCTGTGATGCCTCGTCCACGACGACGACGTCGAACATGTCCGGCTGCACCTGCAGCTGTTCCGCGATCCGGTAGATCGGCATGATCCAGACCGGTACCGACGGGCGGCAGCGGTCCATGGCCTGGCGGATCTCGGCGCGACGCTGATGGGCGTACTTGCCGGTGCCCTTGCCGAGCCCTCGCACGAGTTGGCCGTACTGCTGCAGGTTGGCCCGGGCGGAGCCGCTGATCCGGTCCGGCGAGGCGGCATGTCGCCAGGCGCGGGCGGCGGCCAGCTCCTCGACGTGGCCCCGGATCCGGCCCTCGAGCTCACCGATCTCGGCCTGCAGCCGGTTGAGATCGGTGATCTGCCGGTCGGCGAGCCACGCGCCGACGACCGCCCAGGCCCAGGCGTCGTCCCAGCCGTCGAGGCGCTCGTCCCATCTGTCATCGGCGCAGTCGGTGACGACGGCGTCGTGCAGGCGGGGCGCCACCGCCCGCAGCCGGGAACCGAGCGCGTCCCGACGGTCGACGAGTTCACGCACCTGGGTCAGTCGCGTGAGCCGAGCGACAGCGGCGGCGTACCTGCCCACGTCCCGGGCGGCGACCGCCTCCACCAGCTCGCGCAGCGGTGCAGCGGCGGTCGGCTGATGGCTCAGCGCGACGACCGGCTCCCCGATGGCGTTCACGGCGGTCCGGGTCCGCGCCAGGTGGTCGGCGGCGGCGGCCGAGTCCACCAACGCGGCGTAGGCCCGTACTGCCGAAAGATCCGACCACTGTGGGCGGGGTAGCTGTGCGGCCGCCAGCCGGTGCTCCTGGTCGGTCAGCCCGGCGCCGAGCGCGAGAACCCGCTGCAGTTGGCTCAGCTCGGTCTGGTGCCAGGTCAGCCGTTCCTGGAAGGTGTCCTCGGGCGGGACGACGACGGTGGCCGGCCAGGCGCGGTCGGCAGCGGTCAGCAGCCGGGTGGCCTGTGCCCAGGCGAGGAACGCGTTGACGGCCTCGACCGTGGTCGGCGGGCGACCGTCCACGCGGACCCGGCTGAACAGCTCCCGAGCCGCCTTGACCGGCTTGGCGGCGAGCAGGTTCAGCACCGGCGTGCCGTCGGCTGCGAGCTTGACCCTGCCGCCGGCCGCCAGGTGCTCGCGCAGGTGGTTGGCGAGCGACACGAGTTGGGCGACGTCCGGCCCGGCCTGGGGCACGCCGCCGGCCTGCACGCCGGTGACCTGCACGTCGGTGATGCCGAGGTAACGCACCTGCGGTTCGGCCTGTGCCACCAGTTGCCGCAGTTGCGCGGCCCGGTTGTGCCACAGCTGTCCCCGGCCGCAGGTCACGTCGGCCAACGCGTCGGCCATCCACGGTTCGCGTCGTCGCACCAGGTCGTCGGCGGTGTCGGCGAGGCGGTGCAGATCCTGCTGCAGCGCGGTCCGGGCCGCCGGAGGCAGCGCTCTGACCACCGCGTACGCCGGATGTTGCCGGCTGTCGTGCCGCGCGTCGTGGGCGGCGCGGGCCTGTTGTTCGGCGGTGACGGCAGCGGCGAAGTCCGCTGGCGGGGCCAGCCGCGCGGGGTCGGCCAGCGTGGCCCGCGACGACGCTTCGTCCGCGATCAACTGCTGGTCGCGCAGCAGCCGCAACCACTCAATGATCTCGGTTCGGGTCAGCGGGGGCTCGTCACCGGGTGCTGCCGGTGCCCACGGATGAATCCACCCGTACCGTTCTCCGGCGTGGCGGTGCGCCTCGGCGATCGCGGCCAGCGTGCCCCGGTACGGTCCCCGTTCGTGCCGGACGACTTCGGCGGCCCGCACGTCGACCAGCCGTTCGTGCAGTTGGGCACGCTGACGCCGAAGTTGGTCGATCGCGTCGAGGTGCCGGGTGATGGTCAGGTCGGACTCGTCGGCGTCGAAGTCGATGGCATGCTGCGAGATCGTGTTGACCGCGACCTTCAGGTCCGCCATGTCCTCCCTGGACGCGCCGACGACCGCGACCGACAGCGGCCGGATCGCCTCCGGCAGCTTTGTGCGCACCTCCTTGAGCGCACGATCGGTCTGCGCGGTGACCAGGACCCGCTTGCCCTGGGCGAGCAGATGGCTGAGCAACGCGGCGGCGGTGTGTGTCTTGCCCGTACCGGGCGGGCCCTGCACCAGGGTCTGGGCGTGCCGGTCCACCTGCTGAAGGATCTTCAGTTGCTTGTCGTTCACCGGCAGCGGCAGGTAGAACTCGTCGTCGACGGCGATCACCGCGCCGGGCGACGGGTCGGTCTCGGTCGCCGGGCGGTGATCCGGATCCACCAGCGGCAGGATCCCCTCCGGCACGGAAGCCGCGTCGATCAACTGCTTGCGGATGCGCTCGAGCACCTCGACCAGCCCGTGGCTGCGCCGACGCAGGACGATCGCGGGCGCCAGGGTCACCTCGGGCCGGGCAGGACCGCCGCTGCCGGGCAGTTCCGTCTCGAGGTAGCCGCCGTCCGGGTCGAGGCTGTGCGCCACGCGTTGCAACAGTTCGCCGATCGTCGCTACGTTGAGCGGATGGTCGGCGAAGGTCCGTGCGGTTTCCCGGACCTCGCCGATGTGCCGCGACCGCGTCAGGTGCGAATCCAGCATGTCGAGTTCGAGGCGCAGCGGGTCGGCCGATTCGGCGGCGTTGACGTGCAGTGTGCCGGTTACCGGGTCGAGGTCGATCGTGACCGGTACGGTGAGCAGGTGTCGCCGTACGGCCGGATGGTCGGCTGGCTTCCAGGTGAGGCATCCGACGGCGAGGACCAACTCCTTCTCTTCGGGATTACTCGCCGCCGCCGCTTGCATCGAGAAGAGCGTGCCGTACGCCTCACGCACCGGCTGATCGACGCGTTCCCGCTCCGCCCAAGTCTCCCAGCGGATCAGCCAGGCCCGGTAGGCGTCCTCGATGTCGGGGTGCTCAGCCAGACGAAACACCGCAGGGTTGCCGTCGACGTCCGGCTCCCCGTCCGGATCCGGAACTTCCACCTTGAGCTGCGGGGTGATCTGTGGATCGTCGATGCCTGCGGTCAACCAGCGGCGCAGCGCCTCGCCGACGGCGGGCGGTCGGACCAGATCGATCCGGTCGATGTGCCCGACCTCGTCGCCCGGCTCCGGCGTCGCGCCCCAGTGCGCGAAGTGCACGGCGGAGTGTCGTGGCATTCTCCGCGTCCAGGTGACCTCCTCGTAACTGTCGACCGTGCGGGGCGCCGAGACGACCGACTGCTGTGCCCGCGCCAGGAACTCGAAGAGTCGCACCGCCCGATCGAGGCGGTTCGCCGCAGAGGACGTCAAGATACGGTTTCCTTTCGACGCTGGACCACCCGATCGAACATAGAGGAAAGAACACCGGCGCCACACCTCCGCTCTTCGGCGCTGGTTCCGAGGCCGTACGGACGATCAGCGCCAGATGCAGTGATGCTCGCCGATCGGCGATGTGGAATCGGGACAGGCGGTCGCCGGGTCAGCGGCGAAAGATGGTGATCGAGTGACCGACCTGGTCGATCGGCTCACTGCTGTCGATCAGCTCGCGCAACTCACCGCCGGTGGTCGCCACCCAGGTGTTGGACACCACCAGCAGTCCGCGTACCTCCTCAGGCGGCACCTCGCGCGGATCGGTGGCGGTGATGCCGTAGTACTCCGGCACGCCGGCGCCCTTGTAGGCCAGCCACACCCGCTCGTCCGGGTACCGCTGCCGCAGCCGGTCGGCCAACCGGCTCAGGTCCTGCCCCCAGTCCACGTTCGAGTCGTGCAGGTGGTGGTAGGTGCGCGCCGGGCCGCCGAACGCCTCGTTGGCGTACGGCAGGTAGAACGGGAACGCGCGGGCCGAACTTGCCGCGACCAGCGCGACCAGCACCACCGCGGCCGGCCGGGCGTACCGGGCGGCCGCGGCGGGCCACCGTACGGCGGTCACGGCCGCCGCCGACACGGCCAGACAGACCGGGACGACGATCGCGTACCGGACGCCGAGGTCGCGGGATCCGGTCATCGCGACGGCCAGCAGTAGGCCGGCCGGCAGCAGCAGGTACCCGGCGGCCGGGCGCAGCCGGGGCACCGACAGCATCGCCACCGCGCCGACCAGCCACAGCACCAGCGCCCCGAGCGGCGTCTTCACCAGCAGCGCGGCCGGCAGGTAGTACCACCGGTGGCCGGAGTAGGGCTCACCGAACAGGTACCCGCCCCATTGCCAGTCCTCGAAGCCGAACTGAATCCGCATGCCGTCGCGGAACGACTCCGGAAACGGCAGCCAGTCGACCACGGTTCCGCGCAGCCCGCCGATCGCCGGCACCGAGCCGGAGGGCACCGTCTGCAGCCGTGGGTCGACGACGAGATAGCTGGCCCACACGGTCAGCAACGCGAGGAGTCCAATCGCGGTCGCGGCCGCGCCGGTGACGACGTACCGCCGGGCCCGGGGTGAGGACGGGCGGGGCGGCCAGGCCGGCCGGGCGTGCCGGACCGACCAGGCGGCCAGCGCCAGCAGCACCGGCACCGCCGCCAACGCGCTCATCTTGGTGGCCAGTGCCGCGCCGAGCGCCAGGCCGGCCAACGGCAGGTAGAGCCACGGTCGCCGCCGCGCCCGCCACAGCAGCCAGACCGAGGTCAGCAGGAACCCGGCGGTGGGCACGTCGAGGGTGGCCAGCGAGCCGTGCGCGATCACGTCGGGCGTGAACGCGTACACCGCCAGGGCAATCAGGGCACCGGCCCGGCCGGTGATGTCGCGGGCGAACGCGAAGACCACCAACCCGAACGCCAGGGTCAGCAGAATCATCGGCAGCCGGGCCAGTAGCAGCAGCCGGTCGGCGTCGTTGCCCGCTTCGTACAGCACGTGCCGCCCGAGGTCCGTCTGGTTGCCCTGGAAGGACGGCTCGATGTACGGGTCGGCGAACGCCAGGCCGGCCCCGATGATCAGTTTGCCCAGCGGCGGATGTTCCGGATTGACCTGCAGACCACCGCCCTGCAGGTAGAGCGCCGCCGCACCCACGTACACCGGCTCGTCGATGGTCGGCGCCTGCGCCACCGCAGTGGCGACCATCGCGAACGCCATCTGCCCCAGCAGCAACGCCACGACCAGCGGATACCACCAACGCCGGTGCCGTCGCAGCCAGCCGGGCCGATCCGAGTTCTCCGTCACCGTGGCCGGCTGGTCATCCGGGGTAACGGGTACATCCCGGTCGAGGGCTCCCGACCTGCGAAAAAGACTCACGGGCCGGCAGCCTACCCGTCACCCGACTACGATCGTCACCTCGCTTGGATGATGCCCCCGGGGGAAGGACGGACGACGGTGGCCCGGGGTAGCTGAAGCCGGCTACCTACCGAGGATCGCAAAGACTCCGGGGCCGAGTCGGGAGGCCGGCACGGTTCGATCGGAGTTCGGACGCCCTTAGCCATTTCCGCTCCGGCGAGCGGAACCGCCGCCGTAAACATTCAGGTGGTGCGCGAAGAGTGACGGTCAGCGCGGGTTGAGTGACGGGGTTCGACCGGCTCGACGCCGTTCTGTCCGTTGTGGTTTGATCTTGGCGTGTCGGTGTCGGAGGATCTGTCTCGTGAAGAGTTGATCTCGCTGGCACGGACGCAGGACGCTCGGATTGCTGAGCAGGACGCGCAGATCGCGGAGTTGACGGCGGCGTACGAGGCGCTCGCGGTGCGGCTGGCGCGGGTCGAGCATCTGTTGTCGCGGAACTCGTCGAACTCGTCGTCTCCGCCGTCGAAGGATGATGATCCGGGGCGTACGCCACCTGCGGCGAGGAAGAAGCGGGACACCCCGGCGGGTACGCGGGGTAGGCAGCGGGGTGCGCCGGGGTCGAACCTGGCCTGGTCGGATGCTCCTGATCAGCGGCGGGACCGGTTCCCCGAGGGTAGTTGCGGGTGCGGCGCGGAGTTGGTGGACGCGCGGGATCTGGGTGTGGTGGACCGGTATCAGCAGGTCGAGGTTCCGTTGATGACCGCGACGCTGACCCAGTACGACCAGCATGCGGTGCGGTGTGGGTGCGGGAAGCTGCACACCGCGGCCCGGCCGGAAGGCGCGGGGGCCGGTCCGGTGGGGTACGGCCCGAACCTGCAGGCGTGGGCGGTCTATCTGATGGTCGTGCATTTCATCCCGGTGCAGCGGTGTGTACAGATGCTTCGGTCGCTGACCGGTGCGACACCGTCGCCGGGGTTCGTGCACGGCGTGCTGACCCGGGTCGCGGCGCTGACCAGCGAGGTCGACAAACGGATCCGCATGTTGATCACCCTGGCGTACGCGGTGTGCTGTGACGAGACGCCGCTGCGGGTCGGGCCAAAGAAACCGAGGCCGGGCCGGAAGAAGGCCGAGAAGTACCTGCTCGTGGCGTGTACCGAGTTGTGGACTCACTACCAGGTCGGTGACCGGGACCTGGCCACGTTCACGGCGTTCGTGGTCAAGGACCTGACCGGCTCGGTGGTCGTGCACGACCGGTACCGGAACTACGACTCGGCCGAGTTGGGCACGCTGGTCCACCAACTGTGTTGCGCTCACCTGTTACGTGATCTTGACGGTGCGGCCGAGGTGTACCCCGACGCGGTCTGGCCGAAGCAGATCTCCGACGCGCTGCGCGCGCTGATCCACGAGACGAACACGGCCCGTGAGCAGAACCGGCCGGGCATCGACCCCACAGTGAAGGCCGAGTTGCTGTACCGGCTGCACCACGGCGTGCTGGTCGGACTGTCCGACACCAGCACCATCGGCAACCGGCCGGGTGAGCGTAAAGCCCGCCTGCTGTTGGAAGTCTTCCGGGACCGACGTGCCGACGTGCTGCGCTTCGTTGACGACCTGTTGGTGCCGCCGACGTCGAACCAGGCCGAACGGGACCTGCGACCGGCGAAGATCCAGCAGAAGATCTCCGGGCGGCTCACCAGCGAGCAACGCACCAAGGATCGGTACAAGATCCTCGGCTACGTCTCCAGCGCGGCGAAGAACGGCCTCGACAAAATGGCCGTCCTGCGCGACGCCATCCTCGGACGACCCTGGATGCCGAACCTACCCGCACCCACCTGACCCCCACCCCACCCAGGTCAACATCAGCCGGCGGCCACCAACCAACCGGCCATCACGCTATGCCACCACGCGGAATCCCAGCGCGCACCACCTGAATGTTTGCCCGCCGCCGGCTCACCTGCCGGCGGCGGTTCCGCCTGCGATGCGGACCGTAGTGAGTAGACCGAGCAGGGGTGTTCAGGTGACCCGTGCGCCCCTGCCGGACACGGCCGTCCTCAGATCAAGTGCGTGTTGGGCTCCAGCCCGCACAGCACGCGCCCGTACAGCTCGAGGTTCGTGTCCGGGTGCACGACGCCATGCAGACTGATCGTCTGGACATCACGCTCAATGCGTTGCATCGGCTTGTCCGAATAGATGGACGACCCACCGCTGGCGGTGTTAAGGATCTCCACCGCCTCTTTTGCAAGTTGGGTGGACACACCCAACTCCATGCGCGCGAGGGCACGCTCCTGAATGCTCCAGGACTCGCCATTGCGGACCTTGCTGTCCACTCGCTCGGCGGCGCGGCGCACATGGAACTCGGCCTCGTCGATTTTCATTGCGGCCCGAGCCACCTGCAGATGAGTGAGAGCGGATTCGGCCTGGTGTTCGTTGCTGGTGTAGGCGATCTTCCGGCTCGGTAGTTGCTCGAAGAAGGCGTCTCGCGCAGCCTTGGCCATGCCCAACGGGACAGCGGCGGCGCCAGCTGCAGTAATTGGAGAGAAAGGCGCCCTCCACATCAGTGAACCGGCATTCAGCCTGGAACGATGCTGGTTCTGCATCACCAAGGGGGCGATCGGCAGAATGCGCCCCTCGGGGACGAACAGGTCCGCCACGATGGTCGTCACGCTACCCGTACCGCGCAGACCCACGGTGTGCCAGTCGTCGACGATCGTCATGTCCGAGGTGGGCACGGCGAGCATCGCCGGAGCGGGCTCGCCGTCTGCACCGGCCAGTACGGCCGAGTGGATGAACCACTGGCTGTGCAGCACACCGGTGCTGAACGCCCACCTGCCGTTGAGGACGGCACCACCCTCGACCGGGGTGGCGACACCGTTCGGGCTGACGCTGCTGCCGATGAGGACGTCGGGGTCGGCGAAGATCTCGTCCTGCGTCTCGTCCGGCAACAGGCCGGCCAACCATGAGCTAATCGTCATCGTGCTCACTGCCCACCCGACGGAGCCGTCGCCGCGGGCAAGCTCGGAGATCACGTCGCAGACGGCGCCCACAGAGGACTCGAAGCCGCCGTAGCGGATCGGTACCCGCATCTTCATCAGCCCAGCATCGGCGATCGCCTGGAGCACCTCCTCGTGCAGGACCCGGTTCTCCTCCTGCCACGTTGCGTACCTGCGGATTAGCGGTACCAGCTCAGTTGCCCGGTGGACGAGCTCGGCGCTCGTCGGCGCCTCGATAGCCGTCATCAATACTCCCAACAGGATGCGAGGAAGGAACATTGCCCCTCCAAGCTGGGCGCCGATTAATTACCGGCATTAACAACTTTGACATGCTGTTACATTAGCCAACTTCTCTCAAGTTGCCGAGTTTACACTGCATCCGCATGGCCCATTAACCACAGTTTCGATAGCCGAACAGAAGACACTCCAAAGACGGAACTCGCACCATTTCTGCGGAGTGGAGGATCATTGAATGCCTTTGCCGTACGCAGAACCCGGAATGTTGTCGCAGGTCCGGGTGATGTCGGCAGACTGCCGATGATCGCATCACGGCTCAGTTCGACATCGCCCTGATCGGCCAGCGACGCCAGCGTCTGCGCCGGGCCAACCATGGACAACCAGATCCTGCGGGACCTGTTCGACGGGGTCGCCCGGGCCAGCGAGGTCCTCGTGGCTGGCCGACTGGGTCGAGCCGGAGCGCAACCACCGGCACGTCTCCCAGTCTGCCCGATCATCGGCAGCCGGGCCAGCGACAGCACCTGGTCGGCGTCGTTGCCCGCCTCGTACAGCACGTGCCGGCCAAGGTCCGACTGGTTGCCCCGGAAACCGGGGTCGATGCGGGGCTCGGCGAACATCAGACCCGCCCCGATGATTAGCTTGCCGAGCGGCGGATGTTCCGGGTTGACCTGCAGACCGCCGCCCTGCAGGTACAGCGCGGCCGCGCCCACGTACACCGGCTCGTCGATGGTCGGTGCCTGCGCCAGGGCGGTGGTGACCATCGCGAACGCCATCTGGCCCAGCAGCACGACCACGACCAGCGGTTACCACCAGCGCCGGTGCCGCCGCAGCCAACTTGGCCGCCGCTGCGGGTCCTGCGCCGCCGGGGTCGGAGGGTCATCCGGGACGTGGGGTGCATCCCGGTCGAGGACTCCCGGCTTACGCAAATGAATCACGGGCAGCGAGCCTACCGTCAGCCGCCGATCGCCAGCGCCGCCTACTCTGCCGGACGACCTGGTCTGGTTCGGTACGTCATCGATCCGATCGGCCAGCGCAGGAACATCCGCTCCTCGCCGTCGACGGTCCGGCGGTCCAGCAGTTCGGCGCCGAGCAGCAGGTACGGGCGCAGCCGCCGACGGGTGCAGGTGGCGTAGGCGACGTCGAAGCCGCGCGACGCCAGGTCGCGGTAGCCGACGTCGCGGATGAACCCGGTGTACGTGGCACGGGTCCAAGTGCGCCCGCCACCGGCGTGCATGACGTTGAGGATCTCGCAGACCCGACCACCGGCACGGCCCGCGTCCGGTGACATGGGCGGGCTGAACCCGAAGGAGGCGGACTGCAACCCGCGTTCGACGGCGACGCTGACCGCCATGGCCCCGATCAGCCGGCCGGTGGGCTGCCGCCAGCAGTAGACGACCTGGTCCTGGTACGGGATCCGGGTCCGCAGCCGTCGCCCGGTGTCGTCCCACTCCCAGATCAGCCGGACCAGCCGGTTGTCGGTCAGGCCGACGTAGGCCCGGTAGAAGTCCCCTTCGTACTCGGCGACCTGTGCCGGGTCGGCCGGGTCGAGCACGCCGTAGAAGGTGCCGTCGCCCGCAGCGAGGGCGTTCATGCCGGACCCACCAGTTCGACGTTCATGAGCAGCCCGTGCCGGAGATACTGGGTGACCGCCGGTGCCGCCTCGACCGGATGCCCGTCGACCGGTGTCAGCCGCACCCGCTGCCCGGCGACCGCCAGCACCGTCAGCATCTCGGTGATCGCGAAGTTCGTGCCGATGCACTTGCGCTGCCCGGCGGCGAACGGCAGGTAGGCGCGCCGCTGGTCGGTGGTCAGCCGGCCCGGCGCGAAGCGGTGCGGGCAGAAGGAGTCCGGCTCCGGCCAGTACTGCGGCATCCGGTGCAGGGTGTGCAGCGGGATCACGAGGTTGTCGCCCTGGTGGATCCGCCGGCCGTCGATGTCGTCGTCGGCGGTGGCGGTGCGGGTGAGGGTGTAGACCGGCGGGTAGAGCCGCATCGACTCCTGGATCACCTGCCGGGTGTAGTCCAGGGTGCCCAGGTCGTCGTAGGTCGGGGCCCGTCCGCCGAGCACCCGGGCCAGTTCCTCACGGAACCGGCCCGCGATCTCGTCGTCGTGTTGGCCGAGCAGGTGCCAGGTCCAGGCCAGCGCGGTCCCGGTCGTCTCGAAGCCGGCGAAGAACAGGGTGACGACCTGGTCGCGCAGTTCCCGGCGGCGCCGGCCGGCCTGTTCGCCGTAGGCGCGGATCAGATCGCTCAGGATGTCGGGGTACCGGTCGGTGTCGGCCAGCCGTTCCTCGATCCGCTCCGCCACGAAGTCGTCCACCGCCCGCAGATGGCGGGCGAACCGGCGGTGCAGCCGGGTGGGGAACCACAGTGGCACCGTCACCGGGCTGATGTTGCGGCGGACCACCACTTCCAACCCGACCCGTACGGTGTCGACGAAGTCGTTGGCGGTCGTCTTCGGATCGTGGCTGAACAGCGCCACGGCCATGACCCGCATGGCCAGGGTCTGCATGTCGCTGAACACGTCGACCGGTTCGCCCCGCTCGCGGGCGCGGTCCCAGCCGTCGACGACCTCGGTCACCAGGGTGGCGGTGATCTCGACGACGCGTTCGAGCAGCGCCCGGTTGAACACCGGCTGGGTCAGCGTCCGCTGCCGCCGCCACATCTCGCCGTCACTGCAGATCAGTCCCTGGCCGATGATCAGCGACAGGTTGTCGTGCTGCAGGCTGCGACCGTAGCCGGGCAGGTTCCCGATGAACACCCGCTGGTTGGCGTCCGCATCGGCCAGCAGCGTGAAGACCCGGTGCAGTACGCGGTACCGGACGAATCCGTCGTGGTCGGCGACCAGCCGTTTCTGCACACCCAGCAGGTCGGCGCGCAGCGCGCTCAGCCGCAGCCGCAGCGGCGGGTGGTCACTTCGCGGCACTGTCGACGCCTTCCTGCAGCGCGAGGGTCTCGGTGACGAACGTGTCGTCGAGGCCGGCGGCGTTCTCGATCAGTCCAGCCAACGTCTCGGCGAACCGGGCGCCGGGTGCGCCGTCGACGATGTCGTGGTCGACGGTGAGGGTGACGCTGAGGGTCTTTCGGGGCGCGGCGGCGCCGTCGATCCACCGCACCTTGTCGTACCTTCCGCCGACGATGAGGGTGCTGGTCAGGAAGGAGATGGAGATGCCCCAGGACGGTCGCGGGCTGATGAAGGAGCCGACGTTGGACAGGCCGACGGTGCCCCACTGGCGTTTGACCCGGGCCGGGTCGCGCCGCATCCACCACCAGAGCGCCCGCCGGGCCGGGCGCGGCAGCCGCAGGAGCTGGCGGCGTCGACGGACCCCTTCGTCGTCGTACAGGTCGGTACGGGCAGCGGCGCGCATCTCGTGGTTGACCTGCGCCAGACTTTTGCGATTCGCGGCCCGCACGACGTAGATGACCGGCACCAGCGACCCGTCTGGCTTGCGCTTTTCCAGCAGCGTGTTTACGTCCACGTCGTCGAAGACGACCAGCTTGCGGCGTCCCTTGCGGAAGGCGTGCAGCATCTTGTGCTCACCGACGGCATGGCCGAGGCAGTAAACCAGAAAGGCGGTGAACGACAGCCCGTCGGGCACCTGGGCCCGGTAGTGCGCGACCAACTCCATCGGGCGGGACACGTCGAACTCCACCATGCCGTGCGCCATGTGGGTTCGGTGACCGACGCTCAGCGCGTCAACCACGAGTTCCCGGATACGCGGCCAGGGCAGTTCCTGGAACGGAGCAGCATTCATCGTGGCTTGTCTCTATCGTTCGGTGGACGGTTCGGAGGGCAGGTCCGTCGTCCGGTTGCGGCGCTCGAAAGTGTGCAGGAAGTCGACCAGCCGTTCGACCGACTCGACGGTCACCGCATTGAACAGGCTGGCCCGGCAGCCACCCACCGAGCGGTGCCCGGCCAGCCCGGCGATACCGGCCTGCTGCGCCTCGGCCAGGAACTCCGCCAGCAGCTGCGGGGTGGGCAGGTCGAACACCACGTTCATCAGCGAGCGCGACGCCGGGTCGACGGTGGTGCGGTAGAACGGGACGCCGTCCAGGTAGTCGTAGAGGATCTGCGCCTTGCGTCGGTTGATCCCGCCCATGCTGGCCAGCCCGCCGATTTCGTCGGCCAACCAGCCCAGCATCAACCAGGTGACGTAGATGGCGAAGGTCGGCGGGGTGTGGAAGTTCGACCCGTGTCGTCGGTGCACCCGGTAGTCGAGCACCGCCGGCAGCTCACCGACGATGTCGTCCAACATGCGCCGGCGCGCGACCACGACGGTCACTCCGGCGACGCCGATGTTCTTCTGCGCGTGGGCGTAGACGACGTCGTACGCCGCCGGGTCGAAGGTGTCGGACATCAGGTCGGAGCTCATGTCCGCGATCACCGGCACCGCGACGGCGGGTGCCTGGTGGAACTGGGTGCCCTCCACCGTGTTGTTGGTGACCAGGTGCAGGTAGCGGGCGTCCGGCCGGGGCCGGATCGAGCCGTCCGGTGGAACGTAGGTGTGGTCCCGGTCGGCGGAGGAGGCCACTACCGCCACGTCGCGTCCGAGGGTCCGTGGCTCACGGATCGCCTTGGCGGCCCAGTACCCGGTGTCGACGTAGTCGACCGGGTCACCGGGTGCCGAGAAGTTCATCGGGACCATTGCGAACTGGAGCGATCCGCCACCCTGCAGCAGCAGAACGTCGGACTCGTCGCCGAGGCCCAGCAGGCGACGGACCCGTTCGGTCGTGTCGGCCAGGAGGAACTCGACCTCGGGTGCCCGGTGGCTGATCTCCATCACGCTCATCCCGGTGCCCTGGAAGTCGTCGAGTTCGACGCGGATGCGTTCCATGACGCTGCGGGGCAGGCCGGTCGGTCCCGCGTAGAAGTTCGCAACCGCACGGTTCGCTGACACCGACTCCACCTCACCACCGCCCTTGATTTGGTGGGCGGCGCCAAGATCATCGCACGGTCGGACTGCTGATACCTGAGGCGGAAATGAGGGAAATATGAGGGATCCCTGGTGGGCCGCAGGGTGGCGGGATGCCCCCTGCAGCCCATCGGTTCACTGTGCGTCTGATCGGGTCCTCCGGCCCGGGATCACCGTCGCCGCCGGTGTCAGGCGCAGATCGCCTGGATCGCCAGACCGTCGGTGGGTACTCCGGTCAGTGAGAGGCGAACTGAGGTGAGGCCGGCGTCCATGTAGAGCGAGCTCAGGAAGGTCTGCCCGGAGGCACCGGGCCCGGTGGCCGCACCGACCGAGTGCACCTGCTCACCAGCCGGGCAGGAGTCGCTGGCCGAGGCGACCCCGGTCTGCACCGACCCTTCGGCCGCCGCCCCCACCGGGTTCGCGCAGATGGCGTACGCGGTGACCCGCTGGCTGCCCGAGCAGCCCGCAGCGGTGCTGCGGGTCGGCGACGAGGAGTAGGCGGAGTTCCCGGGGACGATGTTGTAGCGCAGCGGCGCGTTCGGCAGTTTCCCGCCGGTCAGCCGGGCCGCGATCGAGTCGGCTGCCTGCCACGCCATCGGGGTGCCCGAGGCGCACGACATCCGCAGCGGCTTGCCGCCGGGGCCGATCGCCCGGGCCGCGTCGCCGACGGCGTACACGTCCGGATGCGACACCGAGCGCATGGTGCCGTCGACCACGATCTGGCCGCTGTCGGCGAGCGTCAATCCGGTGGTACGGGCGATCGGGTGGACGGCGAACCCGGCGGTCCAGACGGTGACCGCAGCCGGGAGGGCACCGCCGCCGGCGGTGGTGACCCGGTCGGCGTTGACGCCGGTGACGGCGGTGTGCTCGTACACGGTGATGTCGAGCCCGGCGAGGACCTTGCGCAGATGCGCGCGGCCCTTCGGCGAGAGGGCGTCGCCGAGGCCGTCGCGCACGGCGAGGGCGACGTCGAGGTCGGGGCGGGCCTCGGCGATCTCGGTCGCGGCTTCCAGGCCGGTCAGGCCGCCGCCGACCACGACGACCGGCTGCCTGGCGGCGAGGCCGGCCAGGCGGGCCCGCAGCCGCAGCGCGCCGGGCCGGCTGGCGATCTCGGCGGCGTGTTCGGCGCCGCCGGGGACGGCTCCCGGGTTCCAGCCGCTGCCGAGGGGTAGACGAGCGTGTCGTAGCCCAGCTCGTTGACTCCGCTGCCGTCGGAGCCGTCGCTGGCCGCGTCCGTGACCGTGACCGTCCTGGTGTCGACGTCGACGCCGGTGACGTTGGCGATCCGCAGCTCGACGCCGGTGCCCGCGAACATCTCCCGCAACGGCCGGGGCTTGAGGTCCTGACCGGTCGCCAGCTGGTGCATGCGTACCCGCTCGACGAAGTCGGGTTCGGCGTTGACGACGGTGATGGCGACGTCTGCGGGGTCGAGCCGCCGGGCGAGGCGGCCGGCGGCGACGGCTCCGGCGTAGCCGGCGCCGAGGACGATGATGCGGTGCCGCATGTCCTGCTCCTGTCTGTCTGCACGGGATGTGACAGCACCTGAACCGGGCAGCCCCGCGTTTGCTGACGCGGCAGCGGCGTGAAGCACCTCACACGGTGTGATCAAAAGGCGGTGAACAGCGGCTCCCCGTGGTCGGCGGCGGCCCAGGACGCGGTGGTCCGGTGCAGCTTGTCGGGGTTGACCTGGCTGCGGATGGCGGCCACACCGTCGGCGGTGACCTGCAGGCACATGACGCCGACGACCCGGCCGTCGATGACGACCACGACGGCCGGGTCACCGTTGGCGGTCCAGGCGTACACCTCGGGTGAACCTCCGAGCAGGGCCCGTTTGGCCGCACCCGGGGTGAACAGGCCGCGCAGGAACTTCGCGACCGCGACGGCACCGACGACCGGTGTGGCGCGGGCCGGGACGTGTCCGCCGCCGTCACCGATCGAGACGGCGTCGCCGGTGAGCAGCTGGACCAGTGGTTCGATCCGACCGCTGGTGGCGGCGGACAGGGACTCTTCGACGACCCGCCGGGCGGCGGCCCGGTCGACTTCGGCGCGGGCCCGGCCGTCGGCGAGGTGCCGTCGGGCCCGGTGCAGGATCTGCTGGCTGGCGGCTTCGGAGACGCCGAGGATGCCGGCGATGTCGCGGTGCGGGTAGTCGAACGCCTCCCGCAGGACGTACACGGCCCGCTCCTGCGGCGTCAGGCGTTCCATCAGGGCGAGGACGGCGTACGAGACGGATTCGCGCTGTTCGGCGGTGTCGGCCGGGCCGAGCATCGGGTCACCGGCGAGCAGCGGCTCGGGCAGCCACTGGCCGACGTACGTCTCGCGGCGGGCCCGCGCGGAGGTCAACTGGTTGAGGCACAGGTTGGTGAGGACCTTTGTCAGCCAGGCCTCGGGGACGTCGATCCGGTTGACGTCGGCGGCCTGCCAGCGCAGGAACGTCTCCTGTACGGCGTCCTCGGCCTCGCTGGCGGAGCCGAGCAGCCGGTACGCGATCGCCGCCAGGCGTGGCCGGGCTGCCTCGAACCGGTCGACGTCGTCCGCCGTCAGTGCCATGGCCCCGATGGTAGGCCCGGCCTTCGACCCGGCCGCCAGACGCGACGACCCGGGCACGGGACCGGGGTCAGTTCAGTTGCTCGACCTCGCGGTCGCCCAGTGGGGCGGCCAGGCGTACCAGGACAGCCGATTCCAGGGCGATCGCCGGGCACTCCTGGTCAGCCGCTTCAGGCAGCCGGCCCACCCGGATCTGGACGCGCACCGCCGTCTTGCTCTCCTGCACCTGCGGCTCGGCGCCGTAGCAGTCGGCGGGACCGGCGGTCACGGTGAACTCGAGCGTACGGTCGTCGACGGCTCGCCAGGTGCGCCAGGCGACGACCTGCGGGGCGACCAGGTCGTCGCGGACCGGCAGCGCCCCCGGGCTCGTTGCGGCGTCCGGCGCCTGGGTGGCGGTGGTGCCGTCGCCGTCGTCGCCGGGCTCGGCCGCCGGGCCGCAGGCGCTCAGCGCGACGACCGCCCCGACCAGCAGTACGGCTGTCAAGCGAGGCGGTCGTCGCGTCAGCATCGGCTCAGATTACCAGTCGCCGTTGGCGGCGTTCGTGCCGTCGAGGACCGCCGTGTCGAAGTACGGCCCCCGGTTCACTCCGCTGCCGTCAACGGTGGACATGACCGATCGGACATAGCCGAGGCCGTTGGCGTTGCTGTAATTCCAGATCCACGGACCGCCCGAGGAACCGCCGCCGAAGTTGCAGGTGATCTTCGAACGGTCGTCGAGAATGCTGTTGTCGACGGCGGTGCCCCAGCAGGCCCACATCTTGTCCCCGCCGTCGCGGTTGCTCGGGTAACCGAAAATGGACACGTCGAACTCGGTGCCGCCGTTGTAGGCGAGGCCGTGCCCGCCGACGGTGTCGACGACCGTCGTGTTCCAGTCACCACCGGAGAACGTGGTCACCCAGCCGACGTCCCGGTTGAGGTTGCTGTTGTTCATCCATTCGTTGAACGTCCGCAACCGGTACGCCTGGAACCGGCCGACCGGGTCGTGGTCGGCGTTGAAGGCGTTGTATTTCGGCACGAAGACGAGGTTGCTCAGCCAGTCACCGCCCTGGCCGCTGTGGACACAGTGGCCGGCGGTGATCAACACCCGCTTGGACGAGGTGGCGACCGCAGACCTTTATAGATCATCAAGGCGTACCTGGTGAATCTTGGACCAGCGAGCCCGTAGGGCTGGTCCTATCAGGTGAAGCCGACCATGAACGGGGTGTTGACCGGGCTGCCGGCGCTGTCCGCGCAGGTCATTACGGGTGTGGTCAGCAGAACTCGACCGGGTCACCGGAGCGGATGACGCCGAATTCCACCGGACGCGCGTACACCCCGGCGCACGGCAGAAAGCCGACGCCCTCCAGACGCAGCCGGTTGTGCCGGCTCAGAACCTGCAAAAGCGCGACGTCTCGCTCGACGTCACCGTGCCGCAGCGCCGGAACCACGCACCGTGGAGTCGCGATGACGACCTCGGCGACCACGTCGGGGCCGATCCGCAGCCGCCGCCCCGGCCAGAGGTTCTCGACGAACCCAGCACCCGGGTCGGGCACCTCGACGACGATGTTGGGCCGAAAGCGCCGGCTGTCTGCCGGCCGACCCGAGTGGGCCGCGAGACTGGCCAGCGTCGCGGTCGTCATCAGGTGCAGCGGCGCGAAGTCGAAGAACGTGCCCGGTGGGGAGCCGACAGCCAGCATGGATTCGGCGGTCTCCGCGATGCGCAGGTCGTCGTCGGTGCGTACCTGGGCCGGGTCCATCCGTTCGATGGTCGCGCCCGGCGCGGCCCGGTCGAGCAGCCGCACGTCCCGGCCCAGCAGCGTGGACAGCGCCGGATCGGGGTGACCGGTCACCGTCACGGTCTCGGTCGTACCGTCCGCCATGGTCAACCGGACCGCCGGGGCGCCGGCGGAGTCGGGGGGCGTCAGCGTGGACCGTACGGTCAGCATGTCCCGCCACAGGCGCGGGTTCTTGGCACTGGCCACCTTGCCGGTGACACAGTCGAGCACCGCGAAGGACCGGTCGCCGGCGATGCCCGCCTCGTCCATGTACGCCTGGTCCAGGTCCTCTCCCAGCATCGACTTGACCGGATAGCGCGACAGCTGCCGCACCGTGCCCACCCGACGATCGTGACCCATGCCCAGGAAACCTAGCTGAAGGTCTGCAGCCCGCCGGAGGTTGCCGCTGCGCATCGGATCAACCGCAACCGTCCGCAGCCCTCGATGTGGGGCACGTCCCAAGCCACCCCGGGCCCGGCTCCGACGGCCGCTACTGCTGTGATCATGGCCGACAGCGCCCACCACTTCTCGCTAGACTCGTCGGGCATGGGCCTGCTCACCTTCAGCATCAACCTCACCCTGGACGGTTGCGTCGACCACCGGGAAGGGATCGCCGACGACGAGACGCACGCCCTGTTCACCCGTCTCATGGACGAGAGCGGGGCGATGCTGTGGGGCCGCGTCACCTACGAGATGATGGAGAGCTACTGGCCGGCCGTCGCCCGCGGCGACCGGGAGGCGCCGCCGGCCGTCCGCGAGTGGGCGGTGAAGCTGGAGGCCAAATCCAAGTACGTGGTGTCGTCGACCCGCACGGACTTCCCGTGGACCAACAGTCACCACATCGCCGGTGATCTGCGCGAGGGCGTGCAGAGGCTCAAGGACGCGACTCCGGCCGGGGTCCTGCTCGGCAGCGGCACGCTCGCGACCGAGCTCGACCGGCTGGGCCTGATCGACGAGTACCAGCTGCTCGTCCATCCCAGGATCGCCGGCCACGGCCCGACCCTGTACCAGGGCGGGCTGCCCGGCACCCGCCAGCTCGAACTGCTCTCGGCGCAGCCGCTGCGCAACGGCGCGGTGGCCCTGCACTACCGCCGCGCTCGCTGAATCACCGGGTACGGTCAGCAGAACTCGACCGGGTCACCGGAGCGGATGACGCCGGCCTCAAGCGGGCGGGCGTATACCCCGGCGCACGGCAGAACACCGACGCCCGCCAGGCGCAGCCGGCACCTCGACGACGATGTTGGGCCGGAAACGCCGGCTGTCGACCGGCCGACCCGAGTGGGCCGCGAGGCCGGCCAGGGTCGCGGTCGTCATCAGATGAAGGGGCGCGAAGTCGAAGAACGTGCCCGGTGGGGAGCCGGCAGCCAACATCGAGCTGCCGGTCTGCGCGTGTGACAGGTCGTCGTCGGTGCGTACCTGGTCCGGGTCCATCCGTTCGATCGTCGCGCCCGGCGCGGCCCGGTCGAGCAGGCGCACGTCCCGGCCCAGCAGCGTGGACAGCGCCGGATCGCGGTGGCCGATGACCGTCACGGTCTCGGTCGTACCGTCCGCCATGGTCAGCCGGACCGCCGGGGCGCCGGCGGCGTCGGGAGGCAGCAACGTGGACCGTACGGTGAACATGTCCCGCCACAGGCGCGGGTTCTTGGCACTGGCCACCTTGCCGGTGACACAGTCGAGCACCGCGAAGGACCGGTCGCCGGCGTTGCCCGCCTCGTCCACGTACGCCTGGTCCAGGTCCTCTCCCAGCATGGACTTCACCGGGTAGCGCGACAGCTGCCGGACCCTGCCAACCCGACGATCGTGACTCATGCCAAGGAACCTAGCCGAGCATCTGAGGCTGTCGGTCAGCTCCTCGTGAGGTTGGTGACGAGGGTGCGCAGCCAGGGCTGCGCGAGTGCGTGGTCGCGTCCCACGGCGCGGGCGACGCCGTGGCGGCCGGCCCGACTGCGTCCGTACGCCACCAGCGCGGCGGCCTCCGCAAGGGCCTGCCGGGTGCGCTCGTCGCGGCCGGGCCCGGTGTCTTCGGCCAGCCACCGGTCGGGGTAGAACGAGCGGGTCAGCTTCACCTGACGGTCGCCGAAGTGCGACCACACCCACGGATCCAGCGACACGTTGGTCACGGCGGCGGGCAGCGTCCGGGTCCAGTCGGCGTGCTGCTGCCACCGGTACGTCTTCGGACTGGTCCTGGTCCGGCGGGTGACACCTACGAAGCGCAGCTTGCGGCGGATGACCGGCCATGGCTCGCGTTCGGCGTCGATCCAGTCGCGCAGCAGGGTGAACAGTTCGGTAAACGTCGCACCCCGGTGCACGACGTCTACCAGCACCGCTGGCCGGTCCCGTCGGGCCAGCGCGTGTGGCGTCAGCCCGACCGCGTCGAGGAACCGTCTCCCCTGGCTCACCTCGGCGAAGGTCAACGGACGCCGCCGCCACCGGCTCCCGGACCTGACCGCCGGCCGCTGGAACGACAGCGGCAGCCGATGAAGTCGCTGCACGCCGACGGGTCCGGCGAGGACTCCGCCGAGCAGGTCGAACATCGAGTCCAACGATCTGCCGACGAAGTACAGGTCACCGTTTCCGCTGCGGGCCAGCACCTTCCCGGTGCAGGTGACGAGCTCATCGAGGAACCACAGGTCCGGCGGCGCGGCACCGTCGAGCATCGTTCCGAGTTGGTCCGGTGTGACCAGGTCCCACCGGAACGGCACACTCTCCTGCCAGGTCTGCACTACCAGGTGAAGCCGACCGTGAACGGGGTGTTGACCGGGCTGCCAGCGCTGTTCAGGCAGGTCACGCCGACCTTCATGTCGGTGGTGCCGACCGGATGCCAGTACTGCACGTGGCAGTGTGCGTCCTGATAGCCGAGCGCGTACGCCACGGCGTGCCCGGAGTAGTCGATGATCTGCGGGAAGACCATCTCGTACCGTCCGGTGCCGGTGCGGGTGACGGCGTAGTCGCCGCTCACCGAGCTGTCGTTGGTCCAGGTGATCGCCGGTGCCGGCCCACCCGACGGGTACGTGTCGTCGACCGTCGCCAGCGCCGTCGGGGCGATCTGCTGCAGCAGGTTGTGGATCGTCCAGGTGATGGTGAACCGGGAGTCGACGAAGGCTCCGGAGGCGTCCCGGCACCGCACCCGGGCGATCCCGTCGGCCAGGTACGAGTCCACCTTGCACTTCACGGCCGCCGAGGTGTAGGCGGTGATCTGGTAGAACGTGGTCTGGGTCCGGGCGGCCGAGGCGGGCAGCTCCACCGCGTACGAGCCGGGCGCGTCCCGCGCCACCCACGGGGTGCCGCCGCCGGCGTCGTAGCGGTACCAGCCGCTCGGGGTGTACATCGACGAGGTCGGACTGTTGGACCAGAGGTACGACACGCCGTCGACGGCGAGCGTGGAGCCACTGGCTTCGACGAAGTTCGCCACGAAGTACGCATCCTGCCGGGCACCGCCGGCCCCGAAGCAGTACACGTTGACCAGCAGATCGGCACCGGACGGGTACCAGGAGCCCACGGTGCAGAACCGGGCCGCCGCGCCGTACGCCTGGGCGTGGGCCACTCCCCCGCCGCCGGTCACCAGCGAGCCGAGCCCACCGAACCGCACCTGGTATGCGCCGGCACCGGACCGGGTCACGGTGATCGGCCCGCCGCCGGGATTCTTGGCGTACGAGTAGTAGGTGCGGCCGCCGGAGGTCCACGTCGGCACCGTGTAGCTGGCGGCGGTGGGGTTGCTGGCCCACACGTAGCTGGTGACGGCCGGGGTGACGGCCGCCGCAGCCGGTACAGCCGCCGTGACGGTGGCGGCCGCGCCGACCGCCGCGGCACCGAGGACGGTCGCGATTCGTCGGAGAAGCCCACTGATCATGGCCCCGACGCTAACCACCGCCGTCAACCGTCCGCGCCGGTCACCTCGCGTCCCGGGTGACCGGCTGACCCAACGGACCGATTCCGATCAGCCCACTGCGGTGACGATGTCGGCGACCTGCTGGGGCATGGACAGGAAGGGCGTGTGGGACGCGTCGAGCGCCTCGACGGACGTCGGGTTGTCGGGGAACGCGGCGTCCGCGTCGACGATGAACTTCTGCTGGAGCGCGGGCCTGATCGCCATGTCCTGGGCGCAGGTGACGTAGGTGCGGGGGACGGAGCCCCAGCCGGACCGGGTCAGGGCGGTGGCGCCGAGCGCGATACCGGCCGGCGCGTCGGGGGTCAGCAGTGCGATGGCCGCGTCGGCAGAGTCTGGATCGATGTCGCCGAAGAACACGCTTCGAAGCTGCTGACGGTAGCCGGGCTCGACGGACCCGACGTCCAGCCTGAGCGCACCGACCGCGACGGGGTCCGCGCACAGCGACGGCCCGATGAGTTCGCCGGCGTTCTCCGGCATGTCGATGTAGGCGATCGCCGGTAGGCCCGACGCCGGCATGAACGCCGTCAGGTATACGGCATGGGCGACCAGCTCGGGTGCCTGCTCGGCCACCCGGGTCAGCACCGTGCCGCCCATGCTGTGCGCCACGACCGTCACCGGGCCGCCCCGGCCGACCTGCTTGAGCTGCGCGACGAGCAGGTCCCCGGCCTGGTCGAGGTCGACGGCGGCCACCGGGGAGACCTCGGTGGCGATCGCCTGCGGGTCGAACGGGCGCGCGTAGACCGAACGGGGCCGCCGGGCCCGCAGGCCGTGCCCGGCCATGTCCACTGCGACACTGGCCCGGCCGGCTGCCGCGACGCAGGCGGTGACTTCACTCCAGCACCAGGAGCCGTGCCAGTATCCGTGCAGGAACAACAACGGTGTCGACGAACTCATAGGAATCCCTTTGTGAGGCGCGCTCAGCTGATCGGTGGAACCGCCGGGCCAGGGGTGTCGACGACCCGCCGTGAGCGTACTCTTCCGTACGACGCCTCCGCAGACGAACCGAGCCCCCTGCTCACAGCCGAACTGCCAGCCGCCGCAGCCGGCACTGCGGGCGTGACTACACGGCCGCGCCGACTCCCCGCAGCACCGAGGACGGTCGCGATCCGTCGGGAAAGCCCACTGATCATGCGCCGACGCGAACCACCGGCGTCGTCCGTGCGCGCCACGTCGCGTCCCGCCAAACCAATAGGTCTGTCGCGCAACGACTACAACGCCGACTCGTCGAGGATGCGGCGCATGGACCCGAGGGGAAGCTGCGGGTTGGCGGCGGCTTCGTCGACGACCTCGGGATCAGCATCGGCGAGCAACTGCTCCAACAGGGCCGGGGTGGCATGGGCGTGCCGCGCCGCTCCGCGCCGGATGAATGCCTCGGAGTCGGCGGCAAGCCGTTCCAGCACCGCTGTCGGCAGGTCAGGATCCTCAAGGGCGATGTACCGGATATGAGGGTCCGGATCGTCGGCGAAGGCCCGCAGCCGGTGGCGTGGAAAGTTCGGGTGCTCGACGATCGGCGGCCGGATATGGAACATCGCGCCACCCGTACGCACGAGTCGTTCAAGGACGGCGGCGGGGGCGTCCGGCCGGGCGGCGGCGTACCGGCGCACCCGCAGGTCCGGGTCGTTGTCGAGCCGTTCCCAGGCGGCGTCCGGCAGGTCACGGCAGCTCGCCAGCACCCGACGGAACGGCGGATGCGGACAGTCCAGGTACGCCAGCCGCTCGGTAATCGGCACCTCACGGAGCCAGCCCGGTTCGTCGAAGTTCCAGCACAACGCAACGTAGGCGGCGATGCTGCCAGCGTCGGCCTCGGCCGCCACCAGCGCGAACAGCCGGTCTCTCGTGTCGGCGTCGATGTGCCGGCTGTACGCGACCGCCACCCGCACCTGCGGATCGTCCAACTCGATCAGCAGCTCGACCGCCTCGGCAGGCAGCTCAGGGTTGGCTGCCACCGCCCGACACGCTTCGAGATCCCCGCTGCTGATCAGCTCGGTCGCCTGCTTGACGGTCAACGGCACATAGCGCGCGACGTTGACCCGGGTAGCCGGGTCAGTGAGGCACCTCTCCCGCCATTCGACGGGTACCCCCGGATGGCGGCGCAGGGTCGCCGCAGCACGTACCAAGGGATCGGGGTCGGCGAGCAACCGCAGATGCACCGCGAGTGGCCGATCAGCCCAGGTGTCCGCGACCGCCGCCCGGAGCTTCGGATCCGGCGAGTCGACCAAGTTGGACCGGCTCTCCCCGAAGGTTTCCTCAAGCGACTCGATGCCCAGCGACGAGTTCAGGTCCACCAGGTCCCGGACGAAGTTGGCGTGGGCGTGTCGGATGGCAGGATCAGGATGCTCGGCGATCACGTTCCGCATCCGGGTGGAGATGCGCTCGCCGTTGAGGTGGATGGCCGACTCGCTTCCGCCGTGCTCCAGCAGAGCTTCCACGACGGTGTCTGCCAGCCGACCTCGCCGCAGCGATATCCCGTGGCGGCCGGCAGCATGGGCTGCCAGGCGTACCAGGAGATCGTCCGGGGTCGCCGGGTTCCTCCCCAGCCCGGACAGCTGGGGATGCCTCACGTTCGTCACGACGCCACGGTAGTTGCACGTGTCCGTCCCATCCGGCCTGGCATCAGGCGGGGTTGGGGCAGCTGCACCGAAGCCCCGGTTCACGTTCGTCGGTGCGCCGATGCCGGATGGCGTGGGCGTGACGGCCGACCTGTCGCAGCTGGTCGGCGGTCAGGCGGCGGGCCGCCCAGATCAGCTCGGCGACCTCGGCCGCGTCCGGGTGCGTCGGCTGGTCGACTCCAGCCAGGTCGATTCCGGTCAGCGTGCTGAGGTCGTCCCAAGCAACGTCGAGGAACGCGGCGAACCCGGCCAGCAGCTCGGGTGTCAACACCTTCTCGGCACCGCCGATCAAGCCGATCGTCGACCCCGACAGCGCCGGACCGTTGCCGATGCCGAACAGGTACTTGGCGGAGCCGTGCAGAATCAGGTTCCGGTTGTGCAGCAGCCGCACCACCAGGCCAGCGGCACCGCGCAGGCGCCGGTGTCGCGGTGGCACCGCTGGCGGCGAGGCCGGGCGGGGTTGCTGCGGCATCGCGCGTACGAGTTGGTGCAGTTCCGGCACGGCACCCGGCAGGTACGTCAACGACCAGGCCAGCGATCCGAGCGTGCTCGACGCGGTGGCGTCCAGCGGGGTGAGATCGTCCGGCACCGGCTGACCGGCGATCACGAACAGGTCGCTCCGATGCAGGCCAAGGACGGGTCCGAGCCCGACGGAGCAGCACCGGGTCCGGCTCGCCGGGGCATCAGCGTGATCCAACCGTGTCCGGCCCGCGCCGGCAAGGTGCACTCTCGACTGTCAGCCGGTCGGCCCATTCCGGGCTGCGCCGCCCGCCGAGCAAGATGACCGGGTGAAGGCGTTCGTGGGGGTCACCGACGGCGAGTGGCGCAGCTTCCTCGCCGCCCGACCGCAGATCAACGAGGTCAACTTCTGGCGGCCGGGCGGCGGCAGCTTCAAGGTCCTGACCCCCGGCGAGCCGTTCTTCTTCAAGAGCCGCTACCCGCACAATCGGATCGTCGGCGGCGGCTTCTTCAGCGGCTTCGCGAAGCTGCGGCTCTCGGAAGCGTGGGGGCTGTTCGGGGAGGCCAACGGCGCGGGTTCCCTGGCCGACATGGCCCGCGACATCGGCAAGTACCGCAGGGATCCGATCGGCCCCGGCGAGGACCCGGTCATCGGCTGCATCTTCATCCGCGACACGGTCTTCTTCCCCGAGGGCCGTCAGCCGGAGCCCCCGCCGGAGTTCTCGCCGAACCTCACCCAGGGCAAGACGTACGACCTGTCGTCGGGCACACACTTCGACTACTTCGAGCAGTTGACGAAACTCCTGCTCGGCGGCGAGGTCCGCGTCGATCCGGAGGGTGCCTGGCACCGGCCGGGTCCGGTGTTCGGCGACCCCCGGCTCCGGCCGCAGCGCCTCGGGCAGCAGTCGTTCAAGGCGGTCGTCCTTGACACGTACTCCCGGCGCTGCGCGATCACCGACAGCAAGCTGCGGCCGGCGCTGCAGGCCGCGCACATCCGCCCGGTGGCCGCCGGCGGCGAGCACCGCATCGACAACGGCATGCTGCTGCGGGCCGACGTACACATCCTGTTCGACCAGGGCTACCTGGGCGTCGACCCGAAGTACCGGCTGCTGGTCAGCCGACGCCTGCGCGACGACTTCGGCAACGGCGAACAGTTCTACGCCCGCGCCGGCACCGAGATCGCCGTACCCGAGCAGAAGGCCCGCCGCCCCGACCACGACCTGCTCGAATGGCACACTGACACGGTCTTCCAGCACTGAAGCTCGGGCCCGGAGGCCAGTCGTGGTGCCGCGTACCGTTGCCGTCAGTCTCGTCGTCGGTGCCGTCCTTGTCGGCGGGGCGCTGTTCGTCGCCGCCCGCGTCGGCGGCGGCCCGGATCCGGCGGCCGAGACGAACGCGACCCCGGCCGCCGCCGGGGTCACCCTGCCGCCGGTCGACGCCCGGTTCGACTACCAGATCGGCGATCCGTACGCCCCACCGAGCGGCGTCACGGTGGTCAGCCGCGACCGCGAGGCGGACCCGGCCGCCGGCCTCTACACCATCTGCTACGTCAACGCCTTCCAGGTCCAGCCCCACGAGGTCACCTGGTGGCAGCGCAACCACGACGACCTGCTGCTACGCGACGCCGACAGCGAGTACGTCGTCGACGGCGACTGGAACGAGATCCTGCTCGACATCTCCACCGCCGCGAAACGCACCGCGATCGCCGACATCGTCAACACCTGGATCGACGGCTGCGCCGCCAACGGCTTCCAGGCCGTCGACCCTGGATATTCACGGGGTCGTGATCTTGTAACGGTTTCGTGAGGCCCGGAAACGCGGAAGTGCCTGCCAGGCAAGGGAAAATGGTGATTGCGACATCTACCAGGATCTCTAGCGAGGAGGCACTTCCGACGTGCGTGAGCTTACCGGATGGTCGAAGGACCTGCGTGTCACCGCCGACGGTGACGGGGTGGTGGCGATGGTCGGGGTGGCGGGCCTACGCATGCTCGCCGACCGCACCGGCCTGACGGCGGGCATCTCCACCGTGCTAGCCAGGCCGGGATTCGATCCGGTCCATGACCGGGGCCGGGTCCTGACTGACATCGCGTGTTCGATCGCCGCTGGCGGGACAGACGTGTACGACATCGAGGCGCTACGGGCCCAGGCCGCGTTGTTCGGGCCGGTGGCCTCGGACACCACCGCCCTGCGCGCGCTGGGTGAGATCAGCGACAGCGGTCTGCACCGCATCGACGCCGCGCGGGCGAAGTCGCGCGCGCATCTGTGGAGCCTGCTACCGGCCGGCGTGCCGGAGGCGACCTACGCCGGTGGCCTGAGCATGGGCGGGACGATCGTGCTGCGGGTGGACGGCACCATCACCGTGGCCCATTCCCGCAAGGAACACGCCGAGGCGACGTTCAAGAAGACGTTCGGGTTCCACAGCCTCGGCGTGTGGATCGACAACACCGGTGAACTGGCCGCCCTGATGCCCCGCCCCGGCAACGCCGGGGCGAACACCGCCGCCGATCTGATCGAGGTCCTGCGCCAGGCCATCGCGCAGATACCCGCCGACCGACGCGACGACCTGCTGATCACCTCCGACGGTGCCGGCGCCTCACACACGCTCATCGACTGGCTGCACAGCCTCGACCAGACCGGTGGGCGTCGAGTGGCGTACTCGATCGGGTTCGACGTCGACGAACACGTCCGGGCGGCATGCAACCGCCGACCCGACGACTGGTGGGTCCCGTGCCTGTCCAACACCACCGGCGAGGTCATCGACGGCCTTCAGGTCACCGAGATCACCGACCTGCTCCGCGAGCGGCTGACCGGCCTGAAGTGGCCGAAGACGATGCGGGTCATCGTGCGCCGGCGCAAGCTGTTCGACCACGAACAGGCCACCCTGTTCGACACCTGCGGCTACCGGTACTCGGCGTTCGTCACCAACACCGGCGCCCACGGCCCGGACGGCCTGTCCGTGCAACGCGCCGACGCCCGTCACCGCGTACACGCCCGCGTCGAAGACGACGTACGCACCACCAAGGACACCGGCCTCGGGCATCTGCCGTCCAAACAATGGCAGGTCAACAAGGCCTGGTGCGCCGCCGTCACCATCGCCGTGGACCTCACCGCGTGGATGCGCCTCTACGCGCTGACCGGCGCCCTGGCCAAGGCCGAGCCCAAGACACTGCGTTACCGGATCTTCCAGACCCCCGCACGCCTGGTCCGCGCCCGCCGCTACCGGTGGCTACGCCTACCCCACACCTGGCCCTGGGCCACCGACCTGGCCACCGCCATCGAGATCATCCGCCGGATGCCCATGCCCGCCACCTGACCACCCACACCACCGCCCCGACGACCAGGAGGAACCCCAGGAGACCACGCCACCGGCGCGACAGCCGGCCCACAACCACACCCAACGGAGCCGATACATCCACCGCCAACGATGCAGACTCGCTGGTCATCGAACGGCGTCAGACCCACGAAGAATCAGGGTCGAACCCGACAACATCGACTCGTACGACCGCTCCGACGACCTGCTCACCATCGACGACGCCGTCGAATACCTGAAACTGCTCGCCCCGCACGCCCACGCCGCCGGCCTGGCCATCGGCCAGAAGAACACCACCGAACTCGGCACCCGGGGCAGAGCCGCCGGCCTCGACTTGGCGATCGCCGAGGAATGCGGCCGCTACGACGAATGCGGCGACTACACCACGGTGTACGGCGACAATGTCATCGACATCGAGTACACCGACGACGCCTACACCACCGCGTGCGCGGCGGTCGGCGCGAACGTGTCCGTGGTCCGCCGCGACCTCGACGTCACCGCACCCGGCAGCCCGACCTACGTCTACCGGGCCTGCTGAGGACCGGCAGACCCTCTCGCGAGAAGGACGCCGGCAGTGTCAGGTCAGGTGCCCGACCGTACCCGTCGACGGGCGACGACCGTCGTGTTCCAGTCACCACCGGAGAACGTAGTCACCAGTCGACACCTTTGGCTACCCCAGCTCGCACCATGTTAGGTCACGAACTACATCAGACCACTTCGGATATAAACAGAGTCTCTACGTCAGCTTCATGACGTGGCCAGGTCCCAACGATCCATTGCCGGAAAAAGTGCGAGTAGGCACGCCTGAGCAGGCGGACCATCCGAGGTCTGCGCACTCCCATCCTGTGTCCGACATATCGATTACGAAGTTCCCTCGACGTTGACTCGACAGACCGCCGACATCTAGAGTCCAAGGTGGCCTCAGCGCTTGCCGAGGCCGCGCAGTCCCCGACCTGAGAGGATGTCATGCGCCCAACCACGAGTCGGCCCAAGTCACGCCTACGCGTACAGCTCGCGCAAGCAGCGGTGTTTGGGAGTGCTCGCCGCCGGAGCGGTCGGCCTCACCGTCGGTCCCGCATCAGCAGCGGGTACGTCCAGCAAGGCCGGAAACTGCTACACCCAGTGGTGGAATACCGCGTGGGCACAGAAGTGCGATCCCCCGTCCGGAGCTTCCTACAGCACGATCTACCAGTCGGTAATGGAATGTAGTCTACAGGGCCTCAGGTCACTTCCCGTCTACCGCACGCAGGGCAACACGACGACTCACAGCGGCGCTGACTGCACTTTCAGCGCAGTCAGGGGAACGATCAACGTTCACTGACAAATTAGATCAATGGCGGGGAGTGCGTTGATTCGCACTCCCCGCCTCCGTGGGGTTAAGGATCAATATACTGTGACTACGGTTCTCGATTCACTGGTGCAGGGGTATGACAGGAAGACCGTCATCGACAGGCTTGACCTGACACTACGTCCGGGCATAACAGCCCTACTCGGCCCGAACGGCGCCGGAAAGACGACCTTGCTCCGGACTCTCGCGACCATCATGCCACCACGCTCGGGAACCATCTGTATCGACGACATCTTGATTGACTCCGAACGAACGGCCCGCACCGTCCGCAATCGAATTGGATACCTGCCCCAGGACTTTGGTTTCGATCCTCAGATGACCGTCACTGATTTTGTGACTTATGCAGCGTGGCTTCGCGGTGTTTCCACAACTGATCTACGCCGACATGTTGATCAAGCGCTTGCACAGGTTGATTTGGCCGACCAGCGGCGGAGCCGGATGCGAAAGCTGTCGGGTGGGATGCGGCAGCGGGCCGGAATAGCATGGGCAATCGTCGGGCAACCACGCCTTGTTCTGCTCGACGAGCCCACCGTCGGACTCGACCCACGCCAACGGTTGCACTTCAGAAAGATCATTACCGGACTCAGCAATACAATCGTGCTATTGAGCACCCATCTGATTGATGACGTTGCCGCAACGGCCGACCGAGTTGTCGTGCTCCATGCCGGGGCAGCCAGGTTCGATGGCACTGTTGCCGAACTCGAACGTATGGACCGTGCAGATCTCCCGGGACATACCGCACTTGAACGCGCATACATACACCTGCTGCCAGAGGGAGAGCAGCGGATATGAGAATCCTGTGGCTCCATATTCGCAACTCACCGATCCGGGTGGCTGTGCCCATTCTGATTGCCCTGGACCTGGCGGTGCTGTTTTTGCGTAGCAACTTTTGGATTGGCTCCTGGCCGGAGACTGGCGCCGCAGCACAGGTGCCCGCTTATCTCGTCGGCATACTTGGCGCAGGTGCCGCAGCATGGGCAGCAGGCGCGACGAACAGGCACGGGCTGGACGAACAAATTTCGACCGCTTCAGTTCGCACCCATAGGTTGGAGGCACACCGACTTGGATCGACCGCTATTATCCTGCTAGCCCCCTATCTAACCGGGCAGGCAGTTGCATTTGCAATAACCGCCCGATCATTTCCGCCTGGAGTACAAGTCTGGGCCGGATACTTTCTTCTTGGCATTTTCGTCACCCTGTTTGCCACAGCGATAGGCTGGCTGATCGGCAAGCTTTTCACCCCCGTCTTTGCAGCCATGACCGCCTCTGTTGGGTTCCTGTTCCTTCTTGCCCTGTTGGATCGAGCGGGCGGCTTCATCGTGGTAAGCGGGCATCCGAATGCCATGATCGACCCCCTCGGTATCACATTTCGGATGCTGACCATAGCAGCACTCATTGTTGGGTTGGCCTGGATTCCAACCAAGCCTTCCCGCACTCGCCTTCCCGTCGCCGCAGCACTAATCACCACAATTCTTATGGTCATCGGCGTGGCAGTAGCAAGACCGTTGGTTGTCGACCGCGAACCGATAGGGAGCAACGCCCTCTGCACCAACGGAACGGTCACGATATGCATCTGGCCCGAACACAAGAAGTATTTATCATCGATTACTGGTATCAGCGCTCGAATCGATCAGTTGCCGGCGGAGTTTGAGCGACCGGAACGTATCATCCAATTCGGGGTGGAGCGCACAGTCCGCATCGACGACGGAGTGATATACGAAATCGAGGAGGCTTCGCCCCACTTCTACATACTCGAAGGCAGCCCGTGGTCATATGCAAGCGACATCGCAAATGCCATCGTCACGGCCACTTTCCCGGGCCACTCCGGGGCAGCCTGCATCTGGGACTCATTGACCTCCGCAGACCAGGCCCGCCTCTCCACTCTGAACGCCTGGCTGGAAACCTACCTAGCAGGAAACGGACAGCCCGATTATCAAACCAACGCCCCTGACCACATGCAGGAAGCATTCGCGGCCGGACGCGCGATCGCTAACGATCTCAGACAGGATCAGCAGTTCGACTGGGCTCAGCGGGAGGTAGGTGAAATCCATGGAAGATACTGCAACAAGAGTTCGTGAATTATTCACGACCGCAGCACCTGAACGCGCTTTTCTCGCCGCTCGACGATTCAGCCACGTCCTTACCGCTACGACGATACTAGCCGCACTTGCTGCTACTTTCGGCGACTACGAGACAGCGCTACCGACGGCCACGCGAGATGGAAGCATCACCGTACCGATTTGGCGTTTCTTGGCCATGGCAGCCGCGACACTTCCCGTTCTCGGCCTGCATAGCCACCTCTCCACGCTAGAAGCGGTCGCGACCAGACGCTTTCGGCGCTGGCAGCGCGGATATCTCTGCGGCACCACGATCACATGCGCAATTGCCTATCTTGGGATCTCATCACTGACGACAAGCCCAGTCGTTCTACTGATGATCGCACGGTCCTGGCTCGCCTGGACCGGCCTGGCCCTTCTATCCGGCTTGTGGCTCGGCTGGCGGTTGGCATGGACAGGGCCGGCGCTGGTAGCCGTGATCCTCTTCTACTGGGGCACCTCCCGGCAGGGCGAGTACTTCTGGTGGGAGTTCACCGCACGCCCAGGAGATGACCTTGCATCGCTCCTACTCAGCGCGGCCATACTCGCCATCGGGTTGGGAGCCTACGCGGCGACGCCGTGGCGGCGCCGGCGGCTGAACTCGTGGCGACGGTCCCGGTGATACCCGAAGGCGTCACGTTTCGTATGCTATATACGGGTGTCGACGGCCGAACCGGCTGTAGCACCGTAGCCCGTAACGCGTCGACGATGAGTCGCACAGCCGGTCTCTGTGGTCCGCCGCGACCTCGACGTCACCGCGCTCGGCTGTCGCACCTACGTCTTCCGGGCCTGCTACAACGCCCCGGGCTCACCGAACCGTTCGGTGCCCGGGTGGCGGGGGTGCTGTCGTCGCCGCCGAGCTCGGCCGCCGAGCCGCAGTCGCTCACCCCAACCATCGCCCGACCAGCAGCAAACTGCCGGTCGAGGCGACTATCGCATCAGCATCGACTCGGGTTACCGGTCCCCGTTGGCGGCCGGCGCTTCATTGAGGACCGCGTGCCGAAGGACGGCGTATCGATGGACGGCGTATCGATGGACGGCGTGTGGGTGCTTGCCGCGGTCTGCAATCGACGGTGCGTGGACCGCCTCGGTTTCTGCCTCACGGCGTGGCTCATTAGGCCCTGGTGCCGCGCTACGCCACGATCTGACGGACGAGTTCGGCGAGGCCGGCCGCGACTGCGCCACCGGCGAGGAGCACCACCGCGCAACCGCTGCTGCGCGTCGCCGACGCGGCCCTGGCCTGCCGCTCGCGAAGCTCCGCCATGTCGACCTGGTACACGTGCGGCTCGTTCCAACTCCGATCCCGCGCCACGAACGTCTGGTGGTACTGGGCGTCGGTCAGCTCGTACTTGCGCCAGGACCCGTGCCACTCGGGTCGGGAGCGTCGACCCTCATTGGCACGTTCGGCCGCGATCCGTTGGGCGACCTGTTCGCCGGTCTGGTCGGCAAAGAGCCCGGTCGCACGTTTTGCGGCCTCGTCTTCCAGCAGCTTGCGAGCATGCTCAGGAGCAAGAACGTCGACACCGGCCGCGGCCGGCTTCGCCAACCGAGGATCGTCAGCCAACGGGTCGTCGCAGACCACCAGGCGTACCGTCTTGGTGAAGCTGACGGCGGCCTTCGCACCGTGCTCCACGGCGTAGTCGATCACCTCGGTAACGGCGGGCGAGTCGCCGATCGGCAGGATCCGCCAGCCCTTGAGCGGCCCGTTGGCCCTGGCCCGGTTGGCGGCTGCCGCTTCCTCCAGGTCGCTGATGAGGTGCGATGATGCGAGTTCCCGACCCGCCCGCTGCAGTTCCCGGAGCTCTGCCGGGGTGACCACGCCGTCGGCCTCGGCTCGGGCTCGGGAGTCTGCCAGGAACTCTTCGTGCACCTGGCGGGCGGTGGTCTGGGTCAGTCCGGCGTTGGTGGCCGCGACCGCCAGTTGGTTGGCTTCCTCCCCAACGATCCGACCATCGGCCAGGGCGTGGCCGAGCAACGCCCGATAGTCGGCCAGCCCGCCCGGCCGGGGCTGCGGCGGGTACGCCATGCGCGGCAGTCGCGCGGTGAGGGTCGCCAGCCATCCTTCGGTGCCTTTGCGCAGCCCGGCAGCCCTGGGCGCGACGATGCCGGTGCGGGGTAGCGCCGGAATCGGTGCGGGTTGCGGCCCGATCCAGGAGAGCCGCTGCGGCGCCTCGTTGATGAACTTCGTCAGGGTCACGGCAAGTGCCCTTGCGTCGCCGAGCGCCGAGTGCACCGCGTCGAGCCACTCCCCCGTGACCAGATGGTGCACGTTCTCGAGCTTGTAGCCCCAACTGTCAATCTGGGTCCGGGCGGTGACCAACGAACACAGCCCGGGAAGACCACTGAGGTTGACGCCGAGCCGCCCGAACTCGGCGATCAGGAACTTCTCCTCGTGGTCGAGGTTGTGACTGACCACGACGGCATCGCGGAGATAGGCCAGCACGTCGCCGGCGGCCTGTTGAAAGGTCGGAGCATGTTTGACGTCGGCGTTGGTGATGCCGTGGTACTCGTCGTTGTTGATCCGCATGCCTGGGTTGATCAGGGTCGAGTACTCGTCGACGACGACGCCGTCACCCCGCATCCGCACGATCGCCAGCTCGCACACGCGGGATCCCTTGTTCGGGTGCAGCCCGGTGGTCTCCAGGTCGATGATGGCGTACGTCAGGGCACGCGGGTCGGCGCCGCTTCGGCGAGTTAGTTCACCACGGGTGAACATAAATACGACCTCCATCAAGATCATGTCGATAGCGTCTGCCTCCGCATGATCAGCAGAGGACGGCGTTTCCGAGCTGACGCACGGCGATTCACAACCTCAGCCGACCGGCGAGCAGGGATCAGGTCCAAGGCGCTCGAAGCACTTCTCTGTGGATCACTTCCGCTGACTCAGACCGGCACCTTACGTCGCTGGATTCCGCGTCCGGTTCCACCGAAGGGTTCATGTTCACGGTCTATGGTTCAGCCGCAGTCAGCCGGAGAAGTTCCTTCCACCGCCATGCGGGCTGTCCATCCGGCAAGATCGTTCCCCGAGTATCGTTCGCGAAGCCGACAGTATGAGGCCGACCGAGGACCTACTTCATCCGGTACGGTCGAAGCTACTGCGATTGTCCGATGGGGAGGATGTCGGCGTGAGTTCGGTTGAGGAGGTCAAGGCGGGCGTCGCCCGGTTCGGTGACGAGGTCGGCCAGCAGGTCGGCGCGATCCGGGCCAGCGCGGAAGCCCTCGACCGCAGTACGGCGGCGCTGCGCGGCATCACCAGCGGGTCCAGCCACTCGCAGGTCTCCGAGACGATCGCCAAGGTCGAGCAGGCGAACCAGAAGCTGGCCGTGCCGGCGGCGCTGAAGCAGAGCGCGATCGAGTCCAGCCGTGGCTACGCCGCGAGCTTCTGACCGGCTGGGAGGATCACCTAATGTCGACAGTGATCCTGCCCGCCTGGCTGAGCATGGGTCCCCGCTACCGGTACGTCCGCCCACCGGACCCAACACCGGATGCAACGAGGTCCACGCGGTCACCGCAGCCTGCTGGTCGAAATCGACCCGACCTGCGACCAGTTTCCGACTCGTCAGAACAGGGCTTACCTCGCCGAGGGCCAAAGATTCAACTCCCGAGGAACTCGACCTGCATCGAATCGACTGCGGCACCCATCCAGCTGGGCCCGATTTCTATATGCCTTCCTACGCGCCATCTGTGGGACGGTTGCGCCTTGCACTCTAGTTCTACTGGACGGCAACCGGTCACCTTCTTGACTCCGTCTTATATGCTCGATTCATGACTGAGTCGACGGTGGCCCTGTGGGAGCCGGATCTCGTACCTCCCGAGGATTGGTTGCTACCAAGCATTCTATATCAGGATAGAATCAGCACACTGGCTCCATGGCCGTACGGAAACGATCGCGACGGCAAGGCCGCTCGCAGATTGGCCGATTCACTTGGCCCTCTCTATGAGCCACTGTCGATACTGTTCGCCCCGAACAAGGGTTACGAAGACGAACTAGTCCACTTCATGCGAGGCCTACTTCCGTATTGGCATGACCAGATGGGGCAAGTCCTTCGCACAACCTGGGACCCCTACATCCATTCATGGCTCGATCGTTCCCGTAGATGGCCCATACAGATCGAGTCCATTAATGGCAGGGCCCGAACCGCACGCGACGCTGTATCTTCAGCGAAAGAACAGCTAGCAATCATCAAACGGCACCACCAAGAAGATCTTGAGCGTATCGAGCGGAAGGTCCGGGACCTTGAGTCCGCTCTCTCGACCGTGCGCTCCGAACTGGCCCCTGCGCTCGCCATGCAGAAACTGGAACGACGTTCTGCGTTAGCACATGTCTTGGCGCGTCGGGCATCTCTCATCCGCCCAGGCGGGCGCTGGGGCCGCGATATGGAGCGCGATTTAGCTATACGTGCAGCTGATACAGAATTGAAGCACCTACACCAGAATCTTGCGAGCGCACAATCGTCGCCCGAGCAACAGAGGATTGATTCCCTCAAGCGAGAAATCGACACTGCGCGGGCTACCCGCGCCAATCACATTAACAATCTGCGTTTCGCACACGAACGTCTCGCTAGCGCTCGCAAAGATTCAGAACTCGCCGATTTTGCCGTACACGCACCATGGCTACATAGAGGCGAGACCGAAGAATGGATACGTCCAGATAGTCTCGAGCAAGGAATACCTACCGGCCTCGAAACTATCGGTACCGGTAAAGTTCGCAACAGGGTTTTCAAATTCTTGGCAACCGAAGCTGGAATGTGGGTATCACAACAGGAAAATTCTACATACGAGGGCACACTCGTAGGCCCGAAGTGGGTCGTGGATCAGGTCCTCGGAGTCCTCGCAGAGTGGCACTGCGCCAAAACAGACGGCTGGGTACTGATGTCCAGATCGACAACTCCGGATAGGCATTCCATTTCCAAGCCAATAAGTGCCGATGCGATACTGACTCTTGCAATTCAATGGGTGCTTCCGGCGCCCGTTCGAGCACCCCTATCTGACGTGCTAGATTTCCGACAGAAATACAATGAAGAGCTTCGGCTAATTCGCAGCACTCTCGCCTCAAGCATTCCCGACGCAAACACACTTGACGACCTAAAGGATGGCATGAGTTTGCTACGAATGGCCATCGCGGAGCCACTCGCCGAAGTTGAGAGAGCCTTGATGCTTCACCGATCAATCGAAGGTCGAAAAGTAGCACAAACGGTCGTTTACAAGTCGGGGTCGGGCATCCGCGCTGTCGCAGGCGGGCTCACAGCGTCGACGATAGCCATACCGATACTAGGAAACACTATCGACGCCAGAGGTCTCGCCGCAACCATTGGGGGAGGTATCGTTCTGTCGACGTTGAGCATCTCGGCACAGTACCTGTATAAACGTGGTTCAGCTCGGCGTGCAGAAAATGCGATGAGAAGTAGCCCTTACCGATATTTGTACGAAGTTGGTCAGCGATTCGGCCTGCCTAGCACATAAGAGGACGTCGGATTCGCGCATTTTGCCATAGCGTGAGTCAGTCGTGTCACCAGGCTGGGTGGTTCCGGTGATCAGTCGTATGGCGAGGTTGTCGATCATCGCGATGGTGATCATTTTGGCGGAGTTGTCGGGTCGGGGCTTCGTAGTCGCCTACGAGTCGGCAGTGGGACGTTGGTGGAGGACTTGACGCTCTGGCACTCCATGATGGATAAATCGGCTCACCTGAGGTCACCACCGAGCCCGACAGGCCACCCGAACTACCTAACACCCCGGCAGAGACTCAGCCCTGCGTCTCGTTCGGGTCGACGACAAACACGCCGACGCCCTGCACGCCCTCGATCAGCCCTTCGGTCCGCAGCTTGAAGATGGCCTGGCGCACGACGATCGCTGACACGTCATGCTCCTTGCACAGCTGTGCGGTGGACGGAAGCTTGTCGCCTGGTGCCAGCTCACCGGAGACGATCTGGCTCCGGAGGTGGTCGGCGATCTTCTCCCACTTGGGCTTGGCGGGCATGGGCGGCTCCCTGATCTGCGCACCCATTTGATCACGCGCCAGCTTTGTATGGCAAGAAATCGGCGCTCATGGGTTGCTTCGTATGGGCGCATATGTAAAGCTGTCTCCGCGCCGCTCCCTGGTCTGCAAACCCGGAGTGGTTGCCCCGCAAGGAGCCCGGTCGGCCGACGCCGCCTGTCGGCCGGCCGGGTGCGTCAACCTGCCCGCCACCTGCGACAACAGTCGCATCAGCGGCGGGTGCCATCTCCACGCGTACGGGAGGCAACGTCCGGTGACACCCGACCCCCGCCCCACCCCGACCGTCCCACCACCACCCACCCGGCAGCGCCCGGCCGGCGACCAACGCTCCGCGACCTACTACACCCGCTACGCCCGCGCCCGCGTCGTCGAAGCGCAACGCACCATCGACAGGCACACCACCTCGGCGTACACCGGCTGTTGTCTCGGCTGTGGACGGCCCGGACCGTGCGCGGACCTCACCGAAGCCGAAGCGACGATGCACCGCTACCACCGACTGCCGTTCCGCCGCCCCGGCGCGACGCTGCTCGACCCCAACCGGGTCGCCGACACCCCCGACCGGCCCCGGTTCTCCTGGTTGAGCAGGTCGGCATGAGCACCCGGGAGTACGCCGCCGACGCCGCAGCCCTGCAGGTCGCCGCCGACACGATCGGCGCGCTGCGGGCGGTCTGCCTGGCCCTGGAGACCGCCGTCACCCACGTCACCGAGCAGCTCGGCGACGCCCACACGCTCGCCCCGGACGCCCGGCTCGCCGTCGACCGCTACGAGGAAGCCCTGCACCAGGCGTGGGAGGCGTACGGCGAAGTCTTCGACGCCGTCACCGTCGCCCGGCCGCAGCTGCCGGGCAGCCGCCCGGTCGGCGTCGCCGCCATCATGCGCGGCCTGCGGACCGCCCGCGAGCACGCCACCCACGCCGCCGGCGCCACCGGCGACGCCCGACCCCGGGTGTTGGCCGCTGCCGACCGCCTGGCCCGCAGCGACGACCCGTACGCCCAGGTCGCCGCCGCCCGGCTGCGCACCGCCCTGGCCCGCCTCGACCAGCTCGGCGGCAGCCTCGGCGTCGGCACCGGCGCCCTCGACCGCTACTTCAACGCCCTCGCCAACGGCTACGACCCGCCGCAGCAGCGGCTACGCCGGCTGGCCGCACGACGCCCACTCACCGGCACCCCACCCGCCGCCGCCGACACCGACGACGGCGAGCCACCCGGCGACGGTGCCGGGTCCGCCGGGCGGCAGCCACCGACCGAGGTACGCGGCCTCGCCGCCCGTACCGCCGCGTCGCTGGTCGCCGCCGGCCGGCACCACGTCAGGTTCCGCACCTTCTGGCAGCTCGTCCGCCACCACATCTGGGAAGACGCCTTTCGCACCTGGAGGAGCCGATGACCAGCGCACCCACCGCCGCACTGACCTACCTGGTCGCCGGGCAGACCGGCGCACACGAACGCCAACTCGCCCGCTTCGACGACGACCAGTGGCAGGAGTACCTCGACCTGCTCAGCGGACTGTTCGTCCTCACCGTGGACCGACGCTTCCGGCCCGGCGAACCGGCCGCGGTGATCCGCTTCGTCGCCAGCGTCCGGGAACGCTTCGACCCGGCCGGCACCGCCATCGACCCGACCGTGGCCGAGACCCTGATGTACGCCGCCCTCGGCCAGCACGACACCCTGCCCGCCACCGCCGAAACCATCACCGCACAGACCCTGCTGGTCGTCGCCCTGGTCACCGACGAAGGACTCAGCCCGGCCGGCCTGGCCGACCTGATCGACGACACCACCACGATGATCACCGCCGAGCCGGACGACCGGCCAGCCGCCGTCACCCCGGACGGGCCGGCCGCCGTCACCACCGACGGGCAGCCGGCCGACCAGCAGCAGCCCGACGACCACGAGCAGCAGCCGGCTGATCCGACCTGATCAGAGCGGCGATCGACGACTCGACGGCGGCGGTGTCCAGCGGCTCACCGATGGCGAAGTGTTGCAGCAGGACACCGTCGACAAAGACAGCGACCGCGTACGCCGCACGGTCGCCGGTCAGCGGCGTCAGGATCTCGCAGAGACGGTCCCGCCAGGCACGGGCCAGTGGCCGCAGCTCGGGGCTGCGGGCTGCGGCCAGGTAGAGCTCCAGCTCGGTCAGCGCCCGACCCCGGTCGGCCAGGTACTCCCCGATCAGCCCGGTGAGCCGGGCCGGCAGCTCGGTGCCGTCGCCGAGCTGATCGGCCCAGCGGTGCAACTCGGCCTCGACGTCCGTCTGCGCCTGCCGCAGCCCGGCCACGATCAGATCGGCCAGAGTCGGAAAGTAGTAGGTCGTCGCCCCGAGCGGGACAGTAGCCGCCGCACCGAGTTGAGCGGCGCGCTACTCACGCCAACCTCCGGGATCCGGTGCTGGACTGTGCCTGCTTTCGCCACCTTCAGCCCCACGAGGATGATCGATGTTCACCACTGCGTTAGCCCGAATCCGGAGCCTGCTGGCCGCCGGGATCGTCACCGGGATGCTCGCGACGGCAGGTACGTGACACTCCCTCTCCGCCGACTTGCGCACCCGGGCCCAACCACCCCCGACCAGCCGACACCCGCACCCCACCACCACGGCACCGCCGTGCCCGGCCACGCCGACCGCCGGTATGCCCACGAGACCTGGGATTACTTACGATCTAAGAGCGTATGACATCATCTGTGACATGGCAGCGCTCACCGTGGACAGTGCCCGGTCGGATGACACTCGATCGCGAGCCATCGGCAGACTTCACCCAGCAACGATTCTGACCGCCCTGTGTGTCGCACTTGGCGTCCTATACAGATTCCTTGCACTGCTGTGGAGCGTGCCACCCACCAACAGCGATGAAGCGACTATGGGACTGGCCGCGATCCACATATCGAAGGCCGAAAACTTCCCGGCATTCTTCTATGGGCAGAACTACATGGGGACGCTCGAAGCCTACTTGGCCGCGCCGATATTTGCACTATTCGGACCATCGGTTATTGCGCTGCGAATCCCGAACCTGCTCCTCTTTGGCTCCTTTCTTATCATAATGTGGCGGCTCGTCAACCAGCTTTACCGCAGCCGCTGGTTTACCTTGCTGGTAGTCGGCATTCTAGCACTCGGCTCAGACCGGATACTGAAGAATCAAATGATTTCCGGTGGCGGCTATCCCGAAATTAATCCGGCGGGCGCCGGGTTGATGTTGCTCGCAGTTGGGCTCGCGACAAATCGGTATCGCCATCACAGCGCAGCCTTCGCAGCATGGGGGTTCATCGCTGGATTGATGATCTGGGTTGATCCACTCGTCCTGCCATATGTTCTTTGCGCAGGTGTGGTCCTAGCCATCTTCACAAGGAAGGAAATTGTAGGGAGGCTCGGTGCCCTTCTGGCGGGAGGCGTCCTTATAGGTGCCACACCCCTCTTCGTCCACTCAATCAGCTCTCGCGTAAATCCAGTGTCTGTGCTGGTCAGTCTGGGCGGAGACGGTGAGGCATCGCCATGGACGGATCATGTTTATGGCGGTGTGATTTTCGGCATCCCAATGGGGACGGGGTTTTGCGCTCCGAGCGCATGTGAACCGTGGCAACTTTGGTGGGGATTTGCTTTTCCACTACTCCTCCTAGCTGCAGCAATAACCGCAGTGGCTTCGATCCGACAGCAAGAGGGTAAACAGAGAGTCTTCTCGGTAGCCCACTTAGGTCTGTTGATCGGCGCCGCATTGACGATTCTCGCCTATGTTCGGAGTAGTGCCGCAGCAGACACTCCAGTCGAAAGCGCCAGGTACCTCTCGTGCCTCCTGATTTCGCTGCCAGCCGCGTTGTGGCCACTTTGGCGATTGCTACAACGTCGCGCGGGAGTTTGGCCTGCGGTCGCAGCAACTGTTCTTACCGCCACTGCAGTATCGGCTTTTGTCGCCACTGCTAGTGTCGTGGCGATTGCTCCTGATATGAGAGATCTCGCCCGACAACGAGAGAACATGATCGCACGGCTGGAGCAACTAGCTGTAACCCATGTCTATAGTGAATACTGGACATGCAACAATATCACCTTCGCGACAAACGAGAGAATCGTGTGTGCTGTCATTGACGAAGGCGACTTGAGTCCAGGCCTAAACCGACACTTGCCACATCTAGAGGCGGTGCAGGATTCGAGTGATCCAGCATACGTTCTTCCTGTCGATTCACCTGCCAACCCGCTAGTTATCAAACTCATGTCAACGAGTCAAGCCGTACCAACTGTTGTGAACGTACCCGGCTACCACATCTACTTACCGAGTAACTAAGTCGTTCGGCATTTCACCCGGACCAGCGAGGAAGGACCCGGAGCGCGACACTCCGGGTCCTCTGACCCCTTATTAGGACAAATCTCAGGCCCGCCCGCCCCAACTCGAAACCGCCGCGGTTCCGCTCGGGCAGTAGGCCCATGCGCCATTCCGGTCACCGAACCAGGGAGTGCTGGAACTCTTGTAAACTCCGCTGTTGCTGCAAAGAATATAGATTGCGTAGCGCTGCGGACCAGTGCCATCGCACCAACCCCAAGCGCTCGTGCTGTATGTGTCCGTCTGGCAGTACCCGTTCCAGTCGTTCGGGACCACCACCGCGTCGCCAGATGCTGGCGGGGCTGCCATTGCGGATGGCGCTACTGCCACTGCGGACATCAACGCGAAGGCCGCTCCCACTACCCCAGCTCGCCCAATCAAGCGGCGAATCCACGAATTTGAGAACATCTGCGCCTCCTGTAGCTCTACACGAGGGCGAACAATTGCTGTTCATCGCCTTCCCCTCGTATGTATGGCGATGACACGATCAAGAATGACACTTGAAGTCGTCGACGTCCATATCCGTTCGGAGTCAGCTCTTCGCCGATTCTTGGCCCCAACAGCGCTATCTTCATGACGAGTTAATATTCTTTTTGAAACGGCGACGAACATCACAGACGTTTCAAGATCATCTGGTAAGGTTGAGGATGGTGAATGGCCTGGTCATGTCGCGGGCGGCCCATCTGGTGGCTTCCGTGATGTCGGTTCGGCCGGCCAGGCGTAGGGCGTTGATCGCGAGGTTGCGTAGCGAGGCCAGGACGCGGGGCCCGGACCGGGTTCGCGTGGTCGACCGGTCTTCCCGGTAGCAGGTGTCCCTGATCCAGTGCAACGACTCGATGGCCCAGTGGCCGCGGTTGTAGGCGGCCCGTTTGGCGGGGCCGGCCTGGTCGGGAGTGTGGCTGGCGATGCCGAGCTGCGCGGCGGCGGACTGTTTCCCGGTGGCGGTGTGCGTGACGTAGCGCTCGATCAGCCAGACCTGGTTGACGTGCGGGAACGGCAGATCGGGCGGGCGGGCAGGACACGGATGGTCCGGCGGGTCCGGCGGCCGTGTCCGATGTCGACGCTTTCCAGGTCGGGCGGGGTGTCGGCCCAGGGCAGCGCGTTGAGGGCGTCGAACAGGGTCCGGCGGTTCTCCTTGACCGGGAACATGAACTGGCCGCCACGGTGGTGGATGAGTTCGGCGGTCGGCCTGACGGTGTGCAACGCGTCTGCGGTGGCCGGCTCCGTGGTCCTGGCGCCGCCGGTCGGCGCCTGGGCGAGCACGACGCTGACCGCTCCCGGTCGCGGTCCCCGGCGAGAGCGGACAGCAGGTGCAACTGGTTCCTGTCGTAATCGACGGGTTCCGGGCCGGTGACCCGGCTGCGGTGATCCGCTTCGTCGCCAGCGTCCGGGAACGCTTCGACCCGGCCGGCACCGCCATCGACCCGACCGTGGCGGAAACCCTGATGTACGCCGCCCTCGGCCAGCACGACACCCTGCCTGCCACCGCCGAAACCATCACCGCACAGACCCTGCTGGTCGTCGCCCTGGTCACCGACGAAGGACTCAGCCCGGCCGGCCTGGCCGACCTGATCGACGACACCACCACGATGATCACCGCCGAGCCGGACGACCGGCCAGCCGCCGTCACCCCGGACGGGCCGGCCGCCGTCACCACCGACGGGCAGCCGGCCGACCAGCAGCAGCCCGACGACCACGAGCAGCAGCCGGCTGATCCGACCTGATCAGAGCGGCGATCGACGACTCGACGGCGGCGGTGTCCAGCGGCTCACCGATGGCGAAGTGTTGCAGCAGGACACCGTCGACAAAGACAGCGACCGCGTACGCCGCACGGTCGCCGGTCAGCGGCGTCAGGATCTCGCAGAGACGGTCCCGCCAGGCACGGGCCAGTGGCCGCAGCTCGGGGCTGCGGGCTGCGGCCAGGTAGAGCTCCAGCTCGGTCAGCGCCCGACCCCGGTCGGCCAGGTACTCCCCGATCAGCCCGGTGAGCCGGGCCGGCAGCTCGGTGCCGTCGCCGAGCTGATCGGCCCAGCGGTGCAACTCGGCCTCGACGTCCGTCTGCGCCTGCCGCAGCCCGGCCACGATCAGATCGGCCAGAGTCGGAAAGTAGTAGGTCGTCGCCCCGAGCGGGACACCGGCGCGGGCGGCGACCGCCCGGTGCGTGGTCCGCCCGATGCCGACCTCGGCGACCACCTCCAGGGTTGCGGCGGCCAGCGCCCGGCGGCGGCCCTCCGGGTCCCGTGGCCGCGCCGGACGGCGGTCCGGGCCGCCGGACGAGCCGTGAGCCGGGCTGCTGGCCGGACGGCGGTCCGGGCTGCTGGCCGCGCTACCCGGGTCGGCGGTCAATGGGCACCGCCCAGGTTGAGCACCACCACACCCGCGATGACCAGCCCGATCCCGGTCACCTTCGTCAGAGTCAACGACTCACCCAGGAACGTCGCGCCGATCGCGGCGATGGCCGCCGTGCCGAGCCCGGCCCACAGCGCGTACGCAACACCGACCGGGATCGTCTTCACCGCCTGGGCGAGGCAGGCGAACGCGGCGACGTACGCCGCGACCAGGGTGAGCGTCGGCCACAGCCGGGTGAACCCGTGGGTCGACTTGAGCAGACTCGTCCCGATCACCTCAGCGGTGATCGCGGCAGCGAGGAACACGTACGCCATGACCGTCTCCCGTTCTCGCACACACGTACATGTACAAGCGTACAAGAAACGGGGTGGGCCGGCAGCGGATGTCCCCGGCCGACCACCGGGTGAGTAGCCGCCGCACGGATTTGAGCGGCGCGCTACTCACGCCAACCTCCGGGATCCGGTGCTGGACTGTGCCTGCTTTCGCCACCTTCAGCCCCACGAGGATGATCGATGTTCACCACTGCGTTAGCCCGAATCCGGAGCCTGCTGGCCGCCGGGATCGTCACCGGAGTGATCGCGACGGCGGGTGCGGTGACCCTCGCGGCACCGCCGGCCACCGCCGGCGGCCCCACCCTGGTCCCGCTCGTCACCTTCTTCAGCCCCGCCCGGGGCGACTACTTCACCACCAGCCAGTCGGCGTGGACCTGCAAGTACTTCCGCCTCGCCGGCTGCGCGCCCGACCCGCTCTACCACAGCGTCGGCGTCCAAGGGCACGTCTTCAACCCCGACAACCCCCGGCCGGCCGGCACCACCCCGCTCTACCACTGGTGGAGCCCCGACCGAGCGGACAACTTCCTCACCACCGACCCCAACTGGGCCGGCAACGTCGGCGACCGCAAGACATCTGGCCACGAGTACACGCTGTTCCGGATCGAGGGGTACGTGCCGATCGCGCTACCGGTCGGCGGCGGGATGGCCTTCTACAGCTACTGGAACCCGGCCACCGAGGACAACGCCGCCCTGGCGACGTGGAACCGGGTCACGGGTTACAGCTCGCCCGCGCCCGGTTGGGGCCTGTACCGCCGCGAAACCGGCTACCTGCTGCCCCCGGAGTCGTCGACCCTGCGGAGATGCCAGCCGCCCATGACCACGCCGAACCACACGTCCGACCCCTGGTCCGCCGCCGGCAACCTGGTGAACCCCTGGTTGGCGGAGCATGGCCTGGAGGACGGCGACGCCCTGCGCGTCGACGCGACCGGGGAGATCAGGACCGACTTCTGGGGCAACGTCAAGCCGGTGCACGGGTACTCCTGGCAGCACGCCGTACCCGGCTACCCGGCGCCCGGTGAGCCTCCCTACTCGCTCATCGGCTCGGTGACGGCCGGCGCGACCTTCGTCAGCGGACGCGGATGGTACGAGGCCGGCAGCTGGTTCCCGATCGTCGGCACCCGGGACACCGGCACCCCGTCGACCTCGCCGTGCCTGCTCTACGAAACAGCCGGGCAGGTAGGCGGCAGGTTCCAGGTCACGATCAACGACAACAACCTCAGTGACAACGGCGGAGCCGCGACCGTGACCGTACGCCAGTGGTGGTGAGCCGACCTCGGCCCGGCCATGTGCCGGTACGTAACTACCGGCAGGACGCCCGGCAGGATGACTCCTGCCGGGCGTCCTGCCTGTCTCCCCACATCAGACGTTGCTTGACTGAGCGTCATGGCATCAGTTCGAACAGTGATCACCCTTGCGGTGGTCGTCGCAGCGATGGTCGGCACGACCGCGCTCACCGGTCCCACCTCCGCCAGCGCCGAGGCCCACCAGCCGGAGCCGGCCGGGACCACCGAGTCCATCCTCGACCTCATCCCGGCACCGACCCTGGACCGGATGGTCGCCCAGGCTCCGCTGGTCGACGCGGCCAACGTGATCCGCACCGCGGTCGACCGTGCGCCGGGCCGTGGCTACGCCGGCATCGGCCTGGTCGACGACCAGGTCACCCTGTGGTGGAAGGGAGAGCCGCCCGCCGACATCGCCGCGGCCGTCGCCGCCGCCCGCCGCACCGCGCCGGTCGAGGTGGCCGACGCCACCTACTCCCGCGCCGAACTGCGTACGGCAGCCGCCCGGATCGCCCCGGTGGTGGAGGCCGACCCGACCGACGCCAGCCACTCGGTCCGGCTGCGTACCGATGGCACCGGCATCGAGATCGGCGTCGACTACAGCTCGAGCACCGAGCTGCCGACCCTGCCGGAGACCGGTGTCCGTACCACCTTCGTCGAACGCGACCAGATGGTCGAACGGTCGCGGACCGACGACGACGCACCGTTCGACGGCGGGGCCGGCATCGGGCCCGCCGGGCCCTGGTGCACCGCCGGCTTCGGCGTACGTGACGCGGACACCACCGCCGGCTACATCCTGACCGCCGAGCACTGCGGGTCGATCGGCTCGGTCTGGCACACCGGCTGGGACACCACCACCGGCACCGGCACGCTGATCGGCTACGCGGTCGACAGCAACGACGACCACGACACGATGATCATCTCGACGTCGGCACCCGGCGACCACATCTACGTCGGCGGTCAGCACGACGAGGTCCGCGCCGAAGTGGTCGGCTGGACCGAGGTCTTCCCCGGTCAGCTGCTGTGCCAGTCCGGGTACACCTCGGCGGGAGTGCTCGGCGGACCCATCTGCAACCTGCGGGTCGACTACCACTACACCGACATCGAGGACCTCGTCGAGGCCACCCAGCTCGACGGCCACGACTCCGCCCGGGGCGGCGACAGCGGCGGCCCGGTCTACTTCGTCAACCCCGACGGCACCGTGCTCGCCGCCGGCACCACCACCCGGTCGGCCGGACCGGGCTTCGGGTTCCAGGACTTCGCCACCGCCCGCGACGACTACGGCAACCTGGTGCCGGCGACGGCGATCGCCAGCAGCTGCCGGGTCTCCTTCGTCGTCACCGACTCGTGGGGCACCGGATACACCGCCAGCGTCACCGTCTACAACGACGGCCCGGCCGTCAACGGCTGGTCGGTGGGCTGGACATTCCCCGGCGGGCAGCTCCTGCAGGGTCACTGGAACGGCGTCTTCCAGCAGACCGGATCGGCGGTGACCGTCACCAACGAGAGCCACAACGCCGCCATCCCGACCGGCGGTGCCGTCAACTTCGGCTACACCGCTGACGGTTCCCCCGCCACCCCGACACCCTTCACTCTCAACGGCACTACCTGCAACTGACCCTGCCCACTGGCGCCGGGCCCTGCCGCATCACCGGCGGGGCCCGGTGCGCGTCCGCAGATCAGGGCTCGGCCAGTTCGAGTCGCAGCGTGGCGCGCAGGGCCCGCACCTGCGGGGCGTCCAGTTCGCCACAGCGGTCGAGCGCCCGCTCGCGCAGCAGGCGGGCGGCGGCCCGGTCCGAGGCCGCGTCGGCCAGCGCCGCGAGCGCGTCCAGCGTCTGTGCCTCCCACCACGGGCAGGACAGTGCCGCGTAGAGGGCCAGCGCCGCGCGCAGCGCCTCGGCCGCCGCGTCTGCCTCACCCAACGCCGCGAGCACGAGCCCGTACCGGTGGACGGCGCTGGCCTCGCTGAACGTCGCGCCGCACCGGTTGAACACCCGCCGGGCGCGGGCGTACTCGTCGGCGGCCTCCCGCAGCCGGCCCATCCCGGCCAGATCCGCCCCGAGACTCATCATCGCGCCGGCCCGGGCCACCGCCGCGCCGGTCCGGCTGAGCCCGGTGCCCCGGCCGTGGAACGCCAGCACCTCGCGGTGCAACTCGGCCGCTTCGGCGAACCGGCCGAGCGCGGCCAGCGACCCCGCCTGCGCACTCGCCGCGCTCTGCTCGCCGAGGGCGTACCCGATCTCGCGGAACAGCCCGACCGCCCGGCGGCTGTGGTCGACTGCCGACTCGGCGCGGCCGGTGCGGACCAGGACCGCGGCGGTGTAGGTCAGTGCCCACGCCTGCTCCCGGCGGTCCCCGATCCGCCGGGCCAGGTCCAGCGCCCGGTCCAGAGTGGCCAGCCCGTCGAGGTTACGGTCCTGGCAGAAGTACTGGGCCCAACCCAGGAAGTTCAGCAGTACGGCTTCGTCGCGACAGCTGCCGACGGCCCGGGCCGCGGCGACCGCCAGCGAGAAGACCTCTTCCCAGGGGTGCCGGTGACTGTTGGCGTCGGAGTACCAGTGCAACGCCCTGGCGACCGCGACCACATCGGCGTGTCGACCACATCGGGCCGCGTCGCGCAGCGCCGCCAGCCAGTTGCCGGACTCCCGGTCCAGCCAGTACGCCGCCGCCCGATCGTCGTCGAACGGGGAATCGGCCCGACCGGCGTCCGGTTCGAACATCACCCCGGCCTGCCGGGTACGCAGCAGCAGCCAGCCGATCATCCGTTCGTGCGCCGCCGTCCGGCGGGTCTGCGGTTCCTCGGCGTCGAGGCGTTCCTTGGCGTAGAGCCGGACCAGGTCGTGGAACTGGTACCGGTCGCCGAGGGTCAGGAGGAGACCCGCCTCGACCAGCTCCTCCAGGGCCGTCGACGCGGTCTCCTCGTCGATGCCGGCCACGACGGCGACCAGCGCGGGTGCGAAATCGGTGCCGGGGATCAGTGAGGCCCGCCGGAACACTCGCGCGATCACCGGGTCCAGTTGCCGGTACGAGACCTCGAACGCCGACCGCACGCCCAGGTCCCCGGCGGTCAGGACGGTCAGCCTTCGACGTTCGTCGCGGAGCAGGTCCACCAGCCACGCGACCGACCATTGTGGCCGGCTGGCTAGCCGGTTGCCGGCGATCCGCACGGCCAGCGGCAGCTGTCCGCAGAGTGTGACGAGTTGGTCGGCGGCGGCCGGCTCGGCAGCGATCCGGTCGGCACCGACGATCGCCGCGAGCAGCGCTCGACCGGCCGCCGGAGCGAGCAGGTCGAGCGGCTGGCGGACCGCGCCGGCCAGGCCGGCCAGCGGACGCCGGCAGGTCACCAGCGCCAGGCATCCCCGCCCGGCCGGCAGCAGCGCACGTACCTGTGCCTCGTTCGCGGCGTTGTCCAGGACCACCAGCAGCGGCCGGTCCCGGGTCAGGGTGCGGAACAGGCCGCCCCGCTCGGCCGGCGACACCGGCACCCTGCTGTCCGGCACCCCGAGCGACCGCAGCAGCCCGGCCAGCGCCTCGGCCGGGTCGAGCGGTCCGTCCGGCGAGGCGCCCTGCAGGTCGACGAAGAGCTGTCCGCCGGCAAACGCCCAGCTGAGTCGATGTCCGGCCGCGACCGCGAGGCTGGTCTTGCCGATCCCTGGCGGCCCGTGCAGCACCACCACCGAGGATGTGTCCGGCCGGCCGGCGGCGACCTCGGCGGCCAGCGTCGACAGCCGTTGCAGGATCTCCGCCCGGCCGGCCAGGTCCGGGACGGCGGACGGCAGTTCCCCGGGTACGACCACCGCCGGGCCGTCGTGCGGCACCGTGCCGCCCTCGCGCGGCTGCCGCTCGGCCCGGGCCAGGGCGACGAAGCGGTCGCGGTCCGCCCCGGCCAGCCGCAGGGCATCGGCGAGCAGCACCACCGTCCGTCGTTGCGGGCTGCGCACCCGGCCGCGCTCCATTTCCCGGATGCTGCGGACGCTGGAACCCGCCGCCTCGGCAAGCTCCTCCTGGGTCAGCCTCCGCTCCAGGCGGAGGGTTCTGAGCAGGTCTCCGAACTGGTCATGCTGCACCTGACCGGTAGGCATGTTTCCCCAACCACTCAACGCCCTGGCGCACCTGACGTGCGTCGTTGCCCGCATGTACGTAACCAGAATCGACGACAATGCGCACATAGTGTGATCACAGCGATGACAGATCAGTGACGAATCACCGGGGCCCGGCGTGCGCCGGCACGGGCTTCCCGCCGCTCGATCAGGCAATCAGCGGCGGCTGACCGGTGGCCTCCAGGACCGACAGCCACAGGTCGCCGTGCGGGTCGACCTGGTTGCGGGTGCTCACCGTCAACGGCATCGGCACGTGCACGAACCTGCCCCGCCACCGACCCACCACCAGGTCGGTCCGACCGGCCATCGCCGCGTGCACCGCCGCATGCGCCAACCGAATACAGTAGACACTGTCGTACGGGTTCGCCGGCACGCCACGGATCGTGTAACTCGGGTCGATGTACTTCACACTCGCCTCGCGCCCGGCCCCGGCGAAGTCCTCGACGATCCGCTGCCGCAGGTACCGGCCGAAATCGTGCAGCCGCAGATTGCCGGAGGCGTCGTGGCCGACAGGTTCGCCGGCCAGATGCTCCTGGCCGGCGCCCTCGGCGGCGACGACCGTCGCGTGCCCCCGGTCGGCGACCCGCCGACGCAGGTGCGTCAGGAAACCACCCGGGCCGTCCAGGGCGAACGGCACCTCAGGCACCAGGACGAAATCGGCGTCGTGGGTGGCCAGGGCCGCGTAGCAGGCGATGAAACCCGAGTGCCGGCCCATCAGCTGTACGAGCCCGATCCCGCCGGGAAACGCGGTGGCCTCCACATGGGCTGCCCGGATCACCTCGGTGGCGCGCGCGACCGCCGTCTGAAACCCAAAGCTCTGATCGATGTACGGGATGTCGTTGTCGATCGTCTTCGGCACCCCGACGACGGCGACCGGCCGGCCCCGCCGGGCGAGCACCTCGGTGATCCGCGACGCGCCCCGCATCGAACCGTCGCCACCGATCACGAACAGGATGTCGATGCCGAGCTCGTCGAGGGTGTCGGCGATCTCCTCCGGATCCTGGTTGCCCCGCGACGTACCGAGGATCGTGCCGCCGTACTCGTCGATCCGGTCGACGACCGCCGGGGTCAGCGGGACGGGGTCGTGGCCGTACCGGGCGACCAGCCCCTGATAGCCATTACGGAAACCGACGATCTGCCGCACCCCGTAGCCGGTGGTCAACTCCAGCACCAGAGCCCGGATCACATTGTTCAGGCCGGGGCAGAGCCCACCGCAGGTGACGATCCCGACCCGGGTTCGCGCTGGCTCGAAGAAGATCTTCTGTCGCGGTCCGCCCGGCTCCAGGCTCGGCAGCTCGTCGATGGGCAGACCCCGGCCGGTGAGCATCCCGACGGTGTCGTCGAGCAGCACCCGGTCGGACTCGTCGACGTAGTGCCAGCTGGTGTTGCGCCCGAGCAGCAGTCGGGCCAGCGGCGAGTCGAACAGGCACCCGCCCAGCGTCCGGATCTCCAGTCGCACCGGCTCGTCGGCCATCCACCCATGGTCCCGGCCGTTGTTTTCAACGGCGTTACCGAACGGCACCGTCGGCCGGTCGGACCACGGCGATCCGCTCAGCTGACGGGCGGGGCGACCGGGTAGCCCGAGGCCGGCAGACACTCACCCTGGCTCCATCGGAAGGCAGGCTCGGGCTCGGGCATGGTCCCGGTCCTATGAACCGGCGAAGGACCTGGCCCTGGCTCGCCGGGCCGGGTCGAAGGCATCGATCGCCCCGGGACCCTGACCGCCCGGACTCGCCGCCCAACCGTTGATCCTCCTGGCGGCCCAGGTCACCCGTTGGTCCTGCGGACGGTAGGCGATCTCGAAGTGCGACTCCTTGGGTAGATCGAAGTCACCACCCCAGGCCACCACGCCAGCCAACTCGGCGAGGATGTCCCGGACCACGACGATTTCCCGGGGGTACAGACCGCCCCGGACTCCCACCGGGTACGCCAGCGGTCGGATCGCCAACGCCGACCCGGACAGGTAGTTCGACTCGTAGGCCGCCCTCAGGCTGGTCCGCGTGCTGTGCCCGTGGACGTCGCCGGCCCGGAGCTGGTCGATCTCATAGTGGAAGCGACGGGCGACGTACGTCAGGATCACCGCCGCGGGTCCGTCGGCGAGCGCGACCACATGGCCGCTGCCCTCGATGTCGTGCCAGCCGGCTGACCTGAGCACGGGCCAGCCGTTCACCGAGCGGTCGCGCTCCCAGGTCCCGGGTGTCGTCGGCGCGGCCTGGGCGGCACCGGCGGCGGCCACGGCTGCTCCGGTCACCGCCGCAGCGCCGAGTAGCTGACGGCGCGACAAGGAGTTACCCATCAGTGCCTCCGTTCCTTTTCCGATATCCGCTTCAGCCGGGGTGCGATCACCCAACAAAGGCCGACCATACTGATCACAAAGAGCACGGAGAGCACCACGATCGTCGGATTCACCCAGACCGGGACCAGATCGTAGGCTGCGTTGCATTTGTTGCTGAGCGGAAAGACGCGGAACCGGTCGTCCCGATGCGCTTCCCAGTAGGCGGCGTCGAACGGCTGGTGGTGGACGAACCTGCAGGTGTCTTCGCTGTTGAGCCCGCCCGAGACGAAACCACGAAGCCACACGAGCACCGTCAGGAAGAAGGATGCCCAGGCAGCGTGGCCGAACCAGGCCGGCCGCTTCCAGGTGCCCGCGCGCAGCCCTCGGATCAGCCGCCAGACGCTGAACGCGGGGATCGCGAGGAGCGGAAGGCACGGAAGCAGTGCCGCAGCTGATTCGAACGTCATCGGCGCTCTTCCAGCTGCTGCGACGCCCGCGTCAGGTACTTCTCGTGATTTGCCCGGTAGTTGGACTCCATCCGCGACTCCGTGCCGATCCTGGTCAACATCGTGTCGGCGAAGCCCTGCAGGAAGCCGTCGAGCTTGTCGCCACCGCCGGGCAGATTCATCAGCACGGTCGGCAGCATGGCACCCGCCGTCGCGATGAGCTGCGTACGCGCGATGCCGAGCGTGGTGTCGGTCGCGGTCAACGCGTTGTGTGCGGCGAACCGGCAGTTCTCCACCGTGGTCCAGCGCTGCGCGAAGAAGTTGTTGAACCGGCGCAGACCACCACCGCCGTTGTAGTGGTCCCGGACGGCCTGGACGATGGTCCGGCCGGACCTGACCGCGCGAGCGATGAGGTAACCATCTGCGTCCTCGATCAGATCGTTGAACCCGAAGGACGACTCGACGCCAGGGATGGCCAGTCGGGCCTCGCAGAATGCCCGGCCCGACGCGTACTGCTCCTCGGAGTTGCGCCAGTCCGCGTAGAACGTCATGAGGTCCCCGCCCCACCCGGCGACGTCGCCGCCGTTTGCGGCCTTCTGGTTACTCTCCTGCGGCGTCACCAGGTGCCCGTTCGCGGTCGCCATCATGTGCTCGGCGCCCAGATCGTAGCCCGTGAACGGGTCGGTGAACCACTTCATGACGGACATTCCCCGCGCGTTGGCGTAGCTGACGAATCCCTCGTCGTAGCCACCGATGAGGTACCACCAGCCCAACTGGTTGAGCGGGTCCCGGCTGCCGTACTCGGCGTGGCGGACGTACTCCATCACCAACTGGGAGGGTGACCTGTCGCCGCCATAGGAGACGGCGAGAGCGTACAGCTGCTCGATGTAGTCGATGAACGTGTCGGCAGGCCCGGCGGAGTCGTTGACCGAGCTGGTTCCAGGGTCGGATCCGTGTCGCCACACGTTGCGGTCCAGGTCGAAGGAGTCGCTGCCGTTGACGACGACGAACTCCTTGATCTGGTTGAACGACCAGTTCGGTGGCAGCGTGAACCCGAGGTTGCCGGAGAATCCCCACGACATGCCGGAGACGAACGAGTACCGGGCGAAAGTGCGGTTGGTGACGTTCCAGCAGACGTTCCGGGATCCGTACACGCCGTGAATGTAGCGCTTACCACGGCTGGCCAGGCCGGCGACCACTCCGTGGAAGTACGGGACGATCGCCGAGTCGATCTCAGCCTGTGTGGCGTCGTAGTCCACGGCGAAGTAGATGACGGTACCCTTGTTGAAACCGTAGCCGACGGCCAGACTGTGGGCGTTGAGGGCGTGCTGGTAGCCGATGCCGTAGCTGAAGTCGGACAACCGCCGCCCATCGTCCTGGTAGATGGGAAAGACCCGCAGCCCGGCGGCGAACATCGTCTGCAGTTCGCCGGGCTTGATCTCCTTGTCCAGGGTCGACCCGGGCGGGTCGTACAGGTATCGACCGACGATCCGGTAGCCGTTGTTCCACAACCAGCTGGCGCGGGACGCGGTGATCTCGTAACGGGTGTCGGAGCCGGTCGCTGGCCGGTCCGGATCCCCCATCGACACCAGCAGCTGGCACCAGGTCTGGTAGTCACCGGCACCGTTCTCGGTCAGCTGAGAAAAGCGTTGGAAGGCCCGGACGAAGTCGGCGAGGGCCGCGTCGTAGGTCGTGCGCCGGTTCGTCCGGTAGTCGCCAATCGGCTCGTTGAACACACAGGCAGCGGAGAACAGCTCGACGAAGATGCCGGAGTCGCCCTGCCGGACCTGGTTCGCGCGTAGGCCGGCCTGGGTGCCGGGCCCGAAGTTGCCGTTCGCGTCCAAGCCGAGCTCGTACTGGATGGCGATCAGCAGAGCCCGTTGCACGTCGCGGGAGTAGATGCCGTCACAGGGGCCGATGAGGTAGGCGGGCCGCTGCCAGTAGCGTCCGTTCAACCAGCGCTGGATGTCCCGGATCTTGTCGGTGCCGCCCGCCACCACGACGTAGGCGTCCATGTTGAGGATGCACTTGGCGATGGTCGCGTCGACCGTACCGTCGCCGTCGGGAATCCCCATGTTGGACCGCAGACTCTTGACCGCGGCGACGGTGACGCCGGTGTACCAGCCGTAGCTTGCCGGTTCGACCCCCCAGTAACCTTTGCAGAACAGGCCGTGCTGCAGGATGGCGACGATGTTGCGGTTGCGGTCCCAGCCCGCGCCGATCGGACCGAGCGCCTGGAACCTGGACGTCGTGGTAGGACCGAAGCTGGCCACCACCGGGCTGATCCCGAGCTCGTGCTGTAGACCCATGACCAGCGAATACATCGTCGACCAGCCGGTCCGGCCGTCTTCGGGACAGCGTACGTAGCCGGGCACCCCGCCGTACGTCGCGTTGACCCACTGCTGCGCTTCCAGGACCTTCGGATCGGCCACGTTGTCTCCCCTGTTCGACGTCGGGACGAACACCCTGCCGGTCGTTGGGCACGGCCGCCTTGGGCACGGCAGTCTTCCATAGCCTCAAAACAGACACGTATCGATGCTTGCTGATAATAGACTATACGCACACCTTTGCCCCGAGTGGGAAGACACTGTGGCCGGACAACGGCAGTGCCGTACTCAGAACTCGTCGAGTTGGAGGAAGACCAGCAGCAGGAGGATCGAGGCGGCAGCGCCGGCGAAGCTGATCAAAAACCCCAGCTTCGGGAACCGGGGGCCGCCGTCGGTCTCCAGCCGGGACCGCCCCCACTTGCTGATCACGAAGTACGCGGAGAAGAACCCCATCGCCGGGAACCCGGTGCAGGACCAGATGAACTTGGTGCTGACGTCGACGCGGGCCGCGAACGGGTTCAGGAAGATGGCGAACTGCAGCGCGGCGACGACGGCGGCGAACCCCAGGTAGACGGTGACCGCCCGGGCCAGCGGTGAAAAGCCGGGCAGCAGCGGCGGGCGGCCGGCGGCCTGCTCCGCCTCGGCGGCGGCGGCGTCGGCCTCGTCGAGCTGGCGGCGGGCCGCCTCCAGCTCCTGCTCCGCGTCCGGCGGGAAACCGCCGACGGCCGCCGGGTCACCGGAGACCGGCACGGCCGAGACCGGGCCGGCCGCGCCCGCTCCGACGCCGTACGGCTGCACCTGCCCGGCCTGCGCGGACGGCCCGAAAGCCCCGGCGGACATCGGCACCGGCTGTTCGCTGGTGGCCAGCTCGGGCCGGCGCGGCGGTGGCAGCCCGGCCGGCCCCGGCATCGCCTGACCCGGCATCGCCCGGCCCGGTGGGGGCGGTGGGGGCGGTGGCCACGGGACGCCGGCCGGCGAGGCGCCGTACCCGCCGGACTGTTGCTGGCCCGACGCGCTGCCGGCGGCCGGGTTCGCCGTGATCGGCGGCGGCGCGGGCGGTGCCGGCTCGCCGGCGGCCTGGGCGATCGCCGCCAGCCGCTGCCACTGGGCGTGCAGCCGCTGACCGAGCTGGTCGGCGTAGCCGGTGAGCCACTGCCGCCGCGTCTGATGCTGCGCCGCACCGGCCTGGCCTGTGCGGTGCAGGTCGTGCAGGTGCCGGGCCAGGGCGGCGTACTCGTCGAACCCGTCGCTCACCGCGCTCAGCCTTCCTCGTCCAGCTCGCGGCCGGGCAACGCGAACGGCACGATCAGCCGGGTCCGCTGGTCGTGCCGGTCGATCAGCAGCGCCCGGTTCGGCCGCGGCCGGTACGCCAGATCGTGGGTGCCCAGGTAGGAGCCCAGCTCACCGCCGGGCACGTTCATCGCCACCAGGCAGGCCAGGTCGTCGCGGTTGTGCGAGCCGCCCAGGTCGTCGGCGAGCCGGCGCAGCCCACGCCACCAACCCAGCAGGTGTACGCCGTGGCCGGGACCCTGACGCAGCACCACCTGCAGGTCGTCCAGCCCGGACCGGAACATGTCGTCCTTCGCGCCGAGCACCCCGGCGGCGGCGTCCATCCCGAACACCACGAGGTACGTCCGCCCGCCGTCAGTCGTCGTAGTGGTGTCCGGGTTGGCCAGTCGGCGCAGCTCCTCGCGCAGCTCGGCGGCGGTCAGCCGGGTGATCGAATGTCCGAAGGTGTGCAGCGCGTCGGCGGTCTCCTCGGCGACCTCGTCGGCGGAGGCGACCAGCGGGGCCAGCAGGAACCGGGCGTGGCCGGCCGGCTCCTGCCGGGCCAGGCTGACCGTGGCGGCGTGCAGCACGTCGGCTGCGTGGCCGGTGGTGCCGACCACCGCGATGTGCCGGCCCGGGGTGGCGTCCAGCGGGAACACCGCCGACGTCAGATCCACGTCGACCTGCCGGCCGACCAGCGCCAGCGGGCGCCGCCCGCCGGGGGCCAGTGAGCGGTACGTGGAGTCGCCGTCGAGGTGCGCCGCCTCGTACCCCTTGAAGATCGCCGGTGGCCGGGAGCCGGCGGCGCGGGCCTGCCACAGCTCGTGGCGCAGCGCGGCGATCCGCCGGGCACCGCCGTGCGCGTCCGGGAACCGGACGACCGTGTTGGCGCCAGCGATGCCGGCCGAGGCGTTGACGATCGCCTGCCCGACCGGCAGCCCACCGGCGGTCTGGTTGAGCGGGTCGAGGACGCCGTTGCCGCCGGGCAGCGCCACCCGCAGCGGAAACTGGCCGAAGATCGAGTCGGTCTTGCCGTACAGGGCTTCGATGCCGGACATGCTCTGGCTGGCCAGCACCAGGTGTACGCCGTACGACCGGCCTTTGCGGGCCAGCTCCTCCAGCAGGGCGGCGGCCTCGCGGGCGACCGAGTCGTTACCGTCGAACAACACGTGGAACTCGTCGATCACGGCGACGGTACGTGGCGTCGGCGCGCCGTCGCGGGGCAGGTCGGCCAGCTTCGTCACGCCGTGGCGTTTCATCGCCGCCGCCCGCCGGTTCAGCTCGCGGCGCAGTTCGCGCAGCACGGCGACGCCGTACTCCCGGTCGGACTCGATGCCGACGGCGCGGGCGTGCGGGATCCACGACGGGTCGCGGCCGGTCGGCACGAACTCGGTGAAGCTGACGCCTTCCTTGAAGTCGAGCAGGTAGAGCGCCAGCTCGTCGGGTGGGTAGCGGGCGGCCAGGCCGTACAGCAGGTCAAGCAGGAAGACGGTCTTGCCGGAGCCGGTGCGCCCACCGACCAGCCAGTGCGGGGTGACGTCGTCGAAGGCGAGGACCGCCGGCTCCCGGCCGGCGCGGCCGACGACGGTGTGCAGGCCGGTGCCGGCGGTCTCGGTCCAGATCCGGGGCGGCAGCAGGTCGGCGAAGTCGAGTGCGGAGCCGCGCCGGTGGATCTCGCCGAGCCGGTCGGCGAGGGCCTGCACGACCCGGGCCGGCGGGTCGCCGTCGAGGGCGACCGGTGCGGCCAGCCCGGTGCCGTCGGAGCTGAACGGCTGGCCGGGTGGGTCGCCGACCCAGCCCCGGTTGCCGTCGAGTCGCAGCTGGGTGGTCGGGCCGAGCGTCGGCGGCTGCGCTCCGGTGCCGGTCGGCGGGTAGCCGGCGATGATCACGCAGACCCGGGCGGCGGTGCCGGCGTGGGTGAGCGCGGCGAGGCGCATCAGCTCGGCGCGGCTGTCCGGCAGCGCCGCCGCGACCACCACCAGCAGCTCCCCCGGCTGCCCGCCGGTGCGGGCCTGGGCGGCGCGTACGTGCTGGTCGGCGTCGTCGAGGCGTTCCTTGGCTTCGGCGTCGGTGGCGGCCGGTGCCGCCAGCACGCCGGCTTCGACCAGCGGGCGCAGCGGCAGGAAGGTGGCGCCCATCGAGGTGGTGTCCAGCGCGGCCACCCGTACCGTGCCGGGTGGGGCGGCGGCGAGCAGTCGCACGACGAGGCTGCGCAGCAGGGCGGCGATCCGTGGCTGGCGGGCGTCGGCGTCGATGGCCAGGTGGGTGCCGGCGCCGAGCGGCACCAGCGCGGGGAACTCGACCGGGTCGCCAGTGCCGGCCAGCCCGACCGGCCGTGCCATTCCGACCCGCACCGGTGCCGGGCCGACGGCCGGGTCCTGGATGGCGCTGGTCGCGCCGGTGGTGAGGGTTTCGCCGACGTGGCGCAGCCGTTCGGTGACGTCGCCGAGGTCCGGCGGCGGCGGTGCCGGGCTGTCCGCTATGGCCGATCGGGCGGTGGTCAGATGGGTCACGGCCCGCCGGTGGGCGGCGACCGCCCGACGGTACGCGGCACCGAAGCTCATCCCACCCCCACCTGCCACTCGGGTAGCCACCGGAACACTATCCGAATCGGGCGGGCGCTGTTAACCCGGCTGCCCGGCCGGCGGCGGTAGCCGGCCGGGCAGCCGGGTCAGGACGGTCAGGTGCCGACGGTCAGACGCCGGTGATCGAGGTGATCCAGTCGCGGCTGGCAGCGACCGAGGAGTAGTTCTGCGAGCTCGACCCGTTGGAGTTCGAGCAGACACCAACCTGTTGTCCGTTGTAGAACTGCGGACCGCCCGAGTCCCCCTGCCAGGCGATGCCGGTCACCGGGGAGCTGCGCAGCGCCGGTCCCTCGTACGCGTCCCGGCCCCGCACCGACACCACCTGCACCGAGGCTGTTTTGAGCTGCGGCGACAGGTGACAGTTGAGGCAGGTACGGCCCCAGCCGTAGATGGTGTTGGTCGAGCCGACCGGCGGGTCGCTGGTGGCGAGCGTGACGTACGTGGTGCTGATCGGTGTGCTGAGATACAGCAGCCCGATGTCGTATAGGTATCCGTACTGGGAGTAGGTCGCGCTGACCGCGCTCACCTGGCCGCCGGTGGCGTGATGGACACTGCCGGCCCGTACCGACATCGAGCCGCCGATGCAGTGCTCGGCGGTGAGCACCCAGCGGGAGGCGATCATCGAGCCGGAGCATCTGAACGAGCCGTCGCTGTAGACAGCGGCTGCCCAGGGCGCTGACAAGACGGTGTCGCCGCCGATGATCTGCTGCGGTGCGCCAGCGGCTGTCGACGGAGTCGTGACGGCGGCCACGAGTGCCGTCACGGCCACTACCAATAGTTGACGGAGACGCAAGACGGTGCTCCTCACTGAGCGGACACCCAGCCCTGGCGTCCCACTCATCAAAGACCCCCGGCAATGATCTTATCGCTGACGGTATCGATGAACAATGCGCATTCACCTGCATAGATTGCAGCGTGGCCGGCCGGACGCCGGACCGGCATCGTCGACACCCGGGATTGGACGGTAGTGCCGGCGCCGAGCCCGAAATGCGCCTAGTATCCGTAATCAGAGTGTCCCGACGACCGTCGGAAGTGCGATCGATGCGACCTGGCGACAACGACGGCGCCGACGCCGACGGCCGGGAGACCGGGCACGGCACCCGCGACCATTCGGAGCACGAGGAGACCGAGCGCGACGACACGGAACGCGACACGATGTTGCGCCGGCTCGCCGACCGTCTCGACAAGCCGCTCGGTGTCCTCGGTGTACTGTTCCTGCTGCTGGTGATCGGCCAGTTCGTCACCACCCATCCGCCGACGGCCGCCGTGCTCGGCGCGGCCAGCTGGGCCTTGTGGGTGGTCTTCGTCGCCGAATTCTCGCTGCGGGCCTGGTTGGGCCGGCATCACCCGGGCCGGTTCTGGCGGCGCAACTGGTGGCAGCTGCTCTTCCTGGCCGTTCCGGTGCTGCGGTTCGCCCGGGTGGCGTTGGCCTTGCGGACGGCCCGCGCCGGTGCGGCGATCACCGCGGCGGTACGGGGTTCACGCTCCGCCGGCCGGTTGCTCACCGACCGGCTCGCCTGGCTCTTCGCGGTGACGGTGAGCCTCATCCTCGCCGCCGGCCAGCTGCTCGTGGTCTCCGGCTCCTATCCGAGCTACGCGCAGGCGCTGCACGACGTCACGCTCACCACGATCACCGGTCAGCGGATGGCGGCGCGGGATCCGTTCGCCCAAGGCCTGGAGCTGATTCTGGCCGCGTACTCGGTCGTCGTCTTCGGCACCCTGGCTGGCGCGCTCGGTGCCTACTTCCTCAGCAACCGAACGACTCCCGGCGACGACCGCGGTGGCGACAGCAACCGGGACCAGGCGGCCACCTGACGGGCGGCCCGGTCCCCGTGGTGCGGGCGGGGACCGGACCGCCAGGTACGTAGCGCCGTCAGGTGGGCGGCACTGCCTGTCAGCCGGTGACCGTGTTGAGCGCGGCCAGGTAGCCGTCGCGGTAGCCGGCGGCGTTCGGGTGGTACGCGGCAATCAACGCGGAGAAGTCGTTGATCCACGGGCTGCCGGCGCAGACGCCGTGCCCGGCGAACTGCGGCCGGGTGTCCACGAAGGTGGCCCCGGCGGCCGACGCGCGGGCGGCGGTGACGTCGGCCAGCAGGTCCGCCGCGTCGTTGATGATGGACCGCTTGGTCAGACTCATGCTGAACAGGCCGCAGTAGCGGACCTCGTCGAACAGGCGCGGGTAGCCGAGCACGATCAGCTGCGCGTCCGGTGCCCGCTGTCGGATGGCGGCGTAGGTGGTGTCGAGCCGGCCGGGCAGTTCGGTGGTGGCGAACCGTTCGGCCCGGTCGACCGCGCTGGCGCAGGAGGACTCGCTGCCCAGCCGGCAGCTCAGCACGACGTCGGCGAATCCGGCGTCGTTGCCGCCGATGGTGATGGTGACCATCGTGGTGCCGGCGTCGAGCGCGGACAGCTGGTTGTCGAGCACGTCGTCGGTGACCGCACCGCCGCAGGCGACGAAGCGGAAGCTGGCCGGCGCGTTGGCGGCCGCCCACAGCGGCGCGTACGAGCGGTCGCTGCGCAGGCAGGTCGTCTCGTAGGGGCCGGCGCCGACGCCGGAGGAGAACGAGTCGCCGAGGGCGACATAGTGCACGGCGGCGGGTGCGGCGTGCGCCGGAGCGGTGGCCGTGCCGATGCCGACGCCGGTGGCGCCGAGGGTGACGGCCAGCGCGACGGCGGCGCGGGCCAGGGAACGAAGGGGCATGGACGGACCTCACAAGGATGGGGGGATCCTCGTGGCCGCGCGCGTGGCCGTGGGGAGTAACGGTTGTTACTAGCCGGTAATGCTATCGAAACATCCGCATCCCCGAAAGAGGAACGGCCCCACCGAAGACCAGCAGATCTTCAGCAGGGCCGAACGGAACGGTCCTGGTCAGCGGGCGGCGAGTGGCTGCGCCGTCGGCACCACCGGTGCCGGCAGCTCCCCCACCCCACCGAGGTACGAGTGGATGGCGGCCGCCGCCGCCCGTCCCTCGGCGATCGCCCACACGATCAACGACGCCCCCCGGTGCATGTCACCGGCGACGAAGACCCCCTTGGTGGCGGTCTGCCAGTCACCGTCGGAGTCGATCGCCCCGCGCCGGTTACGGACCAGCCGCAGCTGCTCCAGCAACGGCTGCTGCTCGGTGCCCTCGAAGCCGATCGCCAGCAGCACCAGGTCCGCCGGCAGCTCCCGCTCGGTGCCCGGCACCACGGTCAGGATCCGCTCGCCGTCACGCTTGGTCACCGTCACCTCGGCGATGCGGACCGCCCGTACCGCGCCGGTGCCGTCGTCGACGAACTCCTGCACCGCGACGGCGAAGACCCGCTCGCCGCCCTCCTCGTGCGCCGGGTACTCGCGCAGCACCCACGGCCAGGTCGGCCACGGGTCCCGGGCCTCGTCGCGGGCGCTCGGCGGCTCCGGGTAGAGGTCCAGCTGGTAGACCCCGGCCGCACCCTGCCGGTGCGCCACCCCGAGGCAGTCGGCGGCGGTGTCACCCCCGCCGATGATCACCACGTGCCGGCCGGCCGCGTCGATCGCCGGCCGGTCCACCGGTACGCCGTCCACGTGCGATGACCCGGACTCCGACGGCGGCTCGACGGCCACCACCCCGGCCGCCTCGGCCGTGCGGGCGTGCGCCGCCGCAGCCGCCACCACCCGGTTCGACTCGACCAGGTGCTCCATCGCCAGGTGCACCCCGCGAAGCGCCCGGCCCGGCGTCGCCGGGGTGTCCCGGCCGGCCAGCGCCCCGCAGGCCAGCAGCACCGCGTCGTGGTCGGCGCGCAACTGCTCGGCGGTCACGTCGACGCCGACGTTCACTCCGGTGCGGAACTGCACGCCCTCGGCCGCCAACTGGGCCAACCGCAGATCGATGTGCTCCTTCTCCAACTTGAAGTCGGGGATGCCGTACCGCATCAGGCCGCCGATGGCGTCGTCACGCTCGAAGACGGTGACCGCGTGCCCGGCGCGCGCCAGCTGCTGGGCGGCGGCCAGCCCGGCCGGGCCGGAACCGACCACCGCGACCCGCCGCCCGGACGGCTCCGGCACCGGATGCGGAGTGACCAGACCGGCGCCGACCGCCCGGTTGATGATCTCCACCTCGACCTGCTTGATGGTGACCGGCGCGCCGCCGGCGATACCCAGCACGCAGGCCGCCTCACAGGGCGCCGGGCAGAGCCGGCCGGTGAACTCCGGGAAGTTGTTGGTGGCGTGCAGCGACTCGATCGCCGACGCCCAGCCACCGGTACGGACCAGGTCGTTCCAGTCCGGGATGCGGTTGCCCAGCGGGCAGCCGTCGTGGCAGAACGGAATGCCGCAGTCCATGCAGCGGGTCGCCTGCTCGCGGATCAGCTCATCGGTGGCCGGCGGGTAGACCTCCCGCCAGTCCATGATCCGCACCGGCACGGGTCGGCGATGCGGCAGCCGCCGGTCGATCCGCAGGAATCCGGTCGGGTCAGGCACGAGCCACCTCCATGACGGCCTCATCCACGTCACGGCCGGCGGCTTCGGCGGCCCTCATCGTCTCCAGCACCCGTCGGTAGTCGCGCGGGACCACCACGGTGAACTCCTCCACCGCCTCCGGCCAGCGCTTGAGCAGCGCCTCAGCCACCGCCGAGTCGGTCTCGGCGAAGTGCCGCTCGACCAGCTCACGCAGCATCGGCTCGGCGTCGGCGGCCACCGGCTCCAGATCCACCAGCTCCCGGTTGACCAGGTTCTCGTCGAGGCGCCACAGGTACGCCGTACCGCCGGACATGCCGGCGGCGAAGTTGCGCCCGGTCGGGCCGAGCACGACGACCGTACCGCCGGTCATGTACTCGCAGCCGTGGTCGCCGACGCCCTCGACGACGGTGACCGCACCGGAGTTACGCACCGCGAACCGTTCGCCGACCCGCCCGCGGAGGAACAGCTCACCGGCGGTCGCCCCGTACAGGATGGTGTTGCCGGCGATGATCTGCTCCTCGGCACCGGCGCCACCGGGCGCCGCGAACGGGGCCGCCGGGTCCGGGCGGACGATCAGCCGACCACCGGACAGGCCCTTGCCGACGTAGTCGTTGGCGTCGCCGACCAGCCGCAGCGTCACCCCGCGCGGCAGGAACGCGCCGAACGACTGCCCGGCGGTGCCGGTCAGGGTGAACTCGATGGTGTCGTCGGGCAGCCCGGCCCCGCCGACCCGGCGGGTCACCTCGCCGCCGAGCATCGCGCCGACACTGCGGTGCTCGTTGCGGACCGGCACCGACGCCCGCACCGGGGTCCGCTCGGTCAACGCCGGTCCGGCCAGGGTGATCAGCTCGTTGTCCAGGGCCCTGTCCAGACCGTGGTCCTGGGCGCGGACGCCGCGCAGCGCGGCACCGGCCGGCAGCGCCGGCACGTGCAGCACCGCGGACAGGTCCAGGCCCCTGGCCTTCCAGTGCTCCACGGCCGGCGTGGTGTCCAGCAGGTCGGCCCGGCCGATCGCCTCGTCGATTGACCGGAAGCCCAGCTCGGCCAGGTAGCTGCGGACCTCCTCGGCGAGGAACAGGAAGAAGTTCTCCACGAACTCCGGCTTGCCGGTGAAGCGTTCCCGCAGCACCGGGTTCTGGGTGGCGATGCCGACCGGGCAGGTGTCCAGGTGGCAGACGCGCATCATCACGCAGCCGGAGACGATCAGCGGGGCGGTGGCGAAGCCGTACTCCTCGGCGCCGAGCAGCGCCGCGATCAGCACGTCCCGGCCGGTCTTGAGCTGGCCGTCGACCTGGACGGTGACCCGGTCACGCAGCTTGTTCAGCAGCAGCGTCTGCTGGGTCTCGGCCAGGCCCAGCTCCCACGGGGTGCCGGCGTGCTTGAGCGAGTTCAGCGGGGACGCACCGGTGCCGCCGTCGTGCCCGGAGATCAGGATGACGTCGGCCTTGAGCTTGGCGACGCCGGCGGCGACAGTGCCGACGCCGATCTCGCTGACCAGCTTGACGTGCACCCGGGCGGCCGGGTTGACGCACTTGAGGTCGTGCACCAGCTGGGCGAGGTCCTCGATCGAGTAGATGTCGTGGTGCGGCGGCGGAGAGATCAGCCCGACGCCGGGGGTGGCGTGACGGGTCTTGGCGATCCACGGCCACACCTTGTTGCCGGGCAGCTGGCCGCCCTCACCCGGCTTGGCCCCCTGCGCCATCTTGATCTGCAGGTCGTCGGCGTTGACCAGATACTCGCTGGTGACGCCGAACCGGCCGGAGGCGATCTGCTTGACCGCCGAACGGCGGGCCGGGTCGTAGAGCCGGTCGACGTCCTCGCCGCCCTCGCCGGTGTTGGACCGCCCGCCGAGGCGGTTCATCGCGATGGCGAGGGTCTCGTGCGACTCGGCGGAGATCGACCCGTAGCTCATGGCGCCGGTGGAGAACCGCTTGACGATCTCGCTAGCCGGTTCGACCTCGTCGATCGGCACCGGCTCGCGGACCCCGTCGCGCAGGGTGAACAGCCCACGCAGCGAGCCGGCCTCGGCGGCCAGGCCGTCGACGGTGGCGGTGTAGCGGCGGAACACGTCGTACTGCCCGGAGCGGGTGGCGTGCTGCAGCAGGAACACCGTCTCCGGGTTGAACAGGTGCAGTTCACCTTCACGCCGCCACTGGTACTCGCCGCCGACGTCGAGGCGGCGGTGCGAGCGCTCGGCGCTGTTCGACGGGTACGCGCGGTCGTGCCGGGCGGCGATTTCAGCATGGATGCCGGACAGCCCGACCCCGCCGACGGTGCCCGGGGTGCCGGCGAAGTAGCGCTCGACCAGCCGGGGGTCCAGGCCGACCGCTTCGAAGACCTGGGCACCGCAGTACGAGGAGACCGTCGAGATGCCCATCTTCGACATGATCTTGAGCACGCCCTTGCCGAGCGCCTTGACGTAGTTGCCGATCGCCTCGGTGGAGGTGATACCGGCCAGCGCGCCGGTGGCGATCAGGTCCTCGACCGACTCGAAGGCCAGGTACGGGTTGACCGCGGCGGCGCCGTAGCCGATCAGCACGGCGGCGTGGTGCACCTCGCGGCAGTCGCCGGACTCGACGAGCAACGCCACCTGGGTGCGGGTCTGCTCACGCACCAGATGCTGGTGCACGGCGGCGGTGAGCAGCAGCGACGGGATCGGCGCCAGGTCGACGGTCGAGTCCCGGTCCGACAGCACGAAGATCCGCACGCCGTCCTCGATCGCCTCGGACACGTGCCGGCAGATCTCGGTGAGCCGGGCCTTGATCCCGTCGGCGCCGTCACGCAGCGGGTACAGGCCGGAGACCCGGACCGCCTTGAAGCCGGGCAGGTCGCCGTCCTCGTCGATGGACAGGATCTTGGCCAGCTCGTCGTTGTCGATGATCGGGTACGGCAGCACGATCTGCCGGCAGGACGCCGGACCCGGGTCGAGCAGGTTGGCCTCCGGGCCGATGGTCGACTGCAGGCTGGTCACCATCTCCTCCCGGATGGCGTCCAACGGCGGGTTGGTGACCTGGGCGAAGAGCT